>NZ_JBSGVW010000006.1:309869-330085 GCF_053608645.1 Streptomyces sp. NPDC055013
TGCGGGCAACCGGCATGCCGGTGTGGCTGCGCGACCTGCTGCGGATGCGGCCGCGCCCGCCTGCGTCAACGCAGTCGCGTGCGCCGGGCCCTCCCTAGCTGCGGGTATCCGTGCCGGATCCGCTTCGCCAGCCCAACTGCGGGCAGTCGTGCCGCTGGGGCGACACGGGTGGGCGCAGCGGCACCCCGCCGACGCGGGCGAGTACCGACCCGGCGTGAGCCTCAACGCCGGGCCGCGGGCCGAACGGGGCTGCTCCCCAGCAACCGGAGCCGACCGCCTCGCTACCGCCGCCGCGGGCGAGCCCCAACCCCGGCCCCCAGTCAACGAGGCTGCTCCTCCGCAACCTGCCCCGGCACGGTCGCCCCCGACAGAGAAGCGACCTCCGCCCGCAACGCCCGAACCTCCTCCGTCAGCATCCGTATCGCCTCCGTCTGCCGCCGCTCCTCCACGTCGTCCTTCTCGAACCGCGCTATGAACCACGCGGCGATGTTCGCGGTCACGACACCCAGCAGGGCGATCCCGGACAGCATCAGCCCCACCGCGAGCATCCGCCCCACCCCGGTGGTCGGCGCATGGTCCCCGTACCCGACCGTCGTCATGGTGGTAAACGACCACCACACGGCGTCACCCAGCGTCTTGATGTTCCCGTCCGGCGAGTCCCGCTCCACGGACAGCACCGCCAGCGACCCGAACATCAGCAGCCCGACCACCGCCCCGGCGACATACGTGGTCAGCCGTATCTGCGAAGCCATCCGCGCCCGCTGCCCCACCAACAGCAGCGTCGACACGAGCCGCAGCAGCCGAAGCGGCTGTATCAGCGGCAGCAGCACCGCGCACAGATCGAGCCAGTGCGACCGCACGAACTCCCCGCGCCGCTCCGCGAGTCCGAGCCGGACCACGTAGTCCACCGCGAACGCGCCCCACACCACCCACTCCACCGCGAGGCACACGTCCACCACGTCCCGCCCCGCGTCGGGCGAGACGATCGGCACGGCATAGGCCACGGCAAAGGCCAGGGCGAGGGCGAAAAGGGGTCGCTGGGTGAACCGTTCCCAACGGACTTGCGCGAGCGGTCGCTTCATGGCCGCATCGTAGGAAATGTGAAGGGGTGGTGTGCCCGCAGGTCACCCACGGGCACACCACCCCATCGAGCTGTTGACGGACGCTACGCGTCGCCGCCCGCGGCCCCCGGGTCCGCCGCCGACACATCGAGCAGCTGGTAACGGTCGATCGCCTGCTTCAGCACCGACCGGTCTACCTTCCCCTCCTTGGCCAGCTCGGTGAGCACCCCCACCACGATCGACTGCGCGTCGATGTGGAAGAAGCGCCGCGCCGCACCGCGGGTGTCCGCGAAGCCGAACCCGTCCGCACCCAGCGACTGGTACGTCCCCGGCACCCACCGCGCGATCTGGTCCGGCACCGCCCGCATCCAGTCGGAAACGGCCACGAAAGGCCCCTCGGCGCCGCTCAGTTTCCGCGTCACCCACGGCACCCGCTGCTCCTCCTCCGGGTGCAGCAGGTTGTGCTCCTCGCACTCCACGGCCTCGCGGCGCAGCTCGTTCCAGGAGGTCGCCGACCACACGTCGGCCTTGACGTTCCACTCCTCGGCCAGCAGCTTCTGCGCCTCGACCGCCCAGGGGACCGCCACACCGGACGCCATGATCTGCGCCGGGATCGACCCCGAAGGGCCCTCGCTGATGCGGTGGACGCCCTTGAGGATGCCCTCGACGTCCACGTTCTCCGGCTCGGCCGGGTGCTGGATCGGCTCGTTGTAGACGGTCAGGTAGTAGAAGACGTCCTCGCCGTGCGGGTGCTCGGCGTCCCCGCCGTACATCCGGCGCAGCCCGTCCTGCACGATGTGCGCGATCTCGTACGAGTACGCCGGGTCGTACGCGACACAGCCCGGGTTCGTCGAGGCGAGCAGCTGCGAGTGGCCGTCGGCGTGCTGCAGACCCTCACCGGTCAGGGTCGTACGGCCGGCGGTCGCACCCAGCACGAACCCGCGCGCCAGCTGGTCGGCCATCTGCCAGAACTGGTCGCCGGTGCGCTGGAATCCGAACATCGAGTAGAAGACGTACACCGGGATCAGCGGCTCGCCGTGCGTGGCGTACGCCGAACCCGCCGCGATCAGCGAGGCCGTGCAGCCCGCCTCGGAGATGCCGTCGTGCAGCATCTGGCCCTGCGGCGACTCCTTGTAGGCGAGCAGCAGATCGCGGTCGACCGCCTCGTACTGCTGGCCGAGCGGGTTGTAGATCTTCGCGCTCGGGAAGAACGAGTCCATGCCGAACGTGCGGTACTCGTCCGGCGCGATCAGCACGAACCGCTTGCCGAGCTCCTTGTCCCGCATGAGGTCCTTGAGGAGACGGACAAAGGCCATGGTCGTCGCGATCGACTGATGGCCCGAGCCCTTCTTCACGGTCGCGTACGTCTTGTCGTCCGGCAGGGCCAGCGGCTTCGACCGCACGACACGCGTCGGGACGTACCCGCCGAGCCCCTTGCGGCGGTCGTGCATGTACTGGATCTCCTCGGAGTCCCGCCCCGGGTGGTAGTACGGCGGGAGCCCGCTCTCCAGGTCCTTGTCCGCGATCGGCAGGTGCAGCCGGTCGCGGAAGCGCTTGAGGTCGTCGACCGTCAGCTTCTTCATCTGGTGCGTGGCGTTGCGGCCCTCGAAGTTGGGACCGAGCGTCCAGCCCTTGATCGTCTTGGCCAGGATCACCGTGGGCTGGCCCTTGTGCGCCTTGGCCGCCGAGAACGCCGCGAAGATCTTCTTGTGGTCGTGACCGCCGCGGCCGAGGTGCAGGATCTGGTCGTCGGTCATGCCCTCGACCATCGTGCGCAGCCGCTGGTCGTCGCCGAAGAAGTGGTCGCGGATGTAGGCGCCGGTCTCGGTGGCGTACGTCTGGAACTGTCCGTCCGGGGTGGTGTTCATCCGGTTGACCAGGAGGCCGTCGCGGTCCTGTGCGAGCAGCGGGTCCCAGGTGCGGTCCCAGATCAGCTTGATGACGTTCCAGCCGGCGCCTCGGAAGATCGACTCCAGCTCCTGGATGACCTTGCCGTTGCCCCGCACCGGCCCGTCGAGGCGCTGCAGGTTGCAGTTCACCACGAAGGTGAGGTTGTCCAGGCCCTCGCGCGCGGCGATGGACAGCTGGCCCAGCGACTCCGGCTCGTCCATCTCGCCGTCGCCCAGGAACGCCCACACCTGCGACTTGGAGGTGTCCGCGATGCCGCGCGCCTCCATGTAGCGGTTCATCCGCGCCTGGTAGATCGCGCCGATCGGGCCGAGGCCCATGGACACGGTCGGGAACTCCCAGAAGTCCGGCATCGACCGCGGGTGCGGGTAGCTGGACAGGCCGTGGCGCGCTTTCGACTTCTCCTGCCGGAAGGCGTCGAGGTTCTGCTCGCTGAGGCGGTCCAGCAGGAACGCGCGCGCGTAGATCCCCGGGGAGGCGTGGCCCTGGAAGAAGACCTGGTCGCCGCCGTCGCCCTCGTCCTTGCCGCGGAAGAAGTGGTTGAAGCCCACGTCGTAGAGGGAGGCCGAGGAGGCGAACGTGGCGATGTGACCGCCGACGCCGATGCCGGGGCGCTGGGCCCTGGACACCATGACCGCGGCGTTCCACCTGGTCGCGTTGAGGATCTTGCGCTCGATCTCCTCGTTGCCCGGGAAGAACGGCTCGTCCTTGGTGGCGATCGTGTTGACGTAGTCCGTGCTGCGCATCTCGGGCACGGCCACGCGCTTCTCGCGGGCCCGCTCGATCAGCCGCAGCATCAGATAGCGGGCCCGCTCCCGGCCGCGCTCGTCCACGGCGGCGTCGAGGGAGTCGAGCCACTCCTGGGTTTCCTCGGGATCGAAGTCAGGAACCTGACTCGGAAGGCCGCCAATGATGATCGGGTTGCGATCTGATCCGGAAGCCACGCTGTTCCTTACCTGTCAGAGGGCCGTGTTTCTCAGGGTCTGCACCGCTCCCCATCGTGTACCTCGGGGCGCCAAACGTCATCTCTACTGTGAGGTAACCCGGGGCCTGGTGAACGGCGGAGTGACCATGGATGGTTCCCAAACGCACAAAGGGGGCAGATTGGTGTGGTGCGCGTCACCTTGAGACGATGGTGGCGTGCCTGGAGTTGCGGTGACACGTTCAGGAACGTCACCGTTTCGGCGGTCTGAACGGCCGGGTACTTGCGCGATCCGCCCCGCCCGTGTGGACTACGGCCAATGCTTCGCGCACGCGCGTGGCTGAGTTATTCCCAAGACATGATCAGGAGGCAACCCGTGAGCGCGACCGCGGACCACGCGGAGGAGCGGACGAACCCTGCCGTCAGGCTGGGGTTCCAGCCCGAGCAGGTGGTCCAGGAGATCGGCTACGACGAGGACGTAGACCAGGAACTCCGCGAGTCCATTGAGGAAGTCGTCGGCAGCGAACTCGTGGACGAGGACTACGACGACGTCGCCGATGCCGTGGTGCTGTGGTTCCGCGACGAGGACGGCGACCTGACGGATGCGCTGGTGGACGCCACCACGTACATCGAAGAAGGCGGCTCGATCCTGCTCCTCACGCCCAAGACCGGCCGTGACGGCTACGTGGAGCCCAGCGACATCTCTGAAGCGTCGACCACAGCGGGTCTGTCGGCGTCCAAGAGCGTCAGCGTCGGCAAGGACTGGAGTGGCAGCCGGCTGGTGACGCCCAAGGCCGCGAAGTCCAAGAAGTAGCCGAATCGAAGTGACCCACGGCTGAGACGATCGCCGTACGGGCCCACCTTGCCGGGCTGGACTGCAAAGTCCAGCCCGGCTCATGCGTGTGCCCCGGAGATCGCTGCGTAGGGTGGATGCCACCCGAACAGCCTCACCGAAGGGACATTCACGACGATGGCGATCCAGGTCGGCGACAAGGCCCCCGACTTCGAGCTCAAGGACAACCACGGCGCGACCGTGAAGCTCTCCGACTTCCGCGGTTCCAAGAACGTCGTCCTGCTCTTCTACCCCTTCGCCTTCACCGGCGTGTGCACCGGCGAGCTGTGCGAGGTGCGCGACAACCTGCCGCAGTTCGCCGACCGCGACACGCAGGTCCTCGCCGTCTCCAACGACTCCATCCACACCCTGCGCGTCTTCGCCGAGCAGGAGGGCCTGGAGTACCCGCTGCTCAGCGACTTCTGGCCGCACGGAGAGGTCAGCCGTGCCTACGGCGTCTTCGCCGAGGACAAGGGCTGCGCGGTGCGCGGCACCTTCGTCATCGACAAGGAGGGCGTGGTCCGCTGGACCGTCGTCAACGCCCTGCCGGACGCGCGCGACCTGAGCGAGTACGTCAAGGCGCTCGACACCCTCTGATCCCGTCCGGTCCCTCTGGTGACCGACACCCGGGATTCTTCGGTACCAAGGCATGCAAGCCACGGGAACCCGTTACTAGGATCGACTCGTTGATCCGATATCACACGCACGGCGGGGCTCCCCGCCCCTGGAAACCAATGGAGGACTCGTGGGAGTCAGCCTCAGCAAGGGCGGCAACGTATCACTGAGCAAGGAGGCCCCGGGCCTCACTGCGGTCATCGTCGGTCTGGGGTGGGACATCCGCACCACGACCGGCACCGACTTCGATCTCGACGCCAGCGCGCTGCTGACGAACGCGGAGGGCAAGGTCGCCAGCGACGCGAACTTCGTGTTCTTCAACAACCTCAAGAGCGCCGACGGCTCGGTCGAGCACACCGGCGACAACCTCACCGGTGAGGGCGAGGGCGACGACGAGCAGATCAAGATCAACCTCGCCGGCGTCCCGGCGGACGTCGAGAAGATCGTCTTCCCGGTGTCGATCTACGACGCCGAGAACCGTCAGCAGTCCTTCGGTCAGGTGCGCAACGCGTTCATCCGCGTCGTCAACCAGGCCGGCGGCGCCGAGATCGCGCGCTACGACCTCTCGGAGGACGCGTCCACCGAGACCGCGATGGTCTTCGGCGAGCTGTACCGGCACGGTGCGGAGTGGAAGTTCCGCGCCATCGGTCAGGGCTACGCGTCGGGTCTGCGCGGTATCGCGCAGGACTTCGGTGTGAACGTCTGAGTTCGACATCGGAGGTGACCGTTCAGGACACCACTGGCTGAGTCCGGCGCCGCTCCCGTTTGGGTGCGGCGCCGGATGCGCAGGACAACCAAACAAGCATCACGCGGGGAGGACCAGCATCATGGGCGTCACGCTCGCCAAGGGAGGAAACGTCTCCCTGTCCAAGGCCGCACCCAATCTCACCCAGGTGATGATCGGGCTCGGCTGGGACGCGCGCTCCACCACCGGAGCCCCCTTCGACCTCGACGCCAGCGCACTGGTGTGCAGCAGCGGACGAGTGCTGGGCGATGAGTGGTTCGTCTTCTACAACCAGCTCAAGAGCCCGGACGGCTCGGTGGAACACACCGGGGACAACCTCACCGGCGAGGGTGACGGCGACGACGAGTCGCTCCTGATCGACCTCTCCAAGGTGCCGGCCCAATGCGACAAGATCGTCTTTCCTGTCTCGATCCATATGGCCGACGAGCGCGGCCAGACCTTCGGCCAGGTCAGCAATGCCTTCATTCGCGTCGTGAATCAGGCCGACGGCCAGGAACTCGCCCGCTACGACCTGAGCGAGGACGCCTCCACCGAGACCGCGATGATCTTCGGCGAGGTCTATCGCTACCAGGGGGAGTGGAAGTTCCGAGCGGTGGGACAGGGGTACGCGTCGGGACTCCGGGGCATCGCACTCGACTTCGGGGTCAGCGTCTCCTAACGCGATATGAGCAAAAGCCGGGCCCCGGTGGGGTACGAAGGGTGGCCGACTAGACTTCGGTTCAAAGTTTCGTAAAGCCGAGTGCGCGGGTCGGACCCGTACACACAGGGATTGGGTAGCCAGTGGTTCTGAAAACCTTCGGCTGGTCGTTCGCGGTCACCGCGCTCGGCCTCGTTGCAGCGGTCCTCTTCGGGGGGTGGACCGCCTTCGGCGTCGTGGCGATCCTCTCCGTGCTGGAGATCTCGCTGTCGTTCGACAACGCGGTGGTCAACGCCGGAATTCTGAAGAAGATGAATGCCTTCTGGCAGAAGATCTTCCTCACCATCGGCATCCTGATCGCCGTCTTCGGTATGCGGCTGGTCTTCCCCGTCGTCATCGTCGCGATCAGTGCCTCGCTGGGCCCGATCGAGGCTGTCGACCTCGCGCTCAGCGACAAGGACCGCTACCAGGAGCTCGTCACCGACGCACACCCGGCGATCGCCGCGTTCGGTGGCATGTTCCTGCTGATGATCTTCCTCGACTTCATCTTCGAGGACCGGGACATCAAGTGGCTCGGCTGGCTGGAGCGTCCGCTGGCCAAGCTCGGCAAGGTCGACATGCTGTCGGTCTGCATCGCGCTGATCGTCCTGCTGATCTCCTCGCTGACCTTCGCGGCCAACGCCCACCAGCACGGCGGCGCGCACGTGGACAAGGCGGAGACGGTCCTGCTCTCCGGCATCGGCGGCCTGATCACCTACATGATCGTGGGCGGTCTCTCCGGCTTCTTCGAGGACAAGCTCGAAGAGGAGGAGGAACGCGAGCACGAGGCCGAGGAAGAGGCCGAGCGCTCGGGCAAGCCACGGTCCGCCGTCGCCATGGCGGGCAAGGCCGCCTTCTTCATGTTCCTCTACCTCGAGGTCCTGGACGCGTCCTTCTCCTTCGACGGCGTGATCGGCGCCTTCGCCATCACCAACGACATCGTCCTGATGGCCCTGGGCCTCGGTATCGGCGCGATGTACGTCCGGTCGCTGACCGTGTACCTGGTCCGCCAGGGCACCCTCGACGACTACGTCTACCTGGAGCACGGCGCGCACTACGCCATCGGCGCGCTCGCCATGATCCTGCTGGTCACCATCCAGTACGAGATCAACGAGATCATCACCGGCCTGATCGGTGTGGTCCTGATCGGTGCCTCCTTCTGGTCCTCCGTCCGCCGCAACCGCGCGCTGGCGGCTGCGGAGGGAAAAGCCGAGGGATCGGACAAGAAGACTGAGGTCTCGTCCGGGGTGTGACACCCCTGCGGGTGAGGAACGCTCTCGACGGGGCGGCCGGACGTCCGGCCGCCCCGTCGGTTTTCCAGATGAACGCGGGGCTTAGCGGGACGTGGGGGCGGAATGGGCTTCTTGGACGGACTCTGGCGGGGGCGGGCGGCCGAGTTCGACTCGGGCAGCGCGTCGTCGAACTCGATCGAGCTGACGAAGCGGCACGACCGCGTCTCGCTCACCAAGCAGGGCGCCGCCACGGGGCATCTGCGCGTCAACCTGACGTGGCGCATGCGCACGTCCGACATCGGCGGGTCGCAGCGGGAGAGTCTGCTGCGGCACCCCTTCAAGGCACTCAAGCCGCCGGAGGTGCTCGGGCACAGCCAGAGCATGGTCAACGTCGACCTCGACCTCGGGGCGCTGTACGAACTCACCGACGGGACGAAGGGCGTCGTCCAGCCGCTGGGCGGGTTCCTCGGCGACGTCAACGCGCCGCCGTACGTGAAGCTCAGCGGCGACGACCGGTTCGGTTCGGCGTCCGGCGAGACGATCTACGTCAACCTCGACCACCGGGAGAACATCAAGCGGCTGCTGGTCTTCGTGTACATCTACGACCAGACGCCGGCCTTCGACCGTACGCACGCGATCGTCACCCTGTATCCGAGCAACGGTCCCCGGATCGAGATAGGCCTCGACGAGCGGCACCCGCAGGCCCGGTCCTGTGCGGTGGTGATGATCGAGAACGTGAAGGGGGAGATCTGGGTCCGCCGGGAGGTCAAGTTCGTCTACGGCTTCCAGGCAGAGCTGGATCGGTTGTTCGGGTGGGGGTTGCAGTGGGGGCGGGGATACAAGACGAAGGCGGAGAAGTAGCCGGCCCCCGGCTCGGGCCCTTGTGCGATGTGGCGGTGCCCCTGACGGGGCACTCCCGTCACCGCCCGATGAACTGCGGGCCCTGCGGTGGCAGGCGGAAATCCGCGGCCGGGGCCACCGCCGTCACCGGAGGCGGGTAGCCGTAACCCGACTGGGCCATCGCCGGCTGGCTGGTCGGCTGGGGGTAGCCGTACGCCGGCTGGGTCGGCGGGGGCTGCTGGGGGTAGCCGTACGACGGCTGGGGCGGGACCGTCGTCGTCGGCTGCTCCGGGGGCAGGGGCTGGGAGATCTCCGGCGCGGGGGCCGACGCGGGCTCCTCGGACATCTCCGACTCGTCCACCGAGATGCCGAAGTCCGTGGCCAGGCCCCTGAGGCCGTCCGAGTAGCCCTCGCCCAGGGCGCGGAACTTCCAGCCCTCGCCGCGGCGGTACAGCTCGCCGCAGATCAGGGCCGTCTCCTCGCCCGTCTCCGGCTTGATGTCGAAGTACGCCAGCGGATCACCGTCGGTGGCCGCCGCGTCGTACAGCAGGATGCGCAGGTCCCGTACGCGGTCGAAGGCGACGCCGTCCGCCGAAGCGACCAGCAGAATCTGGCCGACGCTCGGCTCGACACCGGACAGATCTGTCTGGATCGTGTCGGTGAGGCCCTCGGCGCCCCGCTTCTTGCCGAGTCGCCAGACCTGCCCGGAGGGGTGCCGGGGCTGGTTGTAGAAGACGAAGTCCTCGTCGGAGCGGACGCGACCGTCGGGGCCGAGGAGAAGTGCCGAGGCATCGACATCCGGGACCCCCTGCCCGGGCGTCCAGCGCAGCACGGCGCGTACCGTCGTGGCTTCGAGCGGGACGTTCGACCCCTTCAACATCGCGTGCGTCATGCGGTCATCCTGCCCTCTCCGTCCTGGTCACGACAACGCGGGGGTGCACAGGCCGTGCGCGCCCGTGTTTGTCCGCGTTACCAGAAATTCATGCCCGTCGGGAACCCCTGACATGGGTATCTACGTACTATTACCGGCCACCTGTGAACCGGTCACAGGGGCCACAGAGTCACCACGGGGGAGCTCTATGCGTCATTTCGGGCACATCGCCCCGGAGGTGCGGCAGCGCCTCTTCCACCGGGAGCCGTGCGAGTTCTCCGCCGACTCCCCGGCCAGGCTGCTCTCCGCGGCCCTGGGCGCCACGCTCTACAGTCCGGCCACCCGGCCGCAGCTCGCCGACGACATCGTCAAGCAGGCCGGGCGCGGCGTGGTCTCGATGGTGCTGTGCCTGGAGGACTCCATCAACGACGAGGACGTGGAGGAGGGCGAGGAGAACCTGGTCCGCCAGTTCACCGACCTCGCCGGGCGCGAGGGTGCCGCGGACCTGCCGCTGCTCTTCATCCGGGTCCGTACGCCCGAGCAGATCCCCGATCTCGTACGCCGGCTCGGTCCCTCCGTAGGACTGCTGTCCGGATTCGTACTGCCGAAGTTCACCGAAGAGCGCGGCATGCCCTTCCTGGAGGCCCTCGCCCTCGCCGAGGCCGAGAGCGGGCGCCGGCTGTTCGCCATGCCGGTGCTGGAATCGCCCACCCTGCTCTACCGCGAGTCACGCGTGGAGACCCTGGAGGGCATCTTCCGCTCCGTCGACAAGTACCGGGATCGGGTGCTGGCCCTGCGCCTGGGCGTCACCGACTTCTGCTCCTCGTACGGGCTGCGCCGGGCCCCGGACATGACCGCGTACGACGTCCAGATCGTCGCCTCCGTGATCGCCGACGTGGTGAACATGCTGGGGCGGGCCGACGGCACCGGGTTCACGGTGACCGGCCCGGTGTGGGAGTACTTCCGCGTGCAGGAACGTATGTTCAAGCCGCAGCTGCGCCGCAGCCCCTTCCTGGAAGGACAGGCCGAGGAACTGCGCGAGGCCCTCATCGAGCACTCCATGGACGGCCTGCTGCGCGAGATCACGCTCGACCACGCCAACGGACTGCTCGGCAAGACCTGCATCCACCCCTCCCACGTACTTCCCGTGCACGCACTGTCCGTGGTCAGTCACGAGGAGTTCAGCGACGCCAAGGACATCCTGAAGCCCGAGCGCTGCGGCGGGGGTGTACTGAGGTCGCAGTACACGAACAAGATGAACGAGGTGAAGCCGCACCGAGCGTGGGCCGAGCGGACCATGCTGCGGGCCGAGGTGTTCGGTGTGGCCAACGAGGACATCGGCTTCGTGGAACTGCTCGCCGCCGGAATCCCGGCCTGACCAGGCCGAACGACCGCAATCCACCGGCCGTACGACTTCTGACCAAGGGACGCATGAACAACGCAGTGAACGACGGGGTCTGGTCCGGGAGCTGGGTCGCCGAGCGGCTCGGAGTCCAGCTCGTGGGCGACGACGGGCTCACGCAGATGCTGGGGCTCGCCCTGCGCCGCAACCCCAAGCGGGCACATCTGCTCGTCTCCAACGTGCTCGGCAAGCACGTACCGCAGTCGCCCTCCGTGGTGTACGGCGCCGGCTTCGCCCTCGGCCTCCGGGTTCGGGACCTGCTGGGCCCCGAGGAGGCCGCCAGGGCGGTCGTCCTCGGCTACGCGGAGACGGCGACCGGGCTCGGCCACTCCGTCGCCGACGGTGTGGGGCTCGCCCCGTATCTGCACTCCACGCGCCGCCCGGTCGCCGGGGTGGCCCGTGCGGGCGGCTTCGAGGAGTCCCACTCGCACGCCACGTCCCACTTGCTGCTGCCGGAGGACCCGGCGCTGCTGGCCGGCGACGGGCCGCTGGTTCTGGTCGACGACGAGTTCTCCACGGGGAACACGGTGCTGAACACCGTTCGGGATCTTCATTCGCGGTATCCGCGGCGGCGGTACGTCGTGGTGGCGCTGGTCGACATGCGGTCGCCTGCGGACGCGGGGCGGCTGGAGGAGTTCGCGCGGGAGATAGGTGCGCGGGTCGACCTGGTGGCGGCCGCTTCGGGGACCGTACAGCTGCCTGAGGGGGTGCTGGAGAAGGGGCAGGCGTTGGTGGCGCGGTACGAGGCCGAGAGTGCCGCGCCGGGTCCTGTGTCGTCCGCGGCACCGTCGGGGCTGGTCGCGCAGTTCCCCGCGCCCCCGGACAGCGGCGATGCCGGCACCGCGTCCGGGGAGGCGACGGCGGGTCGTGTGTCGTCTGGGCCGGAGGGCGAGGCAGATGCCGCGAGCCTTGGACGCGACGGCCGGATCACGCCCCTGGGGGCGCGGGGAACTGCGCGATCAGCCCCCACCGGCCCGCACCCGGGTGACGACCGCACCGCCCCCCACGCCACCCGCGTCGAACTCCGCTGGCCCCGCGGTCTCCCCGACGGTGGTCGCCACGGCTTCACCCCGCAGCACCGCACCCGCCTCGAACGCGCCCTCCCCGCCATGGCCGCCGGCCTGGCGGAAGCGCTCCCGGCTGACGCGCGGAGCGTCCTGGTCCTCGGTTTCGAGGAGCTGATGTACACCCCGCTCAGGCTCGCCCGCGAGCTGGAGCAGGTCGCCGACGCGGAGGTCCGCTACTCGACCACCACCCGCTCACCCGTCCTCGCCGTCGACGACCCCGGCTACGCGATACGCACCCGCCTCGTCTTCCCGGCCCACGACGACCCCGCCGACGGCCCCGGTGAGCGCTACGCCTACAACATCGCGGGCGCCGGCTTCGACGCCGTCATAGCCGTCCTCGACTCGGCCGCCGACACCCCCGAACTGCACGCGGGCGACGGCCTGTTGGCGCAACTCGCCGCCCACACCCCGCACGTCCTGCTCGCGGTCGTGCCGTCGTACGTCCCCGAGCCGCCGCACCTCGCCGTTTCTCCTGGAGACACATCCACCATGCTGCCCGAGCCCCTGCGCGGCCCCGCCTTCTCCTCGTACGCCCCTCAGGAGGTCGGCTGGCTGCTCCAGGACCTCTCGGACGTGACGCTGGAGGCGCCGACCGAGGAACGCGAGGAGGCGATCCAGAGCGGCGGCGCGCACTACGCCGAGTCGCTGCCGGTGGAGTACCAGCCGAGCGAGCAGTACCAGGCACTGTTCCACGCGGCGCTGGAGGAGTCGGCGGCGCGACTGGCGCAGGCCGTGGGCGCCGTCACCGAGCTCGTGCTCGCCGAGCGGTCGCCGCGCCCCGTGCTCGTCTCGCTCGCCCGCGCCGGCACCCCCGTGGGCGTACTCATGCGCCGCTGGGCCCAGTTCCGGCACGGCCTCGAACTCCCGCACTACGCCGTGTCGATCGTGCGCGGCCGGGGCATCGACGCCAACGCCCTGCGGTGGCTGGCACAGCACCACGACCCGCGTGATGTCGTCTTCGTCGACGGCTGGACCGGCAAGGGCGCCATCACCCGCGAACTCGCCGTGGCCCTGGAAGAGTTCGAGAAGTCCGACGGCGTCACCGGCTTCGACCCCGAGATCGCCGTACTGGCCGACCCGGGCTCGTGCGTGCGAACGTACGGCACCCGCGAGGACTTCCTCATCCCGTCCGCGTGCCTCAACTCCACGGTGTCCGGCTTGATTTCGCGTACGGTCCTGCGCGCGGACCTGGTCGGCCCGAACGACTACCACGGCGCGAAGTTCTACCGCGAACTCGCCGGAGCCGACGTCTCCGTCGCCTTCCTGGACGCCGTGGCCGCGCGTTTCCCGGAGGTCGTGGACGCGGTCGAGGCGACGGCCAAGGAGCTGCTGTCCGGCGACCGCGAGCCGACCTGGGAGGGCTGGGACGCCGTCGAGCGCATCAGCGAGGAGCACGGCATCCACGACGTGAACCTGGTCAAGCCCGGCGTCGGCGAGACCACCCGCGTGCTGCTGCGCCGGGTGCCCTGGAAGATCCTGGCCCGGGCCGGCGCCGGAGCCGACCTGGACCACGTACGTCTGCTGGCCGAACAGAGAGGGGTCCCGGTGGAAGAGGTCACCGAACTGCCGTACACCTGCGTGGGGTTGATCCACCCCAAGTACACGCGGGGCGCGACGGGTGCCGACGGCAAGGCGGTGAACGTCTGATGCCGGTACTGGTGGCGAGCGACCTCGACCGTACGCTCATCTACTCCGCCGCGGCCCTCGCGCTGACCATGCCGGACCCGCGGGCGCCCAGGCTGCTGTGCGTGGAGGTGCACGAGAGCAAGCCGCTGTCGTACATGACCGAGACCGCGGCCCAGCTGCTGACCGACCTCGGCGACGCGGCGGTCTTCGTACCGACGACGACCCGGACCCGCAAGCAGTACCAGCGCATCAACCTGCCGGGCCCCGAGCCCACGTACGCGATCTGCGCCAACGGCGGCCACCTGCTCGTCGACGGCGTCTCCGACCCCGACTGGAACGCACAGGTCCTGGCCCGGCTGGCCGAGCAGTGCGCGCCGCTCGCGGAGGTGCAGGACCACCTGATGGCGACGGCGTCCCCGGCGTGGGTGCGCAAGCACCGGATCGCCGAGGACCTCTTCGCCTACCTCGTCGTCGAGCGCGAGCTGCTGCCCGAGGAGTGGGTGAAGGAGCTAGCGGTGTGGGCGGAGAACCGGGGCTGGACGGTGTCCTTGCAGGGCCGCAAGCTCTACGCCGTCCCGAAGCCCCTCACCAAGAGCGCCGCCATGCACGAGGTCGCCCGCCGCACCGGTGCGGAACTGACGCTGGCGGCCGGTGACTCCCTGCTGGACGCCGACCTGCTGCTCGCCGCCGACCGGGGCTGGCGCCCGGGGCACGGCGAGCTGGCCGACACCGACTTCACCGCCCCGGCGATCAGCGCGCTGCCGGAGCGGGGGGTGCTGGCGGGGGAGCGGATCCTGAGGGAGTTCTTGAAAGCGACCGGGACGACAGCGCCCTGAGGGGCGCGGGGAACTGCGCGACCAGCCCCCACTCACCCGCAGACGACAACGCACGCACGACCTAGCCGCAACACCCTCCACCACAGCACCCGCCCCCGCCGCCGGCAGGCTTCGGCGCGGGGGCGGGAGCCGAGGCCGTGCCGCCCACCGCGACCGTCGACAGCAGCTTCACCGTGTCCTCATGCCCCGCAGGGCACGCGGCCGGGTCGGAGGACTCCGCCATCGGACGGCTCAGTTCGAACGTGTCGCCGCAGCTGCGGCAGCGGTACTCATAGCGAGGCATGCGCACAGGTTAGCCCCGTCAGTGTCCGGCCCCGCGCTCCTCGCGGATCTGGGCGACGACCCCGGCCACCGTCTGCCGTACCGCCTCGGTCTCGGTCAGGAAGTGCCAGTAGTCCGGGTGGCGGCCCTCCAGTGTGCCGATGGCCCGCTCCAGCCGCGCGACGGAGTCGTCCAGCGGGCGCGCGTGCCGCGGATCCGGCGTGTTCCGCCCCGCCATGGCCAGCCGCTGGGCGTCCCGGATCGCGAAACGGGTCCGGTCGATCTCCTGCTGCGGATCCTTCTGCACGGCGTTCAGCTGCCGCAGCCGGTCACCGGCGGCGGACACCGACTCGTCGGTGCCGTTCAGCAGCGCACGCACCGTCGACAGCAGCGCGGTGGCGTCCGGCCAGCGCTGCTCGTCGCGCGCGGACTGCGCCTCCTTCAGCTTCAGCTCGGCCTGCCGTACGTTCTCCCCGGCCCGGTCCGGGACGCTCTGCAGGTCCTGCCAGCAGGCCACCGTGAACCGCCGCCGCAGCTCGCTCAGCACCGGCTCCACCTGCCCGGCACGCGTGGTCAGCGCCTGCGCGCGCGTCCGCAGCGACACCAGCCGGTGATCGATCTCGGCGGCCTTCTCCGGCAGCCGCTCGGCCTCCACCCGGACCGCTTCCGCCTCCCGCGCGACCCGCTCGGCCCGCTCCAGCGTCTGCGGGACGCCATGCTGCCCGGCTCCCTGGTTCAGCTTGGTGAGCTCCGGCGCGAGGGCGGCGAGCCGGGCCGCGAGGTCGTCCGCCCTGAGCCCCGGCCCCCGTACGGCATCCAAGGCGTTCGACGCGGACAGCAGGCCCTGCCGGGCACGCTCGACGGCCGGGGCGAGGCGGGCCAGCTGTGTCTCGGCCTTGCCGAGCAGCGGCCCGAGCCCGTCCGTGAACCGGTCCAGCTCGCGCTTGGCGTTGTCGAGCTCGTCCTTGGCCTTCGTCAGCTCCGTACGGGCATGGGATGCGGCCGACGCCTCCAGGTCGTCACGGTCGAGATCATGGGCGTCGACGGCCTGGATGTACTGGTGACTGACCTCGTCGATACGCCGCCCGAGCGCCTCGAAGTCGGTGATCGCCCGGCGGGCGGCCGGCGAGGCGTCCACCGCCGTGATCGTCTCGATCGAGATCCGCAGATCCCGCTGGGCGGTGTCCAGCTCGTAGAACGCCGCCGCCGCGGCATCCTTCGCGGCCTGCGCCTCGGCCCGCTGACTCTCGGCCCGCCCGCCGAACCACCGCCGCGTACCGCCGCCGGCGAACGCGGCGGGCAGGACGAGGGCGGCCACGAGGGGGAGCGCCACCAGGGCGAGGGTGTCGCGGACGGCGAGACGGGCGCCCCGGGCGATACGGACCGCACCGCGCGAGACGCGATCCATGTCAGGGACGTGAGCGACCTGACGGACGGGAAACGGGGCCTGCCGCGCGGGATGACCCTGCGCGCCCGGCACTGACGGCGAGTTCGGCTGCGGAGGTGTCGCCGTCACATCCCTCTCCCGTGCTGTCATTCACCCTGCCCGGTGTCATTCTCCCACCGGTTTAGGACGAACACACGGGCCGGTTAGTTCGCGGTTCGGACAGTGACTTTTCCATCACCGGTGCGGGCGGAGACGACGTGGGAGCTGGTGTTGTCCCGGGGCACGGACACATCGACCGAGCCGTCACCGGTCTCGGTGGACACGCGGTACGTGGCCCGGGGCAGCTCGATCGTCACCGAACCGTCGCCGCTGCGGGTCTCCACCAGGTCCGGCACGGTGCCGAGTTCGAGCCGGACCGAGCCGTCCGAGGTCTGCGCCTTGACCTGCCGCGAGGACACGTCGGAAACACGCACCGAACCGTCGCCCGTCCTCAGGTCCAGCGGCCCACTGGAGTCGGTGACCCGCACGGACCCGTCCCCCGTACGGATGCTCAAAGCGTCCCGGAACCCCCGCGCCCGCACGCTTCCGTCCCCGTCCTCGACCTTCACCTTGACGCCGCGCGGCACCTCGATACGGTGCTTGGTCGAGCAGTTCGCGATCATGCCCGAGCACTTCTCCCGCAGGACCAGCCGGTCGTCCTCCATCGCCCACGTCACCTTCGGATCCGACCCGATCGCGACCGACCCCTGGAACCACCGGGTCACCTCCACGACGCCGGCCTTGTTCTCGTCGGCGGCGACGATCTCCAGCGCGGAGTCGTCGGAGTCGACGGTCAGCGTCCGCCCCTCCAACGCGAAGGACCGCCGCTCAGGGTCCTTGTCGTCCCCGGCGGAGGCCCCACAGGCGGTGACCCCGCCCAGCAGCACCACGACGGCCCCGGCAACCATGACAGCACGGACGGGAACGGTACGGGCCATGACGATCTCCCCCTGGACTTCCTCAGGACTTCCCTGCGGCCGACCTTTACGGCCCAGGGTTGCGGCGATGCTTCGACCGTACGGATCCGGGACCCGCCGGGGGATCCGGGCCACTCCCGGATCCGTGGTGGGGATAACCCCAGGGCCTCCCCGGTCCTCCCGGGCGTCCGCGATACGGGTTTGCGGGGCATGGGCCCTGGCAAGGTAGGCTGTCGACTCATTCTCGGGTGCGTAGCTCAGGGGTAGAGCGCCTGCCTTACAAGCAGGATGTCGGCGGTTCGAAACCGTCCGCGCCCACAGCAGTGGAGGACCCCGGCCTTCTTGGTCGGGGTCCTCTGCGTTTCAGTGCTCGTCGCCCGACGGCGCGTGGGCGTGCTTCAGCTTGGTGCGGGCGTCCACCCGCTCCGCCCCGGCGATTTCCGACCAGAAGCGGTGGCCGCTGACGAAGACCGCGAGTTCGTGCTCGCGCTGCCGGAGTTTCTCCACCTCGGCCTGCTCGTCCTGGGTCCAGCCGGGGGAGGCGGGGCGCTCGACCTTGCGCCAGCCGTTGTCGTCGCTGAAGCCGTCCAGGGGTGTGACCGACCAGGGAAGCCGCTTCAGGAGGGCCGACAGCTCGGCCCGGACCTGATGCAGCTCCTCCTGACCGGCGAGAAGGTCACTCGGAAAGTCATAGGGCGTAGCCACGGCCCAATGCTACGCCTGTTCGATTTTGGGTTGCGAGCGTCTTTGGGGGGTTCATGCGAACGGGTGTGCCGGAGCACGTCAGTTGGCCACTCGGCGCCGGTTGCCCGGTCCACGCAGCGGGCGGGGCGAAGTCACGCCCCACGTAACCTCTTCCTGTGCCAGCCTCCCCCCTGCGTCGCGTCGCCGTCCTTGTGCTCGAGGGTGCGAAGCCGCTCGATGTCGGAATTCCCGCGCAGGTGTTCACGACCCGCGCGAGCATGCCGTACGAGGTGCGGGTATGCGGGGCGACACCCGGTCTGGTGGCCGGCGGCGACGGCCTCGCGTACTACGTCGACCACGGCCTCGACGCGCTTGCGTGGGCCGACATCGTCTTCGTCCCCGGCTACCGGTTCCCGGACCGTGACGACCCGCCGCAGGCCGTCGTCGACGCGCTGATCGCCGCCCACGACCGGGGCGCGCGGCTCGCCGCGATCTCGACGGGCGCCTTCGCGCTCGCCGCCACGGGCCTGCTCGACGGCAGGCGGGCCACGACGCACTGGCACTACACGCGGGCCCTCGTGTCCAGGCATCCCCTCGTCCAGGTCGACGAGAACGTGCTGTTCGTCGACGAGGGCAGCGTGCTCACCTCGGCCGGCGCCGCCTCCGGCATCGACCTGTGCCTGCACATCCTGCGCGGCGACCTCGGCGTGGCCGCCTCCAACCACGCGGCCCGGCGTCTGGTCGCCGCCCCCTACCGCAGCGGCGGTCAGGCCCAGTACGTGCCGCGCAGTGTCCCCGAGCCGCTCGGCGAGCGGTTCGCCGCCACCCGCGAGTGGGCGCTGCACCGGCTCGGTGAGCCCCTCACCCTCGACACCCTCGCGCGGCAGGCCGAGGTCTCGCCGCGCACGTTCTCCCGGCGCTTCGTCGAGGAGACCGGCTACACGCCGATGCAATGGGTGATGCGCGCCCGCATCGATCTCGCCCGCGAACTGCTCGAGCGCTCGCAGCGCAGCGTCGAACAGATCGCCGCCGACGTCGGGCTGGGCACGGGTGCGAATCTGCGGCTCCACTTCCAGAGCATTCTCGGCACCACACCGAGTGAGTACCGGCGCACCTTCACCCGGGGCGAGTGACCCGCCCGGTGCCGCGTGGCGGGGGACGGCAGGGTGTGGCGGGATCCTTTTGAACCATGGCGATCCCGCCACTGTCAGCGGCGCGAGCCGCGGGCGACCCTGGTGGCGAAGGAAAGGGACATCACTCATGACTCGCATCGCCATCAACGGATTCGGCCGCATCGGACGCAACGTGCTGCGCGCCCTCCTGGAGCGCGACAGCGCCCTCGAGATCGTCGCCGTCAACGACCTGACGGAGCCCGCCACGCTCGCCCGGCTGCTCGCCTACGACAGCACGGCCGGCCGGCTCGGGCGCCCGGTGACCGTCGACGGGGACGCCCTCGTCGTCGACGGCCGTCGGATCACGGTGCTGGCCGAGCGCGAACCGGCGCAGCTGCCGTGGGCCGAACTCGGCGTCGACATCGTCCTGGAAGCCACCGGCCGCTTCACCTCGGCCAAGGCCGCCCGGGGCCACCTCGACGCGGGCGCGAAGAAGGTACTCGTCAGCGCGCCGTCGGACGGCGCCGACGTCACGCTCGCGTTCGGGGTCAACACCGACGCCTACGACCCGGACCTGCACACGATCGTCTCGAACGCCTCCTGCACCACCAACGCGCTCGCGCCGCTGGCCAAGGTGCTCGACGAACTCGCCGGCATCGAGCACGGATTCATGACGACGGTGCACGCCTACACGCAGGAGCAGAACCTGCAGGACGGTCCGCACCGCGACGCCCGTCGCGCCCGGGCCGCCGGCGTCAACATCGTGCCGACCACGACCGGCGCCGCCAAGGCGATCGGCCTGGTGCTGCCGAACCTCGACGGCAAGCTGTCGGGCGACTCGATCCGCGTACCGGTGCCGGTGGGCTCGATCGTCGAACTCAACACGACCGTCGCCCGCGACGTGACGCGCGAGGACGTGCTGGCGGCGTACCGCGCCGCGGCTCAGGGGCCGCTCGCCGGTGTTCTGGAGTACTCGGAGGACCCGCTCGTCTCCTCCGACATCGTGGGCAACCCCGCTTCGTCGATCTTCGACTCGGCCCTCACCCGCGTCGACGGCCGCCACGTCAAGGTGGTCGCGTGGTACGACAACGAGTGGGGCTTCTCTAACCGCGTGATCGACACGCTCGAGTTCCTCGCCACCGGCTGACCGGCCGGCACTTCTTCTGAGCGCTCCGGCCGGCCC
>NZ_JBSGVW010000007.1:0-138489 GCF_053608645.1 Streptomyces sp. NPDC055013
CCCGGGTGGTTGGTTTTCTTCCGTCGCGCGTCCGCCCCGCCCGCGCCCGGGGGGGGGGGGGGGGGGGGGGGGCCCCCCCCCCCCCCCCCCCCCCAGGACGGGAAGGGTAGGGGCGGCGGGGGCGAAACCCTTCGGTGGAACCCGGATGGGCCACGCGCAGGAACAACCCCGCCGCCCCGCACGCTTACTCAGGCATGAGCGACTACCGCATCGAGCACGACTCCATGGGCGAGATCCGGGTGCCCGCCGACGCCAAGTGGCGGGCCCAGACCCAGCGTGCCGTCGAGAACTTCCCCATCTCCGGGCAGCGCATCGAGCGGGCCCATATCGAGGCCCTGGCCAGGATCAAGGGCGCAGCCGCAAAGGTGAACGCCGAATTGGGCGTGCTCGACAAGGACATCGCCGAGGCCGTCCAGGACGCCGCCGCGGAGGTCGCCGAGGGGCGGTGGGACGAGCACTTCCCGGTCGACGTGTTCCAGACCGGTTCCGGGACCTCGTCCAACATGAACACCAACGAGGTCGTCGCCACCCTCGCCACCGAGCGGCTCGGGCGTGACGTGCATCCCAACGACCACGTCAACGCCTCGCAGTCCTCCAACGACGTCTTCCCCTCCTCCATCCACATCGCCGCCACCGCCGCCGTCACCCGCGACCTGATCCCGGCGCTGGAGCACCTCGCCGGGTCGCTGGAGCGCAAGGCCGAGGAGTTCGCCGATGTCGTCAAGTCGGGGCGGACCCACCTCATGGACGCCACGCCCGTGACGCTGGGGCAGGAGTTCGGCGGTTACGCCGCCCAGGTGCGGTACGGCGTCGAGCGGTTGCATGCCTCCCTCCCCCGGCTCGCCGAACTCCCCCTCGGCGGCACGGCCGTGGGCACCGGCATCAACACGCCCCCCGGGTTCTCCGCCGCCGTCATCGCGGAGGTGGCCCGCGCCACCGGGCTGCCGCTCACCGAGGCGCGCGACCACTTCGAGGCACAGGGCGCCCGCGACGGGATCGTCGAGACCAGCGGGCAGCTGCGGACCATCGCCGTCGGACTGACCAAGATCGCCAATGATCTGCGGTGGATGTCCTCCGGGCCGCGTACCGGCCTTGCCGAGATCAGCCTCCCCGACCTCCAGCCGGGGTCCTCGATCATGCCCGGCAAGGTCAATCCGGTCATTCCGGAGGCCGTCCTCATGGTCGCCGCGCAGGTCGTCGGCAACGACGCCACCGTGGCCACCGCCGGCGCCGCGGGCAATTTCGAGCTGAACGTGATGCTTCCGGTCATCGCGAAGAACGTCCTGGAATCCATCCGCCTGCTCGCCAACGCGTCCCGGCTGCTGGCCGACCGCACCGTCGACGGCATCGTCGCCCACCGCGAACGGGCCCTGGAGTACGCCGAGTCGTCACCCTCCGTCGTCACGCCGCTCAACAAGTACATCGGGTACGAGGAGGCGGCGAGGGTCGCCAAGAAGGCCCTCGCGGAGCGGAAGACCATCCGCCAAGTCGTCGTGGAGGGCGGGTACGTGGAGCGTGGTGACCTCACCGTCGAGGAGTTGGACGAGGCCCTCGATGTCCTGCGGATGACACGGCCGTAACCGTTGGGCACGACGGTGTGAACCGTGACGGACACCGCAGCGTCGTATGCCTGCGGCACCTAATATCTGTCCATGGAAGACGGTGGAGCGGTGACGACGGAAGTGGAAGCAGGTGGGTCGACCCGCTTCTGGGCGCCCGGGACCCAGATCCTGTGGCGGTACCGGGAGAACGCGGGCCGGCGCTTCCACATCGCGCGTCCCGTCACCGTCGTACGGGACGACGACGAGATCCTCGCCGTATGGCTGGCTCCGGGCACCGAGTGTGTGAAGCCCGTGCTCGCCGACGGGACGGCCGTGCACCTGGAACCCCTGGAGACGCGGTACACCAAGCCGCGCGCCGTCCAGCGCGACCGGTGGTTCGGGACCGGTGTGCTGAAGCTCGCGCGGCCCGGCGAGCCGTGGTCGGTGTGGCTGTTCTGGGAGCCGGGATGGCTGTTCAAGAACTGGTACGTGAACCTCGAGCAGCCGCTGGCCCGTTGGGCGGGCGGGGTGGACTCCGAGGACCACTTCCTCGACATCTCGGTGCACCCGGACCGCAGTTGGCACTGGCGGGACGAGGACGAGTTCGCGCAGGCCCAGCGGGACGGACTGGTGGACGACCGGCTCGCCGCGCGGGTGCGCGAAGCGGGGCGCGGCGCGGTCGAGGTGATCCGCGCCTGGGGACCGCCGTTCTCGGACGACTGGCAGCACTGGCGCCCGGATCCCACCTGGGCTGTACCTTCTTTGCCTGAGGACTGGGATCGCACGCCCGCGCACATGTCCTCATGAGACCCTTGATGCGCCCCCGGGCAACAAACGTAGGATCGTCCTCCGCAAGGGCGCACTTGGGCGGCAACTACCGGAGTGCGCGCCGGGCTTGACCGATCGTCACCGAGGGGCGGCAGGACGTGAGCGAGGGTTACCAGGGCAACGCCGCCAGGGCCGGCGGGGCTTTCGACGCCGGTCCTGGGAGCAGACGCCCCACCGGCGGCACAGGAACCGCCCCTGGCCACGCGGGAATTCCGTTCCTGGGGCACGTATTGCGGGTATCGGAGTTTCGGCGGGACGAACTGCACGCGCGGCGCGCAGCCCCGGACGGATGGATTCGAAAGGCGTGACGGAGCAGCCGACCTCCTTCGAACGCCCCGAGACGGGCGTCGACCCCGCGGAGTCCCGCGGGGCGCTCGTGCGTACCTCGACACAGTCGACACCGCACCCCACGCCTGGGCCCTCCACGCCGTCGCACAGCCCTGCCGGCGGCGCAGGCGCAGGCACCCCCTTACCCGCGCAGGCACGCACCGGAGAGACCCCCTCCACGCCGGGCACCACCGCACCGTCCGGCCCGAGCAAGGAGCCCTCAGACATCGCCGGCAACGGCCCCGAGCACTCGCAGCCCTCCGTCGCCGCCGAGCCCGACACGCACCGGCCGCGGCCCGTTCCGGAGGCCATTCCGCCACAGCCCGGCGCCGAGCCGCCGAAGTCGTCCGCCGAACGGCGCACCGGACAGGGCGTGGTGCCCGGCCGGCCCACGCCCATGCGGCGGGACGGTGACCGGCTGCGCTTCGTGGGCGCCGCCACCCGGCGGATCGCCCGCGGCATCGACCTGGACGAGATCGTGATGGGGCTGTGCCGGGCGACCGTGCCGACCTTCTCCGACGCGATCCTGGTCTATCTGCGCGACCCGCTGCCGGTCGGCGACGAGCGGCCCACGGGGCCCGTCGTGCTGCGGTTGCGCCGCACCGACCGGATCCCGGAGGAGCGGGACACCGAAGGCAGCTTCCTGCCCTCGGGGGCGCAGCAGCCGGAGCCGACCGAGCTGTCGGAACTGTCCGCCCTCACCGCCGAACTGTGCGAGGTGCGACCCGGCGGCGCGCTCGCCGAGGTGCTGCGCGGTGTGCGTCCCGTCTTCGCCGACGCGCCCGCCGCCCGCGCCGCCCTGCCCGAACTGCTCGGCGACGACGGCGAGTTGATCATCCCCGACGGTCAGCGCGCGATCCTCGCCCCGCTGCGCGGCCGGCGCCGTGTCATCGGCGCCGCGGTGTTCCTGCGCCGCCCGGAGCGCCTCGCCTTCGAGCCCGACGACCTCCTCGTCGCCGCCCAGCTCGCCACGCACAGCGCGCTCGGCATCGACAAGGCGGTGCTGTACGGCCGTGAGGCGTACATCGCCGACGAGCTCCAGCGCACCATGCTGCCCGAGACGCTCCCCCGCCCGACCGGCGTACGGCTGGCGTCCCGCTACCTCCCGGCGGCCGAGACGGCCCGGGTGGGCGGCGACTGGTACGACGCGATCCCGCTGCCCGGCAGCCGCGTCGCCCTCGTGGTCGGTGACGTCATGGGCCACTCCATGACCTCGGCCGCGATCATGGGCCAGCTGCGGACCACGGCCCAGACCCTCGCCGGTCTCGACCTGCCCCCGCAGGAGGTCCTGCACCACCTCGACGAGCAGGCCCAGCGGCTGGGCACCGACCGCATGGCGACGTGCCTGTACGCCGTCTACGACCCGGTATCGCACCGCATCACCATCGCCAACGCGGGCCATCCGCCGCCCGTACTGCTGCACCTGGGCGGCCGCGCGGAGGTGCTGCGGGTGCCGGCGGGCGCCCCGATCGGCGTCGGCGGTGTCGACTTCGAGGCCGTGGAACTGGACGCACCGGCCGGAGCGACCCTGCTCCTCTACACCGACGGCCTGGTCGAGTCCCGCCTGCGTGACGTGTGGACCGGCATAGAGCAGCTGCGCGAGAAGCTCGCCGCGACCGCGCAGCTCACCGGGCCCGACCATCCGCCGCCCCTCGAGGCCCTGTGCGACGAGGTCCTCGACATGCTCGGCCCGGGCGACCGCGACGACGACATCGCACTGCTCGCCGCCCGCTTCGACGGGATCGCACCCAGCGACGTGGCGTACTGGTTCCTGGAGCCGGAGGACGCCGCCCCCGGGCGCGCCCGGCGCCTGGCCCGCCGCGCCCTCGCGCGCTGGGGCATGGAGGAACTCACCGACTCGGTCGAGCTGTTGGTCAGCGAGGTCGTGACCAACGCGGTGCGCTATGCCTCTCGGCCGGTGACCTTGCGCCTGCTGCGGACCGATGTGCTGCGCTGCGAGGTCGGGGACGACGTGCCGCAGTTGCCACGGCTGCGGCAGGCCCGGGCCACGGACGAAGGCGGCCGGGGGCTCTACCTGGTCAATCGGCTGGCCCGGCGCTGGGGCGCGACCCGGTTGAGTACCGGCAAGGTCGTGTGGTTCGAGTTGAATCGCGGCTAGCCGCCGCAGGCGGGACCGCGCGGTCCCGCCTGCGGGTTCGTCGTGGCTTGTCGCGCCCGCGCGGCGGAACCGCATGTCAAACGCAGCCCCGCGCCCCTTTCGGGGCGCTGCACTACCGATCGTCGTTGGGTCTGGCCGGGTCCAGGGTGATGTCGCCCGTCGGCTCGTCCGTGGGCTCGTCCGTCGGCTCGTCCGTCGTCGGCTCGTCCGTCGGCTCCTGCGTCGTCGGCTCGTCCGTCGGCTCCTGCGTCGTCGGCTCGTCCGTCGGCTCCTGCGTCGTCGGCTCGTCCGTCGGCTCCTCGGTCGTCGGCTCCTCGGTCGGAGTCGGGGTCCAGGTCGGCTGGACGGCCGCGCCCTGGTCGGTGTCGAGGTCGAACCTCGCGTCCGTGTCCGTCACGCCGAACATGTACGCCGCCCAGACCTGCGCGGGGAACCCACCGCCATTGACGCGGTCCTCGCCGCCCGCGCCGTACATCTTGGTCTGGGCGTGGGTCTTGGCGTCCTCGCCGAACAGGCCCACCGAGGTGACCAGGTCGGGCGTGTAACCGGTGAACCAGGCCGACTTGTTGTCGTCGGACGTACCGGTCTTGCCGGCGACCTTCTGGCCGTCGCGCTTGGGGTTGTTCGCCACGGACGTGCGGGCCGTACCGTCGTCGACCACGCCCGTCAGCACCGAGGTCACCGTGTCGGCGGCCTGTGGGCTGATGACCTGCTCGCCGATCGGGTCCGGGAGCTCGACCGCGCGGCTGTTGTGCTCGGCCGACTTGAGAATGCTCGGCGTGACCTTCTTGCCGTGGTTGTCGAGGGTGGCGTAGACCCCGGCCATCTGCAGCGGGCTCGCGCCCATGGTGCCCAGGGTCTGGGCGGGCACGGCCTGCTCGTTGGTGGTGTCCATGCCGAGCTTGCCGGCCACGTCCATGACGTTCTCCATGCCGACGTCGACGCCCATCTGCGCGAAGACGGAGTTGACGGACTTGTTCATCGCCGTCTGGACGGTGACGTCGCCGTAGTCCTGGTCGTCCTCGTTCTCGGGCGCGAAGCCGACCTTGCTGCCGCCCTTGACGACCGGCCGCTTGCTGGTGCCGTCGTAGATCGTGTTCGCGGTGATCGGGTCGCCGTCCTGGGTCTCGGCGCTCTCCTCCAGGGCGGCCGCCAGGATCACCGGCTTGAACGTCGAGGCGGGCTGGTAGTCGGTGCGGGTGGCGTTGCTGGTGTAGTGCTTGAAGTAGTCGACGCCGCCGTACAGGGCGACGACCTTCCCCGTCTTGGGGTCGACGGAGACCGCGCCGGCCTGGACGTTCCCGTCGACCTTGCGCTTCTTCGGGTCCAGCTTGCTCGTCAGCTGCGCCTTGGCGGCCTTCTCCAGCTCGGCCTGCTTCTTCTTGTCGATGTTCAGGGTGATGGTCCAGCCCTGGTCGACGACCTCGGCCTCGGCCTGGGAGCGGGTGATGCCCTCCTGCTTCATCAGCCGGCTCACCAACTGCTGGTTGGCGAGCTCGATCAGATAGCCCTTCTGGCCCTCACGGCCGGCGGTGGGCTTCGGCTCCTTCGGCTCCTCGAACGTCATGCCCTGCCGCTCGGACTGCTCGAGCCAGCCCTCCTCGACCATGTTGTCCAGGACGTAGTCCCAGCGGGCCGTGACCAGCTTCTTGCCGGTTTCGGACGCGGCCGACCAGTCGTACTGACTCGGCGCCTGGAGCAACGCGGCGAGGTACGCGCCCTGTGCGGGGCTGAGCTTCTCGGCGTCGACGCGGTAGTAGGCCTGGGCGGCGGCCTGGATGCCGTAGGCGCCGCGGCCGTAGTAGCTGGTGTTGATGTAGCCGGCGAGGATCTCGTCCTTGGTCAGCTGGCGGTCGACCTTCAGGGAGATGACCATCTCCTTGAGCTTGCGGCTGACCGTCTGTTCCTGGCTGAGGTAGTAGTTCTTGACGTACTGCTGGGTGATCGTCGAACCACCCTGCGCGCCCTTGCCCATCACGGTGTTCAGCAGACCGCGGGCCGTGCCCTTGAGGTCGATGCCGTTGTCCTTGTAGAAGGACTTGTTCTCCGCTGCGACGAAGGCGCGCTGGACCTTCTTCGGCACCTTGGCCAGGTCCACGATCTCGCGGTTGACCTCGCCGTCGCGGGCCAGGGTGCTGCCGTCGCTGTACTTGTAGACGTTGCTCTGGCGCTGGGCGGCCTGGGCGGCCGCGTTGTCCTTGGGGATGTCGACGGCCAGATAGAGCGCGATGAAGGCGCCGATGCCGAGCAGGCACGCGCCGAGGAAGGTGCCGAGGATCTTCTTCCAGGTGAAGAGCCGGCGTATTCGGCCCTTGCCACCACCCGGGCCGCCCTTGCCGGCGCTCTTGGCCGCCCGGCGGGCCGCGGCCCGGCCGCCCTGGACGGCCGGCGGGCCCACCACGGTGGCCGACTCGCCTCCCACAGGGGCCGAGGGCATCCCGGACGGGCGCCGGGGCGCGGCGCGGCGCCCGCTTTGCTGACGCGCTCGTCTGTCTTCCGCTCGTCCCATGGGTGTGTTCCGCTCCGCTTCGCTCTTGTGTGCACTCCTGCCACACAGGTTCGCCGCTCAGGTCAGCTCAGAAAGCTAACACCGGAAGTTGTGACAAAGAGCTGTCGATCCGGTCTTTTGCGGACGTGACAATCAGCACCTGTCCCACCGGAACCGACGGCTCAGGGATGCATAGGGTTGCTCGCGCGGGGTAAAGTGATATCACTTAGCTAGTTCGAAGCTAGACGAAGCCCTCGAGGCTTCATGGATGAATGCGAACGAAACGGGGGAATCACCCATGCCCACCGACACCACACCCGTCACCGCCGACGTGCCCGAGATGCCCGCCCCACGCGTACGTGAGTTCACGGCGCACAGCATCGGCGGCGGGCTCGCCCTGCTGCTGGGTCTCGTCGGGCTGCTGGCCGGCGCGGGGTTGATCGTCAGCACCGCGGCGGTGTCCGGAGGCGGCGCCAAGGCGGCGCTGATCATCGCCGGAGTCCTGGTCGCGATCGCCGCGGTCCTCGCGATGTGCGGGCTCAACATGGTCGCGCCGGGCGAGGCGCGGGTCGTCCAGCTCTTCGGGCGGTACCGCGGGACGATCCGGGAGGACGGGCTGCGCTGGGTGAACCCCTTCACCTCCCGCACGAAGATCTCGACCCGGGTCCGCAACCACGAGACGGCCGTCCTCAAGGTCAACGACGCCTACGGAAACCCGATCGAGCTCGCCGCGGTCGTGGTGTGGAAGGTCGAGGACACCGCGCAGGCCACGTTCGAGGTCGACGACTTCCTGGAGTTCGTCTCCACCCAGACCGAGGCGGCGGTGCGGCACATCGCCATCGAGTACCCGTACGACGCCCATGACGAGGGCGGCCTCTCCCTGCGCGGGAACGCCGAGGAGATCACCGAGAAGCTCGCCGCCGAACTGCACGCGCGCGTGGAGGCGGCCGGGGTGCAGATCATCGAGTCGCGCTTCACGCATCTCGCATACGCTCCCGAGATCGCCTCCGCGATGCTCCAGCGGCAGCAGGCCGGTGCGGTGGTCGCGGCGCGGCGGCAGATCGTCGACGGGGCGGTCGGCATGGTCGAGGCGGCGCTCGCGCGGATCTCCGAGCGGGACATCGTGGAGCTGGACGACGAGCGGAAGGCGGCGATGGTGTCCAACCTGATGGTGGTGCTGTGCGGCGACAGGTCCCCGCAGCCGGTCCTCAACACCGGGACGCTCTACCAGTGACGGTTCCCTCCGAGGGCTCGGCCCCTCAGCGTCGGCCGCAGCAGCGCAAGCAGGTGCTGCTGCGGTTGGATCCGTCCGTGTACGAGGCGCTGGCGCGGTGGGCGGGGGACGAGCTGCGCTCGGCCAACGCGCAGATCGAGTTTCTGCTGCGGAAGGCATTGGCCGACGCGGGCCGGCTTCCGCGGGACACGGGGCCTCTTCCCCGTCGGGGCCGGCCCCCCGGGGGCTCCGCCCCCAGGCCCCCGTCGGCCTGAACGGCCTCGTCCTCAAACGCCGGACGGGCTGGATGTGGCCGAGCCGGTCTCGCCCGTGCACGCCGGCCGGGCCGGATGCGGCCAAGCCCGTCCCGTCCGTGCACTCCGACCGGGCCGGACGGGCGCGGGCCCATGGGGTCTCCCCCCTGCCATCGCCATGTAGCAGAACCGTGACAATCGCGTCCCACCTGCACCTTCACACCCCCCGCCATGATCTACACACTCCGCGTATACATAGGGCGTATACACCCCATGTAGTGTCCTGGTCATGTCCATCGGTCACACCCTCCTGGGGCTCCTGGAGTCCGGCCCGTGTCACGGCTACGACCTGAAGCGGGCCTTCGACGAGAAGTTCGGTCACGACCGGCCGCTGCACTACGGCCAGGTCTACTCGACGATGTCCCGGCTGCTGAAGAACGGCCTCGTCGAGGTCGACGGGATCGAGCCCGGCGGCGGGCCCGAGCGCAAGCGGTACGCCATCACGGACGCCGGGATCACCGACGTACAGACGTGGCTCGCGACGCCCGAGAAGCCGGAGCCGTACCTCCAGTCGACGCTCTACACCAAGGTCGTCCTCGCACTGCTCACCCGGCGCAACGCGGCCGACATCCTCGACACCCAGCGCGCCGAGCACCTGCGGATGATGCGGATCCTCACCGACCGCAAGCGCAAGGGGGACCTCGCCGATCAGCTGATCTGCGACCACGCCCTGTTCCACCTCGAGGCCGACCTGCGCTGGCTGGAACTCACCGCCGCGCGTCTCGACAAGCTGGCCGAGGTGGTGACCAAGTGACCCCTCCTCCCGGTTCCCTGCTCGCGGCCCAGGAGCTGCGCAAGGCCTACGGCCCGACCCTCGCGCTCGACGGGGCCGAGTTCTCGATCCACCCCGGCGAGGTCGTCGCCGTCATGGGGCCGTCCGGCTCCGGCAAGTCGACGTTGCTGCACTGTCTCGCCGGGATCGTGCCGCCCGACTCGGGGTCCATCACGTACAACGGCCGCGAACTGGCCACCATGGGCGACGCCCAGCGCAGCGCCCTGCGGCGCTCGGAGTTCGGGTTCGTCTTCCAGTTCGGGCAGTTGGTGCCGGAGCTGACCTGTGTCGAGAACGTCGCCCTTCCGCTGCGGCTGAACGGAATCTCCCGCAAGGAGGCCGAGAAGGCGGCACTGACCTGGATGGAGCGGCTGGAGGTCGACGACCTGGGCAAGAAGCGGCCCGGTGAGGTCTCCGGCGGTCAGGGGCAGCGCGTCGCCGTCGCCCGGGCCCTGGTCACCAAACCGCGCGTGCTGTTCGCCGACGAGCCGACCGGCGCGCTCGACTCCCTCAACGGCGAGCGCGTGATGGAGCTGCTGACGGACGCCGCCCGCTCGACCAACGCCGCCGTCGTCCTCGTCACGCACGAGGCGCGCGTCGCCGCCTACTCCGACCGCGAGATCGTCGTACGGGACGGCAAGTCCCGGGACATGGAGCGCGTCGTATGAGTGCCGCGTCCCAGTGGGCCAAGGATCTGGGCATGGGCGTGCGGTTCGCCTTCGCCGGCGGACGCGAGGGATGGGTCCGGGCCCTGCTGACGGCCGTCGGCGTGGGGCTCGGGGTGGCGTTGCTGCTGCTGACGACCGCGATCCCGAGCGCGCTGTCCGAGCGTGACCGCCGCGGGAGCGCCCGGGACGACTTCACGTACAGCGGGACGGTGCTGCCGAAGGCGGTTGACACGCTGATCATCGCCAACGTCGGCACGGAGTACCGCGGTGACGACGTACGGGGCCGGCTCCTGGAGCCCGAGGGGGCGCTGGCGCCGCTGCCGCCGGGCGTGGACAAGTTTCCCGCGAAGGGCGAGATGATCGCCTCGCCCGCGCTGCAGAAGCTGCTGAACTCCGACTCCGGCAAGCTGCTGCGCGAACGCATCCCCTACCGGGTCACCGGCACCATCGACCAGCCCGGCCTGATCGGGCCCACCGAACTCGCCTACTACGCGGGCGGGGCGGGGCTCGAGAACCAGCTGTCCGGAGGCACCGTCGAGCGGATCGACTACTTCGGCCCCTCCTCCAAGATGGCGGACGACCCGCTGGACCCGATCCTGATCCTGCTCATTATGATCATCTTCGTGGTGCTGCTGCTGCCCGTCGGCGTCTTCATCGCGGCGGCCGTACGCTTCGGCGGCGAGCGCCGCGACCGTCGGCTCGCGGCGCTGAGGCTGGTCGGCGCGGACGGGCGGATGGCGCGCCGGGTCGCGGGCGGCGAGGCGCTCGCCGGAGCGTTGCTCGGTCTCGTCCTCGGCACCGGCTTCTTCCTGGCGGGGCGTCACCTGGCGACCCTGCTGAAGGTGCGGGACATCAGTGTGTTCCCGAGCGACCTCAACCCGTCGATCGCGCTCGCCCTGCTGGTCGCCGTCGCCGTACCGGCCGCGGCGGTCCTGGTGACGCTGTTCGCGCTGCGCGGGGTCGTCATCGAGCCGCTCGGTGTGGTCCGTACGACGAAGCCCCCGCGCCGTCGGCTGTGGTGGCGGCTGCTGCTGCCGGTGGGCGGTCTCGCGCTGCTCTACCCGATGGTGGGGCAGGGCAACGACAACGGGAACTTCAACGAGTGGATGGTCATCGGCGGCACCGTGCTGCTGCTGGTCGGCGTCACCACACTGCTGCCCTGGCTGGTCGAGGCCGTGGTGGCCCGGCTGAACTCCGGGTCGGTCTCCTGGCAACTGGCGATCCGCAGGCTGCAGTTGAGCAGTGGCTCGGCCGCCCGCATGGTCAACGGCATCGCGGTCGCGGTGGCCGGGGCGATCGCGCTGCAGATGCTGTTCTCCGGGGTCGAGGGCGACTACAGCAAGCAGACGGACAACGACCTGAACCGCGCCCAGATGACGATCTCCGTGCACGGCGACGTCCCGCTGAACGACGTCGCCCGGCAGTTGGGGGAGACCGAGGGCGTGCGCCGGGCGTCGGCCCTCTCGCTGGGCACGCTCGGCTCGACGGCGAAGGAACCGGAAAACTCGCTCGAGGCGGCCGTCGGCAGCTGCGCCGAGCTGCGCGAGGTGGCGCGTCTGAAGTCCTGCCGGGACGGGGACATCTTCCGGATCGTCGGCGGCGAGTACGACGACGGCTCGGAGAAACTCGTCAAGGCGGGCGGCACCCTGTACTTCGACCCCGGCTACAGCGGGATGACGAGTCACACGGTGGCGTGGAAGGTGCCGGGCGGCGTCAAGACGGCGGCGACGCGCGAGGATCCGACCGGCTACGAGCGCGGCGGCCTGCTGCTCACGCCGGGCGCGCTGCCCGAGGGGGCCGAGGCCGGCCTCGTGCAGCGGGTGTTCCTCTCGCTGGACTCGTCGGTGCCGGACGCCGCGGACTACGCGCGCAACACCGCCGCGCGGATGGACCCCCTGGCCGACGTGTTCACGATGGCCGCCACCCGGGAGTCCCTGGAGTTCCGCTCCATCCGCAACGGGCTGTTCGTCGGCGCCACCTGCGTCCTGCTGCTGATCGGCGCGAGCCTGCTGGTCTCCCAGCTGGAGCAGCTGCGCGAGCGCAAGAAGTTGCTGTCGTCCCTGGTCGCCTTCGGCACCCGGCGCCGCACGCTCAGCCTGTCGGTGCTCTGGCAGACGGCGATCCCCATCGCGCTGGGCCTGGTGCTGGCGTCGACCGTCGGGCTGACGCTGGGGGCCGTCCTGCTGAAGATGGCCGGGGCCTCGGTGACCGTGGACTGGGCGAGCGTCCTGGCAATGACGGGCATCGGCGCCGGAGTCGTCCTCGCGGTGACCCTCCTCAGCCTGCCTCCGCTGCTGCGACTGATGCGCCCGGACGGCCTGCGCACGGAGTGATCAACGGGGTGTCAACGAGGTGATCAAGGGGGCCGGGTCTCAGAACCCGGCCCCCAAAGCCGTACGCGCAACGGTCACAGCACCTCGCACGGATCAGGCCCGCCCCCGACCGCAGGCTGCGCGAGCCGCGTGCCGGAGCACCCCGGCACGACCGCCGCCCCCACATCGCCCGCGATGACCCTCCTCGGCTCCCCACAGCGCCGCACCCGACGCGGGCCCGCGAGCCCGCACACCGAGTGGGCACCCGCGCCCGGGAAGTCAGCCGCCTCCGGCCCCCAACACCCGCACCGGCAACGGCCGCAACGCATCCCGCAGTGCCGACGCCAGTTCCTCGTACTCCGCCGCGCGTGCCGCTCCCGTTCGCATGGCGAGGGCGACGCGGCGGGTGGGGGCCGGGTCGGCGAAGTAGCCGGTGAGGAGTTGGCTGCTGCGGGTCGTCTCCAGCTTGAGGGCGGTGCGCGGCAGCAGGGTCACGCCCATTCCGCCGGCAACCAGCTGGACCAGCGTGGACAGCCCGGCCGCGGTCGTGGTCACCGGTGCGTCCTCACGGCCCGCCTCCCGGCAGATGTCGAGGGCCTGGTCGCGCAGGCAGTGGCCCTCGTCGAGCAGCAGCAGGTTCAGCTCGCGCAGCGCCTCCCGGGGAATCCCCTCCCGGCCGCCGAGCCAGTGGTCGAGCGGGGTGACGAGCGCGAAGTCCTCGTCGAAGAGCGGGAGTTCGGCAACACCGGGCACCCCGAGCGGGACGGCGAGCAGGAGCAGGTCCAAACGGCCGGTGGTGAGGCCGTCGACCAGGCTTGCGGTCTGCTCCTCGTGCACCTGGAGGTCGAGGTGCGGATACCGCTCGTGGACGAGCCGCAGCACCGTCGGCAGCAGGTACGGCGCCACGGTGGGGATCACACCGAGGCGGAGCGCACCGGTGAACGGCGCCCGGACCGCCTCCGCCTCCTCCATCAGCGCCCCGACCTCCACCAGCACCGCCTTGGCCCGCACGGCGAGCCGCTCGCCGGCCGGTGAGAGCAGCACCTTGCGGGTCGTACGCTCCAGGAGCGTGACCCCGAGGGTCTCCTCCAGCGCGGACACGGCACCCGAGAGCGCGGGCTGGCTCATCCCGATCGCGGCCGCGGCGTCCCGGAAGTGGAGGTGCTCGGCGACGGCGGCGAACGCCCGCAGCTGGGCGAGGCTCGGCTGGCGCCTCTTGCCCACGGTCATGTCCTGCTCCCCGTCATCCCTTACCCACGGCCATCGATAGGCACCTTCGATCAACCCGACCGAGTGTAGCTATTTCCCGTATCAATGCACGTTGTGCCAGGATCGGTAAGGTCCAACCCCATGGGAGACCCCTGTACCGAACGGGTGTCTCCTCGCTGCAAGGAGAGCGTGTGCTCACTGTCGGTGACAAGTTCCCCGAGTTCGAACTGACCGCCTGCGTCTCGCTGGAGAAGGGCTCGGAGTTCGAGACGATCAACCACAAGACCTACGAGGGCAAGTGGAAGATCGTCTTCGCGTGGCCGAAGGACTTCACGTTCGTCTGCCCGACCGAGATCGCGGCTTTCGGCAAGCTGAACGAGGAGTTCGCCGACCGCGACGCCCAGGTCCTGGGCTTCTCCGGTGACTCGGAGTTCGTCCACCACGCCTGGCGCAAGGACCACGACGACCTGCGCGACCTGCCGTTCCCCATGATGGCCGACTCCAAGCACGAGCTGATGCGCGACCTCGGCATCGAGGGCGAGGACGGCTTCGCCAAGCGCGCCGTCTTCATCGTCGACCAGAACAACGAGATCCAGTTCTCCATGGTGACCGCCGGCTCCGTCGGCCGTAACCCCAAGGAGGTCCTGCGGGTCCTGGACGCCCTCCAGACCGACGAGCTGTGCCCGTGCAACTGGAGCAAGGGCGAGGACACCCTGGACCCGGTCAAGCTGCTCGCGGGAGAGTGACCCCCATGGCCCTCGACTCCCTCAAGTCCCGCATACCGGACTACGCCAAGGACCTGAAGCTCAACCTGGGCTCGGTCATCGGCAATTCGGACCTCCCGGCGCAGCAGCTGTGGGGCACGGTGCTCGCGACGGCGATCGCCTCGCGCTCCCCGATCGTGCTGCGCGAACTGGCGCCGGAGGCCAAGGCGAACCTCTCGCCGGAGGCCTACACCGCGGCGAAGTCCGCGGCCGCGGTGATGGCGATGAACAACGTCTTCTACCGGACCCGGCATCTGCTGTCCGACCACGAGTACGGCACCCTGCGCGCGGGGCTGCGGATGAACGTCATCGGCAACCCCGGTGTCGACAAGGTCGACTTCGAGCTGTGGTCGTTCGCCGTGTCCGCCATCAACGGCTGCGGCCTGTGCCTCGACTCGCACGAGCAGGTGCTGCGCAAGGCGGGCGTGGACCGCGAGACGGTTCAGGAGGCGTTCAAGATCGCTTCCGTCATCCAGGCCGTGGGTGCCACCCTGGACGCCGAGGCTGTGCTGGCCGACGTCGAGTAGGCGCGATTGCTCCGCGGACCCCGCTCACCTTTCGTGGGCGGGGTCCAGTGCGTTGTCGTGGCCGCCGTCCCCGGGGGCCGCGCCCCCGGATCCCCCTTCGGCTTGAACGGCCTCGTCCTCGATCGCCGGACGGGCCGGTTCCTGCCCACCGGTGCTCGTCGGCATCGCCTCCTGCGAATACCGCCGCAGATACCCCACGATCGTGTTCGACACGGCCACCAGCGGTACGGCCACCACCGCGCCGCCGATCCCCGCGACCATGCCGCCGGCCGCCACCGACAGCACGACCGCCAGCGGATGCACGCGGACCGCGCGGCCGAGGATGAACGGCTGCAGGATGTGGCCCTCGATCTGCTGGACGGCCAGGACCACGGCGAGAGTCATCACCGCCGTGAAGACGCCCTGCGTCACCAGCGCCACGACCACGGCCAGGGCGCCGGAGGCCACCGCGCCGACGAGCGGGATGAAGGAGAACAGGAAGATGAAGACGGCCAGCGGCACGGCCATCGGCACATCGAGGAAGTAGATGCCGATGCCGATGAAGACGGCGTCGATCAGGGCGACCAGGACGGTGCCGCGCACATACGCGGTGAGCGTCGCCCACGCGCGCGGGCCGGCGCCGGCGACACCCGGGCGGGCCGCGGCGGGCACCAGCTTCAGCGTCCACTGCCAGATGCGCTTGCCGTCGTAGAGCAGGAAGAGCGTCGAGAAGGCGGCCAGCAGAATGCCGGTGAGGGCCTCGACGACGACCGTGACGCCTTCGAGCCCGGCCGAGGTGATCTCGTCGGTGTTGGCGCCGATCGCCTCCCGGAGGTTCTCGGCGATCTCGTTGACCTGCTTGTCGGTGACGTGGAAGGGGCTGTTGAGCAGCCAGTTGCGCAGCTCGTCGATACCGTCCTGGACCTGGTCGGAGAGATTGTCGATGTTCTCCATGACCTGCCAGGTCACGAACCAGCCCATCAGCCCGATGACGACGAACCCGAGGATCGCGGTCAGGGCGGTGGCGAGCCCGCGCGGCACGCCACGCCGGGTCAGCCACACCACCGAGGGCTGCATCAGCGCGGTGAGGAGCAGGGCGATGACGAAGGCCAGCACGACGAGTTGTACGGCGCTGATGACCCGCATCAGCACCCAGACCGTGCCGGCGAGCACCAGCAGCCGCCAGCCGGCCTCCGCGGCGACCCGTACGCCCCATGGCACGACCTGCGCCGGGTCGGGCCGGGGCGGCGGTGCGGTGGGCGCGTAGTCGGGGGGCCGTGGGACGTGGTCGGAGCGCGGCGGGGCGTCCTCGACGGCCGGGTCGAGCGCTACGGCCGTGGCGGACCGCCGCTCGGGCCGGGGCTCGGTGTCCTCCCGCTCCACCGCGGCGCGGCGCTCGTCCAACCGCTCACTCATCTCGGTCAGTCCGGCGCCGAGCCGGCCGAGCCACCCTGGCACTCGCGACATGATCCGTCCTCTTCCCCCGTCTCTCCTCACCACTCCCCCTGGAGTCGCTGCGTCCGACCGTACATGGCATGTCACGGGGGAACGCGAAAGCCCCTCACCAAGAGACGGTGAGGGGCTGCGCGAAGGTTGAGCTGCGGCGGTGCCGGCTCAGTACCAGTTGTTGGCCTGCCAGAAGGACCAGGCGTCGCAGGGGCTGCCGTAGCGGTCGTTCATGTAGTTGAGGCCCCACTTGATCTGGGTGGCCGGGTTCGTCTGCCAGTCCGAGCCGACGGACGACATCTTCGAACCGGGCAGGGCCTGGAAGAGGCCGTAGGCACCCGAGGAGGGGTTGACGGCCTTGTAGTTCCAGTCGGACTCGTGGTCCACGATGTTGCTGAAGCACTGGAACTGGCCGCTCGGCACCATCTGGCGCGCCATCGACTGGATCTGCGCGATGCTGTACGAGCCCTGTACGGGGAAGTCGGAGGAGGATCGGGAGGCCTTCGCCTCGGCCTCTTCGCGCTCCTTGGCTTCCTGCGCCGCCTTCTCTGCCTTCTCGGCGGCTTCCTTCTTCTCGATCGCGGTCTGGGCGGCAGCCTTGCGGGCGGCTTCCTCAGCACCCTTCTTGGCGCTCGCGTCCGCGGCGATGGCCTGGACGTCGGCCTGCGCCGACATGGACTCGATCTGCACCTGGGCCTGCTGGCCCGCGGGTATGTCCGCGAGGAGCGTCGAATCGGCAGCCGTCGCTTCGGCGTCGTTGTTCTGCGCGGTGCTGCCCGAGGCAACGCCGACGACGCTTCCGACAGCGGTGACCGCGGTGGCCGACGCCACTGCGAATCCCCTGACCGAAATCGGACTCACACGGTTTCCTTCCAGCATCGCCCGCTTCGGTGACCCTGGCGGACGCAATCGTGCCCCTGGCTCTGGCCTCCCAACTGCGGGGTCACGGGAGGCTCGGACCCGGTGGGCAACTCCTTTGAGAGGAGCGCCGCGTGAAGACTCGGGCGGCATACGACGACGCTATGGAGTTGGCTTGGTGTTGCTGTGGTGCCGTACCGCTGGGGGTACAGATGTGTCGTATGCGGGGCCTGACAGGAGTGAGACTCTGCCGCACCCCGACGCCGCAAGGCAATTCTGTGTTGCGTGTGAAAGCTCACACCTCGTTTGTCCCAGGGGTTTTACGGAAAGCCGCACACGCCGAGGCGCCGCCCGGATAGGCTCACTGCCTTTCCGAACGGCGCCAACCAACGAGTAGCTACCGCAAGTTGAGCACTTGGGTCAGATCTGCCCGTCCTCCAGCATTTCGGTCACAAGGGCGGCAATCTGGGACCTCTCGGACCGCGTCAGCGTGACGTGGGCGAAGAGCGGATGCCCCTTCAGCTTCTCCACGACGGCGACGACACCGTCGTAGCGCCCGACCCGCAGATTGTCCCGCTGGGCCACGTCATGGGTCAGAACGACCCGTGAATTGGCTCCAATTCGGGACAGAACCGTCAGCAGGACATTCCTTTCCAGTGACTGCGCCTCGTCCACGATCACGAACGCGTCGTGCAGCGAGCGTCCGCGGATGTGGGTGAGAGGAAGCACCTCGAGCATTCCGCGCGCGGTGACCTCTTCGATGACCTCGCGGCTGGTGACCGCCGACAGCGTGTCGAAGACCGCCTGCGCCCAGGGGCTCATCTTCTCGGCCTCGCTGCCGGGCAGATAGCCGAGCTCCTGCCCGCCCACCGCGTACAGCGGCCGGAAGACCATCACCTTCTGGTGCTGACGGCGCTCCAGCACCGCCTCCAGACCGGCGCACAGTGCCAGCGCCGACTTGCCGGTGCCGGCCCGGCCGCCCATGGACACGATCCCGACGTCCGGGTCGAGCAGCAGGTCCAGCGCGATCCGCTGCTCGGCGCTGCGGCCCTTGATGCCGAACGCCTCCCGGTCGCCGCGCACCAGCCTGACGTTGCCCTCGGGCGTGATCCGGCCCAGCGCGTTGCCGCGCTCGGAGTGGATCGTCAGACCGGTGTGCACGGGCATGTCGGCGGCCTCGGGGACGAAGACGTGCCCCTCCTCGAAGAGGATGTCCACCTGTTCGCCCGGCAGGGTCAGTTCGGACATTCCGGTCCAGCCGGAGGAGTCCGTGATGGCGAGTTCGGCGCGGTACTCCTCGGCGAGGAGACCGACGGACGATGCCTTGATCCTGAGCGGCAGGTCCTTCGACACGACGGTGACGTCGAACCCCTCGGCCTGCAGATTGCGGGCGACCGCGAGGATGCGGGAGTCGTTGTCCCCCAGGCGGTAGCCGGTCGGCAGAACGCTGGGGTCCGAGTGGTTGAGCTCGACACGGACGGTCCCGCCGAGGTCCCCGATCGGGATGGGGGCGTCGAGACGGCCATGCTTCACCCGGAACTCGTCGAGCAGGCGCAGGGCCTGCCGGGCGAAGTAGCCGAGTTCGGGATGGTGCCTCTTGGCCTCCAGTTCCGTCACCACGACGATGGGGAGCACGACCTCGTGCTCGTCGAAGCGGTTCAGGGCGTTCGGGTCGGCCAGCAGGACGCTGGTGTCGAGAACGTAGGTGCGCCGGTCGGGCTTGTGGCGCTTTGTGCTGGTCACCACGGAAGGACGTACCCCCTCGGATGAGGTCGGGGAGCGACGGAGTGGAGCTGGACCGGTCGTCGGCCGCTCTGCACGGGCCGAAAACCGGCCCCCCGCGTCTTCTTCCGTGCCGTGACCGCACGGTGGGGCTGGTGCAAAGGGCCTCCCGGGCGGACGGCCCCGTGCCGTCCGCTGAGATACGACACCCGTGGTTCGGGTGTCGACCTGCTTGCCTTATGCCCTCGAACGTGCGATGCCATGCCGACGCATATGACGGCGCGCTGGTGAACTCCTTGTTACTTCTGTCCCGTGGGGGTGAGTTCGCTCAGCCGCCGTAGCGCCGGTGACGGGCCGCGTAGTCGCGCAGAGCGCGCAGGAAGTCCACCTTGCGGAAGGCCGGCCAGAAGACTTCACAGAAGTAGTACTCGGAATGGGCCGTCTGCCACAGCATGAAACCGGACAACCGCTGCTCGCCGCTGGTGCGGATCACGAGGTCGGGGTCCGGCTGGTCGCCGGTGTAGAGGTGGCTGCCGATCAGGTCGACGCTGACGGACTCGGCGAGGTTCTCCATCGAGGTGCCCTTGTCGTGGGCGTCGACGATCATCGAGCGCACGGCGTCGGCGATCTCCTGGCGGCCGCCGTAGCCGATGGCGACGTTGACCAGTATCCCGTCGATGTGCGCGGTGGCCTCCTCGGCCTCCTTGAGGCTGGTCTGCATCCCGGACGGCAGCAGGTCGGGCGTGCCCACGTGGTGCACGCGCCAGCGCCCGTCGGCGGCGAGGGTGCGGACCACGTCCTCGATGATCCCGAGGAGGGGGCCGAGCTCGTCCTGGGGCCGGTCGAAGTTGTCCGTCGACAGCAGCCAGAGGGTGACGACCTCGACGTCCGTCTCACTGCACCAGCCGAGGAACTCCTCGATCTTCTCGGCACCGGCCCGGTGCCCGTGCACGGTGGAGGAGCCCGCCGCCTTCGCCCAGCGACGGTTGCCGTCCATGATCACGCCGATGTGCTTGGGCACCTGAGCGTGGTCCAGGTGGCCCTCCACCCGGCGTGCGTACAGCCTGACCAGCAGGCCGCGCAGCTTGTCGCGCAGGTTCACGTGATTGTCAGCCCCTCCGTACGGATCGGACAGGCGCGCGGGCGCTGCGCGCGGCGCAGGCGAGGGCGGTTCCTGTCCGTATGGCGGTCCCCTACCGGCGAAGCGTACCCCTGCGGGGCTTGGGCCGTGCTTACGGGTGCGGGTGCGTTGGGGGCGCCTTGGGTGGGGGTGTCCGGCGGCCGTCGGCGGCTGCGGGTGAATGGGGGCTGGTCGCGCAGTTCCCCGCGCCCCTTGGGTGGGGACGGTCGCCGACACTCAGAGGCTTCGCCCCTTGAGCGAGCAAAAAACGGGCCGGTCCGTGGGGGGAGACGGACCGGCCCGAGGGGGGGTTTCCACCATAACCCTTCGTAAGTGATGCTGCGTGCATCGGCGTGCCACAACTACTCTCCGAAATCGCTCGGCGACGGCCCGGTAGCCGCGAGAGGGCCTCTTCGTGGCCGATTCATGGCCCGGCAGGAGTGGATTCCCAGGGGAAACGGGTGGGATGTGGCCGGATCCAGAGGGTTTGACGCATCTTGAGCCTCGGCGCGCGACTTGTCCTCGCTTCCCCCGCCCGGGTGACCCGGCCGCGAACGTCGGCTTGACGGCACCCATGGCCGCGGGAAGGAGGTGCGACTCCGACGCGACACGCGTCCAGCAGGAGCGCTTGCGGGGGCACGGCACCGCGCAGCCCCCTCCGCTGCGCGGTGCCGCCGCGCAGCTTTGCTTACGCGAATTACCTTGGTCTGAACTTACGTGAGAGGTGTGAGGAAAATCGAGTCGGTCGCCATAACAATGTGGAGAAGGTGTGGGTTCCTTGGATGCGCAGGGGGCAGCGCCCCTTCGCGCACGGATGCGTGGTTTGCACCACACGGGCCACGAGTGCCCTCGGACGACCTCAGGTGCCTCAGCGGACAGTCCCTGGCCTACATCCGGCCTAACGTCGCGCCATGACGGCGAACGCGAGCAGGTTGATCACGTGGGGCGAGGCGAGCGCACGGCGTACGGAGCGGCAGTTCCTGTCCCGTCCCGCCGCGCGCGGCACGCCGGTCGCGGATGTGGTGGGGGCGATGCTGGGCGCGCACGCGCAGGTGCTGTCCGCGGCCGAGGTGTCGGTGGGGGTACGGGCCACCGGGGTGACGCGGGCGGACGTACGGGCCGCGCTCTGGGAGGACCACTCACTGGTGAAGACGTTCGGCCCGCGCGGAACCGTGCATCTGCTTCCCGCCGCCGAGCTGCCGCTGTGGTGCGGCGCGCTGACCGCGATTTCGACGGGCCCGAGTCCGTTTCCGCCGGACATCGCCGTTACGGAGGAGCAGGCGGAGCAGATCGTGGCGGCGATCGGGGACGCCCTCGACGGGGTCTGCCTGACGGTGGAGGAACTGGGCGAGGAGGTCGTGGCACGCACCGGCCCGTGGGCCGGGGACCGCGTGATGCCCGCCTTCCAGGACCTGTGGCCGCGCTGGCGGCAGGTGATGCACCGGGCCGGCCAGTCGGGCGCCCTGTGCTTCGGCCCGAACCGGGGGCGGAAAGTGACGTACACCCGGCCGCAGGGGGTCGACCCGGTACCGGCGCCCCGGTCGGGAACGGCGGGCGAGGGGGCCCTGCGGGAGCTCGTGCGGCGGTATCTGCGTGCGTACGGCCCGGCGACTCCCCAGCACTTCGCCAAGTGGCTGGCGGCGCCCGCCGGTTGGGCGGTGGCGCTGTTTCGGGAGCTGGCGGGGTCCGGGGAGGTCGAGGAGGTGTCGTTCGAGGGGGCCGCGGCCTGGGTGGCGGCGGGTGACGCGGAGTTCCCGGCGGGGAAGGTCCGTGGCGTGCGGTTGCTGCCGTACTTCGACGCGTACGCCATCGCCGCGCAGCCGCGGCAGACGCTGTTCCCCGGGGAGGCGTACCAGCGGGCGTTGGCGGGTGGGCAGGCGGGGAACTTTCCGGTGCTGCTGGTGGACGGGGTGGTGGCGGGGGTCTGGCATCAGCGGCGCCAGGGACGTCGTACGACGGTGACGGTGGAGCTGATCGGGCGGCGCCTGACGGCGCGGCAGGAGCGGGAGCTGGGCGAGCAGGTGGAGCGGGTGGGGGAAGTGCTGGAGGCGAAGGCGGAGTTGGTGGTCGGGAAGGTGACCGTCGGACCGCATGCGTGAGTGCCCCGCCGGGCGGCTCACGTCCCGGGCTTGCGGGCCTCGAAGAGGTGGCGGGTGCTGTGCGCGACGAAGGGACCCTCGGACTCGATCTGTTCGTGCAGGGCGCGCAGTTGCGGCCGGTACGCCTCGGCGGTGAAGCCGGGGACCATCCACACGACCTTCCGCAGAAAATGCACGACGGCCGCGATGTCGTGGAACTCCATGCGCAGTTCCTCGGCGCGCAGGTCGACGATCTCCAGGCCGGCGGCCTCGGCATCGGCGCGTTCGCGGTCGGGGTGGCGGCCGCTGCGGACCTCGTCGGGCTGCGGCCCGAGGAAGTACTCGACGAGTTCGAAGACGCTGTGGGGTCCGACGTGCTGGGCGAAGTACGTGCCGCCGGGCCGGAGCACGCGGGAGATCTCCGGCCAGGGCGCCCGCACCGGGTGCCGGCTCGTGACCAGGTCGAAGGCCCCGTCGGCGAACGGGAGCGGGGCGTCCTCGGGCGAGGCGACGACCGCGACACCACGAGCGGCCAGCAGGGCGGTGGCCTTGGCGACGTTCGGCGGCCAGCCCTCGGTGGCGACGGTCAGCGGCGGGGCCTTCGGGGCCCGGCCCAGGGCGAAGTCCAGCACCTCCCCTCCCCCGGTCTGGAGGTCGAGCGCGGCGGTCGCGCCGGCCAGCCGGTCGGCCAGGGAGACGGCATACCCCCAGCTGGGCCGCGCCTCGGTGGCCCGCCCCTCGAACCAGGAGAAGTCCCAGCCCTCGGTGGGCACGGCCGCGCCCTCGGCGACGAGTTCCTCGAACGGCCTGCTGTCCTTTCCCATGCGGTGATGATCGCAGGGCACTGTCAGTGGCCGCTGCTAGTTTTCGGCGCCATGACGAACTCGACGTACACGGCGGGCGAGAAGGACACGCTCCGGGCGAGCCTCGACCACCACCGGGACGCGGTGCTGTGGAAGCTGGAGGGCCTGGACGACGAGCAGCTGCGCCGCCCGATGACCCCGACCGGCACCAGCCTGCTGGGCCTGGTCAAACACCTCGGCTCGGTGGAGTACGGCTGGTTCGTCTCGACCTTCGGCGGCGAGGTGGAGCCCCTGTGGTTCAACCCCTACAGCGCCGAGGACATGGCGGCCGACCAGGGCGAGACGACGCAGCAGATCATCGACTTCTACGGCCGTGCGCGCGCCGCGGCCGACCGAGTGATCGCCGAGCGGCCGCTGACGGACCTGGGGCAGCCGGCGTGGCGTGGCGAGGCGGTGTCCCTGCGGTGGGTGCTGGTTCACATGATCGAGGAGACGGCACGGCACGCGGGCCACATGGACATCGTGCGGGAGCTGATCGACGGGGCGACGGGGGCTCACCAGCCGGGCTGAGCCCCTCGCGTGCCGTCGCTCACGTGGTCCCTCACGGCACCAACGGCCGCACTTCCTCCGCCGCGAACCGCACGAACCCCTCCGGGTCGGGCTCGTCCCCCGTCGGCTGCAGGACCACGGTGTCCGCACCGGCGTCCGCGAGCCGCTGAACGGCCTTCGCGACGGCGCCGGCGTCTCCGGCGACGCCGAGGCCGGGGACGTCACCGACCCCCTCGGCGTCGAGCTCTGCCTTGAGCCGTGCGGGCCCGTCGGGGCCGGTGGCGGTCAGGAGGTAGACGACGACCTCGTGCGGTTCGCCTCCGGTACGTCCCGCCGCGGCCCTCCCCTCCTCGATGAGTTGCCGTGCCTTGCGCACCCCGTCGGGCGAGGTCGAGGCGGTGAGCAGGGTCCCGTCGGCCGCCTCACCGGCGAGCCGCAGCGAACGGGGCCCGGTGACGCCGGCGATGACGGGCACCGGCCCGGCGGGCGGCCAGTCGAGGGCGACGTCGTCGAGCTTGACGTATCGCCCCTCGGTGGTGACCGTCTCCCCGCCGAGCAGGGCGCGCAGGGCGACGAGATGCTCGCGCAACAGCGTCACCGGCGACTCGGCCCGCGCCCCGACCTGCCCCATCCAGTCCTGCACACCGTGCCCGAGGGCGAGGATCGGCCGTCCGGGGAACATCCGGTACAGCGTGGCGGCTTCCATCGCGGTGATGGCGACGTTCCGCAACGGGACGGGCAGCAGCCCGACGCCGACCCGCACGCGCTCGGTCCACGCCAGTGCGGCGGCAGCGGTGGAGATCCCTCCCTCCCGGAAGCAGTCCTCCCAGAGCCAGAGTTCCTCGAGGCCTGCCTCGTCCGCGATGCGGGCGACGGAACGGAGTCGCTCGGGGGCGAGTTGGGGACGGAAGATTGCGCCTAGTCCGGTCATGGGCCTTTCCTACCCGGGTGGCACTCGCCGGACAACAGGAAATCCAGGAGGTGGCTGGGGATGGGGCGGCGGTGGCGGGGCGGTCGGGGGACGCTGGTCGTGCACGGGGAGCGGGGGGACGTCTCGGTGCCCCTGGAGGTCGCCGCGTCCTATCGGGCCCGTACGAAGGGGCTGCTGGGGCGGGACTCCATCGCCGGGGCGATGCTGCTCACGCCGGCCGGCAGCGTGCACACCTTCCGGATGCGCATGCCCATCGACGTCGCCTATCTCGACCGACGGCTGAAGGTCATCGCCGTACGCACCATGGCACCGGGGCGGCTGGGCCTGCCCCGGCTTCGGTCGCGGCATGTGCTGGAGGCCGAGGCCGGGGCCATGGCCGGGTGGGGGGTGCGGGCCGGGGTACGGATGACTGTCGAGGCGTAGCCGTGGACGGGGTGACTCCCACGGCCGGTCAGTTGTCCGTGCGCGGGAAGGACACCTCCACCCGTCGGTTCTTCTTGCGGCCCGACTCGGTCGCGTTCGAGGAGATCGGGTACTGCTCGCCGTAGCCGCGTACCTCGTAGGTGACCGTGGAGTCGGTCAGCTCCGACTCCAGGACGCCCTGTACGGCGTTCGCGCGCTTCCTCGACAGGACGTCGCCGTGGGCGGAGGAGCCCAGGTTGTCGGTGAAGCCGAAGACGCGGATGCGTGTGGCGTTCTGGGTCTTGATCTCCTCGGCGATGTCCGAGATACGGGCCTTCGCCTCGCCGGTCAGCTTCGCGCTGTCCTTGGGGAAGAGAACCTCGGCCTGCAGCGCGAACTTCACGTCCGAGTTCGTGTCCTCCCGGCGTTCCTCACCGGCCTGATCCTCGACCACCTGCTTGATGTCCAGCACCTTGGCCTCCGCGAGCGTCGCCCCTTCGGGGAGCTTGAGATCGGGGTCGTTGGCGTCGACCTCCACGGGGGCGGTGGCGGTGGCTTCGGTACCGGGCGGGACGCTGGGGTCGTCGGCGGCGTGGGCTGTTGTGGCACCCAGGAGATTGGTGGCGACCATGAGGGTGGCTGCGGTGAGGGGGAGGCGGGGGGTGCGGGTCATTTTGGCCTCACCCGGAGATCTGGAGGGTGGCGGAGGCAAAGGTCGGCAGCTGGAAGCTGACCTCGTTTGTACTTGTCGGCGGGGCGGGGAACTGCATGAAAACAGGAATGGAGTCGCCGGGCTTGATTCGCGGCATGCTGGTCGTCGTCAGGGGACGACCGTCCGTGTCGCGCAGCACGTAGTACCGCTTCTTGCTCGCCGAATCGACGAGAGTCGCTCCGCCCAGCGATGTTCCGTGCCTGACGATCTCCGTCTCGTCACCCGAAGTGCGCGCCGACACGCGGGCCGCCTCGTCACCGTCGTTCTTCATTTCGCCGCTCACGGTGACGAACCCACCGGAGTCGCGCTGAGCAGAGGTGATCCTGAGGATCAGACCGTCCTCGCCCTTGAGTTCGGCAAGGAGATCATCGGTTCCCTCTTGAGCACTCGGATTGGACCCGCCGCCCTTGGAGGCTGACGCAGACGTCTCCGGCTTCTTGTCGTCGTCGCCTCCTCCTCCGCAGCCGGCCACGCCGAGGGCCAGTCCGGCCACGGCGGTCAACGCGACCATCCCCCTGCGGGCCTTCGTCGTGAACCGAATGCTCATGCCTCTGCTTCCTTCGTCACTCGTCGTTCGCTTGTGAGTCGGCCAGATGGACATCGAAGAGGTCCTCGGGGGCCGGAAGAGTGGTCGGGTCCTCCGGGTCCAGGTCCCAGTCCGTGTCGTCGCACTTGAGTTGCGGCAAGGGCAGTGTGTCGTTCCCGTCACCGTCGTCGCCGCCCTCTCCGGGAAGATCGAACGTGCAGCGAGGCTCGATCACGGCGGTGGCTGACGCCTTCGACTTGAAATCCTCCGTGCCGGGGACGATGGAGTCGCCCACGGACTTGTTGGTTTCGACATCCACCGTGTAGCCCAACGGCTCTGCCGACCCGCAGCCTTGGACATCGGCGTCGTTCTGGGCCGCCAGTTCGTAGGCCCGCCAGCATCCGTCGACCAGTTCAGTATCGCCGTCAAGGATGTCCTGCCACTTTGTCGGGTCGCCCACAACCTCCAACCAGTCCCCGGCGAGTTGGTCCCGGGACTCCTGGGCTGCCGCCAGCGCCGCCGCATCGGCGGCCGTTTGGGCACCGTTCCGATTCGCTGCGGCCTGGCCGACCGCAAGGTAGGCGAACGCGAGAAAGAGCAGGCCCCCCACCACCGTGATGTAGATGGGGAAGGCCTGCCCAGCGTCGCCGAAGGTACGGCGCTTGATCATCCGGTGAGTTCGTCGATCTGCTCCACAATCGCGTCGTAGATCGTCTGGCCGATGTCCGTCCCAGTAATCGCCAACACAATCGCCACCACCACCGCGATGATCCCCAGATACTCCACCGCCGTCTGCCCCTTGTCGTCGCGCTCGGCGCGGGAGCGCAAGTACTCGACGGTGGTGTTGATCCAGTTGCTCATGGTGTTCCCCTCTGGGCACGCAAGTCCTGTGAGAAGTCTCAGGAGAAAAGTAAGCGCGAACACCCCGAACACCAGAGGGTCCCAGGACCCAATTCCAGGCCTCGGCCGAAAACCGCCGTCGCAGCATCGCCGCTCATCCCCGTCCTGGGTGTGAACCCGGCGCCGTCCCCAGCCACTTGGCCGCGGCCTCCCCGCGGCTGCTGCTGTGGAGTTTGGCGAAGATGCGGTTGATGTGGTTCTTGACCGTCTTCTCGCTGATGAAGCAGGCGGCGGCGATCTGCTGGTTGTTCATGCCGGATGCGATGAGGTCCATGATCTCCGCCTCCCTCCTGCTCAGCCGGAACCGTGACCGATACGACGACGACTGTCCCACAGTTGGTTGCACTTGCGAAAGCGGTTCTGCGGAATTGCCTGTCGCAGTTGGGAGTTCGGCGTTTGCTTGCGCGAGTGATGCCGCTGCCGTGGGGGTGAGCCGGGGCTCCGCCGACCCCCTGCCTCGCTCGATGTCCCGCACCGCCGCCACCAGTTCGTCCGTCGTGAACTCACCGTGGACCAGATAGCCGGCGGCGCCGAGACGCAGTGCTTCGCGGACCGTCTCCGACTCCCCGCTGTAGGTGAGCATCATCACCGGGGCGATGCCGACCAGGTGCGGGAGGGCCGTGATGCCGTCCGTGCCTGGCATGCGGACGTCCAGGAGGATCACGTCGGGGCGGTGGCGGCGGGCCGCTTCCTGGGCCTCCAGGCCGTTCGCCGCCTCGGCCACCACCGTTATGTCCACGTGGGTGGAGAGGAGGGCCGTCAGGCCCGCTCGGACCACCGGGTTGTCGTCTGCCACCACTAGCCGGAGGGGGGTGTTCATGGGGTCGCCTTCGTCGTCGTCAGGGCCGCCAGCGGGAGTTCGAGGCGGACCTCCGTGCCGCGAGCGTGGGTGCCCTTGCCGATGTGGATGCCTGCGCCTATCGAGGCGGCTCGTTCGGCCATACCGATCAGGCCGAAGTGGCCCGACCGGCGGAGGTGTTCGAGGGTCGCGTCGGGGGGCATGCCCCGGCCGTCGTCCTGGACCGTCAGGCACAGCACCTCGCCCCGCGCACCCGCCCGCACGCCCGCGCGTACGTCCACCCGGGTCGCGGCCGCGTGGCGGTGGGCGTTCTCCATGGCCTCCTCGGTGATGGTGAGGAGGTGGCGGGCGACCGCCGGTGGGACCAGGAGGGCCCGCAGGGGCGCGTGGGCGGCCTCGCCCGGAGTGGTGTCGTACGTGGCTGTCATGCCCGTGCGTTTCGTGAAGGCCGCGGTACGGGCGGCCAGTTCCGGCGTGATGTCCGTCGCGTGGTCCGGGTCCGACTCGCGGCGCAGGTCCGCCAGGAGTTCGCGGGACTCGGCGGCGGCTCGGCGGGCCGCGCGAGCCACCAGTTCGGCCTGCTGGCTGACGCGGGCCGGGTCCATCGACGCCGACCCCGCGGAGAGCGCCAGGCCGTCCGCCGCCAGCGCCACGCCGTGCAGCGTCTTCGCCACCGAGTCGTGCATCTCGCGGGCCAGGCGGGCCCGTTCCGCGCCGACCGCCTCGGTCACCGCAAGCCGCGCCTGGATCGTCGTCAGTGCCTGCGTGGCCGTACCGAAGCGGAGCATGAGGTTGCGCAGGGAGGAGCCGAGCGCGCCCGTGATGACGCACAGGCCCGGGAGCAGGAGTTTCTCCGCCAGGCCGCTGCCCGCCTGCGCCTCCTTGTTGATCGCGTAGGCCAGCAGCAGGATCAGGGACTGCACGCTCGCGAACACCGCCGCGCCCCGGTAGCCGTAGACGATGCCGGCGAGCAGGGGCGTGCAGACGCTGACGTAGGCCAGCGTGGTGTCGGGGCCCGCGGAGATGAGGAGGAGGGCGGTGAAGAGGGTGTCCAGCGCCAGGAGGGTGGGGTGGCGCAGGAGGAGCGGGCCGAAGCGTTCCCAGTCGCGGAACAGGGCGTAGGAGCCCATGAACGTGACCACGACCGCCGCGCCCATCAGCCGGGTTCCCAGGCCGGGCGTCGCGTTGAGCAGGGCCGCGGGCGCGGCGAGGGCGATCATGGCGAGGCGGAAGCCGAAGACCTGCCGGCACATCGCCTGGAGGGCGTTTATCTGCAGCGGTATCGCGGCGGCTTGTCCGGCTGCCCGGGACGGCCGCAGGCGCCGCAGCAGAAGCGCCATGCCTGCCGTCGCACCCGGCGCCGAGGTCCCCCCTGCGCCTGCGCCCGTACCCGCGCGCATCCTCACCGGCATGCCTGCCATGCGGTCCTCCCCCTACTCCCCCGTCAGCGAACCGAAGTCCGTCCCGGACCCCAGCAGCAGTCCCGCCCCCAGCAGGATCATCGTGGCCGGCACCATGAACGTCGTGATCATCAGCGTGGCGCGTGGCACCGCCCTGGCCGCCTTCCGGCGGGCGTTCTGGGCGTCGGTGCGGCGCATGTCCTTGGCGAGGGCGACCAGGGTGTCGACGATCGGCGCGCCCAGTTCCTCGCCCTGCTGGAGCGCCGTCACGAACATCGCCACCTGTTCGGAGTCGTTGCGGCGGCGGAGTTCCGCGAAGGCCTGGCGGCGGCTCATGCCGAGGTCCATCTGGCGCAGGGTGATGCGGAGTTCGTCGGCCCAGGGGCCCTCGTACTTCGAGGCGACCCGGTCGAGGGCCTGACGGAAGCCAAGGCCCGCGCTCACCACGACCGCCAGGACGTCCAGGAAGTCGGGCAGGGTGCGCTCGATCTCGTCCTTCCTGATCCGGATCGCCGACCAGATGCCGACCTCCGTCCAGAAGGCGCCGAAGGCCAGCAGCAGCAAGGCCACCAGTACCTGGCCCCGGAGCAGGAACACCAGGAAGCCCAGCGCGCCCAGGAAGCCGTACACCGCGCGCCTGGCCGCGTAACGGTCGATGGTCAGGCCGCCGGGGTTCCCCGCGAGGTCGATCTTGCGGCGGTACCTGGCGACCAGCTTCGGGCCCATCAGGCGCAGTACGGCGGGGGCGTAGCGCATGCCCATGCGGTCGATGAGCGAGTCCACGGCGCCGGTGCGGGTCGCGCCGATCTCCAGGGCCAGCGCGAGATCGCTGGGCAGTTTGGCGTCCGCGCGGTACATGCGGATGCCGGCGAAGATCCCCCACACGCTGAGGGCCATCACCAGGGCCAGTACAAGTCCCAGTTGTCCGAGTCCCATGGTCCGTCGTCCTCCCTTCCTGCGCCTCGGCGCCTCAGACGTCGATCCGCGAGAGGCGGCGGATCAGGACGAAGCCCACGGCGTACAGCCCGAACGCGATCAGCACCGCCACCTGGCCGACCGGGGAGGCCGTCATACGGTCCAGGGCCCCGTCCTTCACTCCGTTCATGAGGAAGAGCGACCCCACGCCCAGCGCCGGAACGGCGTACGACGTCATGCTCACCTGGGACAGTTGTGTACGGACCTCGCGTCGCGTCTCCTTGCGCTCCTCCAGCGTCTCCGTCAGGTTCCGCAGGGCGCTCACCACCTGGCCGCCGGCCCGGTTGGACAGCACCAGCGTGGTCACCAGGACGACGAGTTCGCGGGACGGGAGGCGTTCCGCGAGCTCGCCGAGGGCGTCGTCCATCGAGGCGCCCAGCGCCAACTGGTTGGACACCTTGGCCAGTTCCTCGCCCGCCGGGGCCTCCAGCTCCTCCGCCGCCAGGCCGATGGCGGTGCGCAGGGCGAGGCCCGCGTGGGCCGCGTTCGCCAGGATGCGGGCCAGTTCGGGGAGTTGGTTGATGAACCGCTCGATGCGCTTCTGGCGTTGCCAGTTCAGGAACTGCATCGCCGCCCAGACGCCCAGCAGGCCCGCGATCGGGCCGAAGAAGGGGGCCAAGGTCGCCTGGCCGACCAGCCACAGGCCCGCCACCGTCGCCAGCATGTAGACGAAGAACTCGCCCGGCGTGACGTCCAGGCCCGTCGCCACCAGCCGCAACTCCAGCCGCTTGCCCAGCTTCGTGCGGCGCAGGCGGCGGTCCAGGTCGGCGAAGCGGCGCCGGCGCCCGGCTCCGGTGATCTGGCCGGCGGAGGTCAGACGCTCGACCAGGGCCTGGCGCTGTGCCCGGCCGGCGGCGTGGACGTGTACGCCCGCCACGGCCAGGGCGCAGGTCAGCAGGGCGACGCCGGTCGTGAGCGTGATGCGGGTCTGGAGGTCCATCAGCGGGGTCCTACCTGGCTTCTCGGGTGGCGAGCTCGAGCGGGGACTGGGCGACGCCGAAGGCCTGGGGTATCGGCTGGCTCGCCATGTAGAGGCGGTCGGCGGTGCGGCGCGGGAGGGGGAAGTACGCGAAGGCGCCGTGGACGCGGCCGTCCGGCGTCATGGGCTGGGCGTGGAAGCGGGCCACCGTGGCCAGCCGGTACGGCTCCGCCCCGTGGCTGTCCAGGATCGCGATCTCGGTGATCCTGCGGGCGCCGTCCGGGAACCGGGTCAGCTGGATGATCACGTCGACCGCGCTGTTGATCTGGTCGTGCAGCGCCTCGAAGGGGACCGACACGTCGGACATGGAGGCGAGGGTCTTCAGCCGCATCAGGGCGTCCTCCGCGCTGTTGGCGTGCACAGTGGCGAGGGAGCCGTCGTGGCCGGTGGACATCGCCTGGAGCATGTCGAGGGACTCGCCGCCGCGGACCTCACCGACGACGATGCGGTCGGGGCGCATCCGCAGGGAGTTGCGGACCAGGTCCCGGATGCTGACCTGGCCCTTGCCCTCGACGTTCGGCGGCCGCGACTCCAGCCGGATGACGTGGGACTGCTGCAGCTGGAGTTCGGCCGAGTCCTCGATGGTGATGATGCGCTCGGCCTCGGGGATCAGGCCCGACAGCGCGTTGAGCAGCGTCGTCTTGCCCGTGCCCGTCGCTCCCGAGACGATGATGTTGAACTTCGCCTGCACCAGTCCGGCCAGCAGATACACCATCGGCTCGTCGAGCGAGCCGAGGCCGGTCATCTCGTGCAGGGTGAAGGAGCGCGGGAAGCGGCGGATCGTCAGGGTCGCGCCGGTGAGCGACAGGGGCGGGATGATGACGTTCACGCGCTCGCCGGACGGCAGGCGCGCGTCCACCATCGGGTTCGACTCGTCCACGCGCCGGTTCACCGTCGAGACGATCCGCTCGATGGTCTGCATCAGCTGGTCGTGGGAGGGGAAGCGGAGCGGCAACTGCTCGACGCGGCCACCTCGTTCGACGAAGATCGCGTCCGGGCCGTTCACCATGATCTCGGTGATCGACGCGTCTTCGAGCAGCGGCTCCAGGATGCCCAGGCCGAGTGCCTCGTCGACGACCCTGCGGATCAGCTGCGAGCGCTCGACGGTCGACAGCACCGGGCCCTCGCGGCTGATGATGTGGCCGAGCACCCGCTCGAGGCGGGCCCGGCGCTCGGCCGCGGCCAGCGAACTCATCTCCGCGAGGTCGATCTCCTCCAGGAGCTTGGCCCGGTACGAGGCGACCAGGTGGCCGTCCTCGCCCCGGCCGGCGTTCTCCTCCGGGGCGTTGATGCGTGACCTCAGGCTCATGTGGATCCTCGTTCAGTGGTCGAGCGGCATGGTCGCGGTCTTCTGGGCGGCGTCGAAGTTCCAGCCGGGGACGATCGACGGGATCTCGACGGTGGCCGTGACGGTGACCGTGTCGCCGCCGGCCGCCTCCGAGCAGGCGGTCCCGTCGGCGAGCCAGCCGCTGACCGCGTTCTGGCACCCTTCCTGGGCGGCACCGGGTTCGAGCGAGGCGGCCCGCGCCCCCGCCCTGGCCGCCGTACCGGCCTGCTGGGCGGTGTAGGCGATGAGCCCGACCTGGATGCCGGCCATGGCGACGAGGATCAGGATCGGGATGAACCCGAGGTACTCGATGGCGACCTGACCGCGGTCGCGGCCCGCACGGCGGGGGAAGAGCCGGTACGACATCTCAGTCCTTCTCCTCCTGCACGGCCCCCGCGTGCCCCTCCACCGTGAACGGGAAGCCGATGGAGCCGGGGAAGAGGACGGGCACCTGGAGGGTCACGTCGGCGGTGACGAAGTCGCCGTTCGCGTCGCACTCCACGGTGGCGCCCCCCTGCCATGAATCCGGAAGGTGTTGGAGCCCTGCTTCCGCGCAGGCCGACTGCCCCTCCGACGCCGTCGCCGCCCGGGCCGCCTCGTCCGCAGCATTCCCCGCGAGCGTGAACGTGTACCCCAGCAGCACGCACTGCCACAGCAGCACCAGCGTCAGGATGATCAGCGGCGTCATGCCGAGGAACTCGATGGTCACCTGGCCCCGGTCGTCCCTGAGCCGGCCCTTGTCCCCCCGCCCCCTCACCTCCCGATCTCCTTCCGGCGCCGGAAGGTCAGCGCGGCCCGGTCCCCGCCCCGCGCCCGTCCGTTGCGGCGCGGTGAGGCCCCCTCGGTGCCCTTGACCAGGCCCAGTTCCCCCGCGAGCGCCCACAGGGCCTGCTTGACCGTCCCCCGGTTGTCCAGCTCGTGCACCCGGCCGGCGTCGACGGCGCCCTGGAGTTCCTTGAAGTTGGCGGGGATCGCGGTGGCCGCGACCGACGTGCCGGTGATCCGCTGGATCAGGGCGGGCTGGATCTCCGTGCCGCGCGAGTGGCGGTTGACGACGATCATGGTTTCCTCCGCCTTGCGGATCTGCAGGCGGTCCCACATCCGGACCGTGCGCTTGGCGCCGCGCACCGCGACCACATCCGGGGTGGTGACGAGGAGGGCCGTGTCGGCCATCTCCACGGCCGCCGCGCTCGCACCGCTCAGTTGGGCGCCGCAGTCGACGACCACGACCTCGTAGCGGGAGCGCAGGGCGGTGACGACATGGCGGGCGGCGCGGTCGGTGACCTCCTCGCCGCGTTCGCCGTCGCCGGGAGCGAGGAGCAGTGCCACCCCCGTGTCGTGCCGGAACACCGCGTCCGCCAGCACGCGCGGCGTGATGTCGCTGATGGCGGCGAGGTCGACGACCGAGCGGCGGAACTGGATGTCCAGGTAGGACGCGATGTCGCCGGTTTGGAGGTCCATGTCGAGCAGGGCGGTGCTGCGGCCCGACGCCTGGGCCGCGAGCGCCAGTTGGATGGCCGTGAGGGTGGCGCCCACGCCGCCCTTCGCGCCGCTCACCGTCACGACGGTGCCGCCGACGCCGCTGAACACGTCGCCGCCGGAGCCCAGATGCCGCCGTACCCCCACCGACCACTGGGCGACCGCGTGGACGCGGCTGGCCAGTTCCTCGTAGTGCAGCGGCAGGGCGACCAGGCCCCGGGCGCCGTAGTCCATGGCGGCCTGGAAGAGGCCGGGGCTCGCGTCGGACGTCACGAGGATGACGCCCACCGCCGGGAAGCGCAGGGCGACCTCGCGGATGAGCTCCAGGGCCGGGACGGGGCCGATGCGCTCGTGGACGACGACGACCTCGGGCAGTTCGTCGATGGACTCGGCGGCCAGGCGGGCGAGGGTGTCGACGAGTTGGGTGGAGTCGGTGACCGGGGCCACCGGCTCGGCGTCGGGGAGCTGGCTGAGCAGCGTCGTGAGGGACCGGACCGCGTCCGCGTCGCCGACGGCCGGGAGGATCCTCGTGGGCATGGGGGCCTCTCACTTGTCCTTGGCGAGTTCGTAGGTGCGGTCCGTCGCGGAGATGTCGGAGTCGGCGCCGGGTGCCACCAGGGCGAGCCGGACCTCGTCGGCGAAGGACTCGGCGTAGGTGATGCGCTGGGCGTCGACGGTGCGCAGGGCGAAGGTGATCGGGACGGCCTCGGTGGGCTGCCGGTCCCGGTCGTCCGCGTCGGGGCGCAGGGAGGTCAGCTCGCCCACGTCGATGACGCGGGCGTTCTCGACGATGAGCTTGGACTGGTCGGGATCTCCGTCGCGCTGTCCCTCGAAGGTGGCGTAGACGTTGACCGTGGAACCCGGGGTGATCTTGCCGGCCACACCTGTCGCCGCGTCGATCATGATGGCGAGTTCCTGCTCGCCCTGCTGGAGGGCGGGCTGGTCGACGATCATGTCGCTCTGCAGCAGGGAGCCCTCGAGCAGTCGGGTGACGGCGATCTTGCCCTGGATCTCACGGAGGTCGGTGACCGCGTTCTCGGACAGCCACCGCTCGGGCATCTCGATCTTCTCGAACTGGGCTGCGCTGAGCGGGGTGTAGGGATCCACGTTCCGCTTGAGCCGGTACGCGGTGACCTCTGGCCCGACCTTGGACTTCACGTCGTTGATGACGGACAGGACACCGGCGAAGGCGCCGAGGGCGCAGACGACCGACAGGAGCAGGAGTATGACGCCGCGGCGCTGACGGGAGTTCATGAACCGTGCAACCTCATTGGGGGAATCGGTCGGGTGCGTTCGGAGTGGGTCGGGCGGGGTCGGGGCTGCCGTGACGGCCGGGGTCCGGGTCAGCCCGCGCGGGCCGGTTGCTCGTGGGTGGGCGGGGTGGCGGAGCAGAAGACGCAGCGATCGCCGATGACGTCGATGCCGCACCAGTGACAGGAGTTCTGCCGTACCGAGGTGACGAGCTGGTAGAGCACCGAGAGGTCGGGCAGGAAGGAGCAGAACTCGATCAGCCGGGGCGTCCCCCACCAGGTCGTCGACTCGGCGGGCAGGACCACCTCGCGCAGGCCCTGCGCGTTCCAGGACTTGGCCAGGCCGGTGGTGACCCAGTCGGACTGGAGCTGCCCCTGGGCGACCAGCATCGAGGTGCCGAACTCCGGGCCGGGGAGGGTGACTCCGGGAGCGATGCGGACGAGTTGCGGGGCCGGGTGGGCGAGGACGCCGAACTGACTGCCGGGCATCCAGGACTTGGCGTGCGACTTGAGGTCCACGGGGATGCGGTCCAGCTTGGCGACCGAGCCGAGGAGGGCTCCGGCGTGGATGTAGTGGGTGAGCAGCCGGCCGGCGGAGGCGAGCACGCCGGGGCTGAGGTCGCAGGAGGCCAGCTGCCGCAACTGCCGGGCCAGGACGGCCAGTCCGAGCGGGGGCAGTCCGGGCCGGAACACGGCGATACGGTCGCTCTCCAGCAGGGACCGTACGGTGTGCAGTCGCTGCTGGACGCCACGGGGAACGGCCTGCGAGCAGACGACCACGACATGCCCGTGCTGCTCGATCAGCGTCTGCATGCCCGCCAACGACCGCTCCAGGGGCTCCCGGTCGAGGTCCTGGAGCACGACGGCGGGCACGGTTCGCTCGTCCTGCGCCGGTAGCGCCATGTCGGCGCTGGTCACGGCAATGGCAGTTGGCACGCGCAGCTCCCCGCTTCCCGCCCGGTCCGGTGCACGGGTGTTACTCCGGTGCACCGAGATGACTTCATTGCGTGACTATCTCAGCACTGTATCCACGGCTTGATGACCGGAGAACAGCGTTTCTGTAGCCGGGAGGGAACTCACCTCGCACAACTCACGGCAAAACGGGGCAGGTTGCGCACATCAATCCTCCATGGCCGGAATCCCTTGACAGCCGGATTGGTCTGGACCAACTTGGTTGACATGTTCATACACAGAGCACACGGGCGTCGCGGACGAGCGGCGTCCCGCACCGGCGGACCGGCCCGACTGTGGGCGGCAGCCGTCACCTCCGCCCTCTCCCTCACCCTCACCCTCATCGGCGCGGGCCACGCGTCCGCCGCGGACGTCAACAACGCCAAGAACGCCGGCTTCGAGTCCGGCCTGAGCAACTGGACGTGTTCCGTGAACAGCGGGACGACCGTCTCCTCACCGGTGCACGGCGGCTCGAGTGCACTGAAGGCGACACCGGCCGGGCAGGACAACGCCCGGTGCAGCCAGACGGTGGCCGTGAAGCCCAACTCGACGTACACGCTGAGCGCCTGGGTCCAGGGCGGCTACACCTACCTCGGCGTCACCGGCACGGGCACGACGGACGTCTCGACCTGGACGCCGGACTCGGCGTCGTGGAAGCAGTTGTCGACGACCTTCAGCACCGGCGCCTCGACGACCTCCGTGACCCTCTACACGCACGGCTGGTACGGGCAGGCCGCGTACCACGCGGACGACGTGTCGGTGTACGGCCCCGACGGCGGCGGGGGCACCGACCCCTCCCCCACGATCCCCGGCGCGCCGAGCGGGCTGGCGGTGTCGGGCACGACCTCCTCGTCCGTCTCGCTCGCCTGGAACACCGTCTCGGGCGCGACCGGCTACAACGTCTACCGCAGCGGCACCAAGGTCACCGCGGTCACCGGCACCTCCGCGACCGTGACCGGGCTCGCGGCCTCGACGTCGTACTCCTTCCAGGTCACGGCGACCAACGCGGCCGGTGAGTCGCCGAAGTCGGCGGCGGTGACGGGCACGACGAACAACCCGACCGGGCCGGGCCCCGCCCTGCCCAAGCACGCGGTGACCGGCTACTGGCAGAACTTCAACAACGGCGCCGCGGTCCAGAAGCTCGCCGACGTGCAGTCCCAGTACGACATCATCGCCGTCGCCTTCGCGGACGCGACCTCGACGCCGGGCGCGGTGACGTTCAACCTGGACTCGGCCGGGCTGGGCGGCTACACCGTCGACCAGTTCAAGGCGGACGTCCGGGCGAAGCAGGCGGCCGGGAAGAAGGTCATCGTCTCGGTGGGCGGCGAGCGCGGCACGGTCGCGGTCAACGACGCCGCGTCGGCGACGAACTTCGCGAACTCCGTGCACTCGCTGATGCAGACGTACGGCTTCGACGGCGTCGACATCGACCTGGAGAACGGCCTCAACGCCACCTACATGACGCAGGCCCTGCGGTCCCTGTCGGCCAAGGCGGGCTCGTCGCTGATCATCACGATGGCGCCGCAGACCATCGACATGCAGTCGACGTCGAACTCGTACTTCCAGACGGCCCTGAACATCAAGGACATCCTCACGGTCGTCAACATGCAGTACTACAACAGCGGTTCGATGCTGGGCTGCGACGGCAAGGTCTACAGCCAGGGCTCGGTGGACTTCCTGACCGCCCTGGCCTGCATCCAGCTGGAGGGCGGCCTCGCCCCGTCCCAGGTGGGTCTGGGCCTGCCGGCGTCGACGCGGGGCGCGGGCAGCGGGTACGTGGCGCCGTCCGTCGTGAACAACGCCCTGGACTGCCTGACCAAGGGCACGGGGTGCGGTTCCTTCAAGCCGTCCAGGACCTATCCCGACCTGCGCGGCGCGATGACCTGGTCGACGAACTGGGACGCCACGGCGGGCAACGCCTGGTCGAACGCGGTCGGGCCGCACGTCCACGGGCTGCCGTAGCGGCGCCGGACGCCGTCACCCCATCGGTCGGTACTGGCCAAGTACCCAGGCCAGCTGCGGGAACCACTCCTGCAGCCGCGTCCTGGGCTTGGCCTCCACCACGCACTCGTAGAACCGCCCGTCCAGGTGGACCACGGCGACCATCAGGGCCTTGCCGTCGGGGCTCGCCTTGTAGTGGACGCCGCCGATCTCGGGCCAGCGGAACTCGATCGTGAGCCCGGACATCTCGAAGACGACACCGGAGGCGTCGACGACGACGGCGTTGCGCTTGTCCACGGCCAGAAACTCCGGGCCGGCCGGAACCGGCTGGGGCGGCACCGCATGAGGCGGCACCGGCGGGCCCGGGACCGGGGCGTACGGGGGCTGCGCGGGCGGGTACTGCGGCGCGTACTGCGGCGGGGGCGGACCGAAGCCCGGCACGGGCGGTGGGGGTGGCTGCTCAGTCATCCGTGGTGTCCTCGGTCCTGTCCTTGCCCTGGCTGTGAACTTCTCGGCACTGCGGTGAAACATTCTCCCTGCCCCGCCGCATCAGTGAAGTGAGGGCCTCACCGACGGCCGGCACAGCAGCAGGGGGACGGAATGAGACAGGCCCGCGCCGACGACTACGCGGAGTTCGCGGTGGCCAGGGCCGGGCATCTGTACCGGTCCGCCTGTCTGCTGACCGCCGGGGACACCCACCTCGCCGAGGACCTCGTCCAGGAGACCCTCGGCCGGATCTACGTCCGCTGGGGACGGGTCTCCCGGGTGGACAACCCGGCCGGGTACGCGCAGACGGTCCTCACCCGCACCTTCCTCGCCCACCAGCGCCGGCGCAGCAGCAGCGAGCGCGCCACGGACACGTTCCCCGACCGGCCGGCGGACAGCGGCGGCCACGGTGACCTGTCGCTGCGGCTGACCCTGCTGCAGGCGCTCGCCCGGCTGCCCGCCAAGGACCGGGCCGTGGTCGTCCTGCGGTACTGGGAGGACCGGTCCGTGCAGGAGACCGCCGACACGCTGAACGCCAGTTCCGCGGCGGTGCGGACGCGGTGCACCAGGGCGCTCGGCCGGCTGCGGGAGCTGCTGGGCGAGGACCTCGGCGAGTACGCGGCTCCCTGACCCACGGCCCTCTCCTTCCCGACGCAACCCTGAGAAACGGTGGTTTCGCCATGCCTGTGGAACACGACGAGGAGCAGTTCGAGGGGCGACTCGGTCACGCCCTGCACGACGCCGGTGACCGCTTCGACGCCGACCGGACCGCGCTCGTCGCCGCCGGTCTGACGCGGGGCCGCCGGCTGCTGCTGAGGCGGCGGGCCGCGATGGCGGGCGGCGTGGCCGGGATCGCCCTCGTGGGGACGGGCGGGGCGCTGCTGGTGCCGTGGGGCGGCACTCCCGCCCCCCAGCCGTCGAGCTCCGACGTGGCCGAGCAGCCGTCCGGCAGGCCGTCCCCCGCTCCCGTGACGGCCCGCGACCTCATCGCGACCCTCGAAGAGCTGCTTCCCGAGGGCAAGGTCAGCGCGCAGGAGGCGCGGGGCGCCGCGGACGAGTTGCTGCCGCCGTACGTCCGTCTCGTCCACGACGACGGCAAGGGGCCCGCGGCCATCGGCGTCAGCCTGAATCGGATCGAGCCCGGCAGCGACCAGGCCCGGCAGACCACCGACTGCCCGGACAAGGCGCTCGTCCCGCACGACAGTTGCGTCTCCACCCGGCTCTCCGACGGCTCCCTGCTCAAGCTGTTCCAGGGCTACGAGTATCCCGACCGGCGCGTCGACACCAAGCTGTGGTCGGCCGACCTGCTCACCCCGACCGGCCGGCACATCTCGGTCAGCGAATGGAACGCGGCCGCCGAGAAGGACGCGCCGGTCAGCAGGAGCGAACCGCCCCTGTCCACCGACCGGTTGAAGGCCCTGGTGACGGCCGAGGTCTGGCGCGGGTACGTCGACTCGATCCCCGAGGATTCCAGGAAGCCGACGGCCACGCCGAGCGCCCCCGCCGAACCGACGGTCGAGGCGGTCCTGGGCACGCTCGTGCCGCTGTTGCCCAAGGACGCGAAGGTCGTCGAGAAGGGCAGCGACTACTCGTACGTCGTGGTCGACGACGGCAATGGCAGGAGCTACGTCCAGATCGACGCCCAGCACGGCATGGGAGACGTGGCCGGCGAGCTCTTCGGCGACGACGCCGAGGAGCTGCCGGACGGCACGTTGGTCTCCTTCCGGCCGAGCGGCGGCGACAAGGGCGTCGAAGGCGCCGTGATGTGGACCGTCGACACGCTGCGCACGGACGGCTTCCGCGTCGTCGTCAGCGCCTTCAACGCCGGGACCCAGCACGACGCCCCCAGCCGCGAGACCCCTGCCCTGACCGAGAAGCAGCTACGGGAGATCGCCCTCAGCCCGCGGTGGGACACGTTCCGTTAGAAGGGGTCCGCTAGAAGAAGTCCGCCCATGGCTGGTCCCAGACCTGCTTCACGCACAGCACCAGGAACAGCAGGCCGGCGACGGCCAGCATGACGTTGCTGATCGGCCCGTTGCGCCACTGGGCCGGGGTGCGGGAGGAGTTGAGGAGCCAGATCAGCGTGCCGGCGAGGAAGGGCAGGAAGGCCGCGCCCAGCACGCCGTAGATGATGATCAGGCGGAAGGGCTCGCCCTGGAAGAGCAGGACCATGGGCGGGAAGGTCAGCCACAGCAGGTAGGCGCGGAAGGACCAGGAGCGCTCCCGCTCGCCGGAGGCGACCTCCTCGCCCTTCAGCGCCTCACCGGTGCGGTAGCGGGCCACGAAGTCCGCGAACATCAGGCTCACGCCGTGCCAGACGCCGATGAGGGAGGTGAAGGAGGTGGCGAAGAAGCCGATCAGGAAGAACTTGGCCGTCGCCGTGCCGTATTCGTCCTCCAGGATGTCGCCGAGCTGGATCAGCCCCTTGTCGCCGCCGGCGATGGCGACGTTCGCGGAGTGCAGCAGCTCGGCGCCGACGAACAGCATCGAAATGACGAAGATGCCGGTGGTGGCGTAGGCGACGCGGTTGTCCAGCCGCATGACCTTCATCCAGCCGGTGTTCGTCCAGCCCTTGGCGTTGACCCAGTAGCCGTACGCGGCAAGGGTGATGGTGCCGCCGACGCCGCCGATGAGGCCGAGGGTGTTGAGGATCGAGTCCTTCTCGTCGGGCAGGACGGGCAGCAGGCCCGCGAAGGCGTCGCCGAGATTGGGCGTGACGCGGATCGCCAGGTACACCGTCACCACGAACATGACGCCCACCAGGACCGTCATGACCTTCTCGAAGACGGAGTACTTGTTGAACCAGACGAAGACCAGGCCGACCAGACCGCAGGCGATGGCCCACCATTCGAGGTCCATCACGTTCGGGAACAGCGCCTGCAGTGGCAGCGCACTCGACGACATCGCCGCCGCGCCGTAGACGAAGCCCCAGATCACGACGTAGGCCGCGAAGAACCAGGTGGTCCAGCGGCCCAGGCTCGCCCAGCCGTCGAAGAGGGTGCGGCCGGTGGACAGGTGCCAGCGGCCCGCCGCCTCGGCGAGGGAGATCTTGACCAGGCAGCCGATGATCGCGGCCCAGAGCAGGGTGTAGCCGAAGTTGCTGCCCGCGATGAGGGTGGCGACCAGGTCGCCGGCGCCGACGCCGGTCGCGGCGACGACGATGCCGGGGCCGATGTACCGCCAACTGGACTTACGTGGCCGGGATTCCGCTTCGCCGACCTGTGATGCCGCTGTGTTTCCCGTGGTGTCCGCCATGAGGGTCAAGAAATCTCAAAGGCGCCGGGGGGACAAGAGGGCGTACGCGATCTCCACCCAATGTGCTCACCAGGGTTTGAAACCGCAGTCGTCCGACCCGCAGGTGCCGAGCTCGAACCACACCGTCTTGCCCGGCCCGTCCTGATGACAGCCCCAGCGCCGGGAGAGCGCATCCACCAGGAACATGCCCCGGCCGCTCTCCGAGGCCCCCGCGTCCAGCACCACCGGAACGCGGCAGCCGCCGTCGCGGACCTCGCAGCGCAGGATCCCGTGCGCGGCGGACAGGGTGAGCCCAAAGCGGCTCGCCGAGTGCCGTACGGCGTTCGTGGCCAGCTCGCTCACCAGCAGCTCGGCCACGTCCACCAGTTCGTCACGGTCCGCGAGCCCCCACCCCTCCAGCTGCCGGCGGACCTCCGCGCGGGCCTCACGGACGGCGGCGGGACGGGGGTCGTACTCGACGCTCAGATGCCCTGCCCCCAGGGGCGGTTGGGGATAGGAGCCGAACGGGCCGTACGGGTGACCGGGATCAGGGAAGCGCGCCCCGTGGAGGTGCAGCATGGGTCCACAGTGGCTCGCGCGCGGGTGCCGCGCACGGGGAGGAATACCCGATTCCATACCTGTATCCGTGCGCCGCCATGGGGGCCGCGCCAGGCTCCGCTACCCGTACTGCAGCCGTACGCTCGTCCCCTCCCCCTCGTCGCGTACGTCCACGTACGCGCACACCTGCCGGGCGAACCACAGCCCCTGCCCGGGTTCCAGTTCCGCGCTCGGCGGCGGTACGAAGCCGGCCAGCGGGTCGTCCACGCGGCGGGCCGTGCGCAGTTCGCACACGCACGCCGGGGCCTCGCCCCACAGCAGGGCGCCGTCGAGCGGGCCGAGCGCGGCGGCAGCCTCGGTGACGGCCAGGGCGAACAGCTCCGCGTCCGCGGCGGTCAGCCCCTGCGCGGCCGCCCAGCCGCGGACCGCGTCGGCCGTGGGCGCCGGGCCGGGAAGCCGCTCCGCGTCGGCGGGAAGCGGTGGCAGCGGTACGGCGTCGAGTTCGGCGGCGAGCCGTACCGGGTCCTCGTACACGTCGGTGTCGGGGTGGGCGCGGCGGGCGGCGGCGACGATGGCGGGGCCCGCGACGCGGGCGTCGTAGGCGCACAGGGCCGTCGTCGCGAGCGGGGCGAAGAGCAGGTTGGCGAGGGCCTCGTAGCGGATCCACTCGGCGGTCTCCCGCGGGGAGCGGCCCGCTCGGCCGCCCCAGACGGGCTCCATGAGCAGATGGATACGGCCGCCGGGGCCGGCGTTCGCCGCGAGGTAACCGGCGCCCTGGGCGACCGCGTTGGCGGCGGAGCCGGTGTACCACTCGGTGTGCGGGACGAGGCCGACGCCTTTGACGTCGCTGCCGAGGGCGTCGCGCAGGAGGTCCAGGTTGTCGGGGGCGGCGATGGCGACGGGCGGCGGTTCGGCGGGGTCGGCGAGGGCTTCGGTGAGGAAGGGCAGGGCCGTGGCGAGGAACTCGTCGTCGGAGGCGAAGACGGCCATGCGGTGGTCGAAGTGGTTGTGGGGTGGGGCCGGTTGGATGGTCATGGGGTGCGCTCTCCTCGGGGCTGCTTGTCGGGGCGAAGGTGCCGAGGGCCCGATGGCCGGGCGGCTCAGCGTTGGGCCGCCACCCAGGCCGCGATCTGGCTGCGGTTGCTGAAGCCGAGCTTGCCGAGGATGCGTTCCACATGGCCCTCGGCGGTACGGCGGGCGATGACCAGACGGTCGGCGATCTGCTGGTTGGCGAGTCCCTGGGCGACGAGTTCGGCGACCTCGGTCTCGCGGCGGGTGAGGCGGATGCCGGCCGTGGCGTGGGGGGAGCCGGGGCGGCCGGTGTTCGGTTTGCGCGGGTGGGCGGGCCGGTGCGGATGTCTGCGGTCGTGCACGGCGTAGTCGACGGTCTGCGCGAGGTCGAGGCCGAGGCCGCGTTCGTACGCCCGTCGGAAGCCGGGCTGCCCCAGGGCCTCGCGGGCCCTCATCTCGCTGTCCCGGCGGGTGGACTTCAGGGCCGCCGAGCCCCAGCGGTCGCGGTCGATGCCGGCCCAGGTGTGGTCGGCGGCGCCCAGCAGGACGGCGGCCCGCTCGTGGGTGCCCGTCTCCGCGGCGGCGCGTGCCAGCAGGTCGAGGGTGAGGGCGATGCCGATGACGTCGTGGACGGCGAGTTTGAGGCGCAGGGCGTGGCGGGCGTGGTGCTCGGCCCGGCGCCAGTCGCCCCGCACGGTGTGGGCCAGGGCGAGCATCCGCAGGACGTACGAGTGCACCCACTCCTCGCCGTGCAGTTCGCACATCCGCCGGGCCCGCTCGCAGACCTCGACGGCTCGGTCCGCCTCGCCCAGGAAGCCGAGCGCGCAGGCGAGTTCGACCTGGTCGAGGCCGTACATGCTGAGGTGCTGGCCGGGGACGGGGCCACGGGCGACGCTCGCCTCGAAGTGCTTCAGCGCGGTCGGCAGGTCGTCCATGAACAGGGTGATGACCCCGATGACGTACTCGGCGTGCGCCGCCTCCGCCTCGTCGTCGAGGTCTCGGGCCAGGGTGTGGGCGTCCTGGGCCAGGGCGAGGCCGGCGGTGAGGTTGTGGGTGGCGGCGGCGAGGAGGCCGGCGATCCACAGTCCGCGTGCGCGTTCCCGGGTCGGTTCCGGGTTGGCGGCGAGGGCGCGGTCGAGCCAGTGGCGGCCTTCGCGCGGGGCGCCGCAGGCGTGCCAGTAGAACCACAGGGTGCCGGCGAGGCGCAGGCCCGTGCGGCGTTCGCCGGGAGTGGTGAGGCTGAAGTCGAGGGCGGCGCGGAGGTTGTCCTGGTCGGCGCGGAGGCGGGCGACGATCTCACGCTGGCCCGGGCCGAACCAGGCCCGCTCGTAGGCGGTGGCGCGCCGCAGCATCCAGTCCCGCTGGCGGCGGCGGGCCGCGGGCTCCTCGCCGGGGAGTCGGCGCAGGCGGTCCAGGCCGTAGTGGCGAAGGGTGTCGAGGAGGCGGTAGCGGGTGCCGGTCGGGCCGGACTCGCGGGACAGTACGGACTTGTCGACGAGGCCGGTGATGGCGTCGAGGATGTCGTGAGGGTGTATGCGGGGGATGGTGGCGCCCCGGGGCTTCTCGCCCCCGCCAGGGGCTCCGCCCCGGCTCCCCGCCGGCCCCCCGACCTCGCCCGCCGGCCAAGCGATCCGGTCACCCAAGAGGCTCTCTTCGCCCCTCCCCCCGGCCACCCAGGAAGTGCGCCCCGCCCCGCCGGTAGACCCACTCCACCGGGCACCGGCCCCGTCCCGGCCCGCACCGCCGACGCCCGGCGTCATCGCTCCTACCCTGTCGCCCCACAACTCCGCCCGCCACGTCGCCGTGCCCGCCCCCTCGGCACACACCGCGGCCGGCCCTTCCTCACCCGTGCCCCCGTCACGGCCCTCCGCCACGCCCACCCCATCGCCACGCCCCACCCTCGGCCGCTCCGCACCGGCGCCCCCGACGCGGCCCGCCGAACCACCCCGCGCCGCCGCACCCACACCCGCCTCCTCCCCACCCACGCACCGCACCCCCGTCCCCTCCCCCGGGCCGCCCGCGAAGCACACCCCCCGGCCGGCCCCCTCCTCGCCCGAGGCAACCTCCTGTGCCGGCTCCAGCCGGCGTGCGGGCTCGTGGCTCGAGGCCGGGCCGTCCCGGTCCGCGCTCCCCTCCTCCGCCGCGCCCTCCGCACCCACCACCTCCGCCGTCTCCAGATCGAAACTCCCCGCCAGGACCGACAGCCGCGCCCACACCAACTGCTCCCGCTCGGTGCACAGTTCGTGGCTCCAGTCGACCGCTGCCCGCAGGGTCTGGTGGCGGGGCAGGGCCGCGGGGCTGCCGCCGGTGAGGAGGCGGTAGCGGTCGTCGAGGCGGTCCAGGAGCTGGTCGACGTCGAGGACGCGCATGCGGACGGCGGCGAGCTCGATGGCGAGGGGGAGGCCGTCGAGGCGTCGGCAGAGGCGGGCGACGGCCGTGCGGTTGGCGGCGGTCAGGCGGAAGCCGGGGACCACGGCTGCGGCCCGGTCGGCGAAGAGGGCCAGGGCCGGGCAGCCCTCGGGCGAGGACAGGTCGCCGTCCGGGTCGGGGAGCGGCAGGGGGCGTACCTCCAGGAGGTGTTCCTCGGTGAGGCCCAGGCGGTGGCGGCTGGTGGCGAGGATCCGTACGCCGGTCGTGCCGTGCAGCAGCGCCGCGGCGAGTTCGGCGCAGGCCGGCAGCAGGTGCTCGCAGTTGTCGACCAGCAGGAGCAGCCGACGGTCCCTCAGCTGTTCCACCAGCGCCCGAAGCGGTGGCTGCGCGGAGTGGTCGTGCAGGTCGAGCGCGTCGGCGGCGGCGAGCGGGACGAGCGCCGGGTCGTCCAGACCGGAGAGGTGCACGAAACGCACGCCGTCCGGGAAGGTGCGCCGTACCCCGGCCGCGATCCGTGCGGCGAGGCGGGTCTTGCCGACGCCGCCGGGCCCGGTCAGGGTGACCAGCCGGGTCCTGGCCAGCAGCTCGCGACCGGCCGCGAGTTCGCCGCGCCGGTCGACGAAGCTGGTCGTCTCGACCGGCAGATGGTGATCCCGTCGTGGCGCTGATCCGCCCATGATCAGCCGTTCCTGTGGGGGTGGTGCCGAAAGGAGCCGGGGAGCCCGGGAGTCGACGGCAAAGGAGTCGGGGAGCCGGAGGGTGCGCCGGTCCCCACCATGCCGCCGCACCCACCGGTCCCCCCTTGCGCGGAACCTCACCCTCCCCCGCCCCGACCCGGCATGCACACCCGGATCACACCCCCGGGTGGACTTCACGCGGGACCGCTCCCGACAGAACCGCCCCGCGTACACTGCGCGGCTGATTTTCGGGTGGTTCACGCCGACAACCAGAGTGTTGCCCTTGACCTGTGCATGCCACCGCCGGACGATGAGCGACGCCCCACCCGCACCACGTCCGTACGTCGCACTGAACCCCACCCCCCACTCCCACAAGGAGAATTCATGCGACTTCGCATCCGCGGCTCAGGCGGCCGCAGCGGCAGACGTTCCGCCGCTCTCGCCGCACTGCTCGCCCTCGCGCTCGCCGCGCCCCTTTCCGCCAACGTGTCCGCCAATGCCGACAGCGCTGCCAAGCCGGCCCCCACGGCCGACGACGTCCGGCAGTACGAGGTCCACATCCACTCGACCGCCAAGGACCGCACGGCGCTTCAGCAGGCCGGCGTGACCGTGGACGAGGCCGACTCCCACGGCGTCGTCGTCTCCGGCCGGGCGGACCAGATCAAGAAGCTGAAGTCCCTGGGCTACGAGGTCACCCCGCTCGGCGCGGTCCCCGACCGGTCCGCCGGCGAGGACGACGTCCGCCTGTTCGACTTCCCGTCCGGCGACTCGCGCTATCACAACTACGCGGAGATGACGAGCGAGATCAACTCGCTCGTCTCGGCCAACTCCTCCATCGCGAGCCAGCGCGTCATCGGCAAGTCGTACCAGGGCCGGAACATCGTCGCCATCAAGATCAGCGACAACGTGGCGAGCGACGAGGCCGAGCCCGAGGTGCTCTTCACGCACCATCAGCACGCCCGTGAGCACCTCACCGTCGAGATGGCGCTCTATCTGCTGCGCGAGCTGACCTCCGACTACGGCAGCGACTCCCGGGTCACCAGCATGGTGAACAACCGTGAGATCTGGATCGTGCCCGACCTCAACCCGGACGGCGGCGAGTACGACATCGCCACCGGCTCGTACCGGTCGTGGCGCAAGAACCGGCAGCCCAACTCCGGTTCGTCGTACGTCGGGACGGACATGAACCGGAACTGGGACTACCGCTGGGGCTGCTGCGGCGGTTCGTCCGGGTCGCCCTCCTCGGACACCTACCGGGGCAGGGCCCCCGAGTCGGCGCCGGAGGTCAAGGTCGTGGCCGACTTCGTACGCAGCCGGGTCGTCGGCGGCGTGCAGCAGATCAAGGCCGGGGTCGACTTCCACACGTACAGCGAGCTGGTGCTGTGGCCGTTCGGGTACACGTACTCCGACACCACGACCGGGATGACGGCCGACGACCGGAACGCCTTCGCGGCGGTCGGTCAGAAGATGGCCGCCAGCAACGGCTACACGCCGGAGCAGTCCAGTGATCTGTACATCACCGACGGCTCGATCGACGACTGGCTGTGGGGCAGCCAGAAGATCTTCGGGTACACCTTCGAGATGTACCCGCGCTCCGGTGGCGGCGGCTTCTACCCGCCCGACGAGGTGATCGAGCGGGAGACGTCCCGGAACCGGGACGCGGTGCTGCAGCTGCTGGAGAACTCCGACTGCATGTACCGGTCGATCGGGAAGGAAGCCCAGTACTGCAGCTAGCTACTTGGTGTCGGCTGCCTCGACGTCCGCATCCTCGACGTCCGATGCTTCGACGACGTCCGCCTCCTTGGCGTCCCCGTCCTCGAAGTAGGCGTCGAGGACCGCGTCGAGCTGCTCGTCCCACTCCTTGAAGCGGCTCCTGGCCGTCGCCTCGATCTCGATCGGGTACCAACGGCGGTCAGGAGTGTGCACCGTGACGGTGTAACGCTTCCCGAAGCGCGGGGACTCCGTCTCGATCGCGCCGATCTCGTCCCAGCGGAACTCGCACTGCTGGTCGTCCAGGGAGAGCCGTACGCCCTTGTGGTCGACGACGATACGGGCCCGGCGGTCGGCGGCCTCGAAGACGGGTCCGTCGACAGGGGCGTCCTCGTCGGCCCGTTCGGCGTCCGCGTCGTCCTCATCGCCGGCGTCATCGTCGTCGACGACGTCCGCCTCGTCCTCGTCGGTGGCTTCGAGATCCGTCTCCTCGGATTCCCTCACCTCGGCGTCCGTCTCCTCGGAGTCCGTCACGCCGGAAGTGGCCTCCTCGGCCACGTCCTTCTCCTTCACGCCTTCCGGCTTGGCGGACGCGGGTGACGTGAGCCCGGGGATGAAGGCCGGGTCGAACCCGGCGCCTTCCAGGGGCTGGCTGCCTGAACCTATGCGCTGCTCCACAGCGGAGCAGTATGGTCGACAACCCTGTGTCCCGCGCAACCAGCCCCCGCATCGTTACCGGAAGATTCACATGCGAGCGGCCCCCACCAGCGCAGCAGGGGCCGCCAACTTTTCCCGATCGCCGGGCGAACGCCCCGCTAGACGAACAGACTCAGCACCGCCGCCACCACGAACCCGGCGACCGACAGCACGCTCTCCAGCACCGTCCACGTCTTCAACGTGTCCCGCTCGCTGATGCCGAAGTACTTGGCGACGATCCAGAACCCTCCGTCGTTGACGTGGGAGGCGAAGATCGAGCCGGCCGAGATGGCCATGATGACGAGGGCGACGAAGGGCTGGGAGTGGTCGCCCTCGGTGAGCAGAGGGGCGACGATGCCGGCCGTCGTGACGATCGCGACCGTCGCCGAGCCCTGGGCCACCCGCAGGACCAGCGAGATCAGGTAGGCCAGGACGAGCACGGGGAGGCCGACGTCGTTGAAGGTGTCGGAGAGGGCCTGGGCGACGCCGCTGGCCTTGAGGATCGCGCCGAAGACACCGCCCGCGCCGACGACCAGGAGGATGTTGCCGACCGGCTTGAGCGAGGAAGTCGACACCGTCTCCAGGGACTTGCGCGACCAGCCGCGGCGGATGCCCAGCAGGTAGTAGGCCAGGAGCAGGGCGATCGTCAGGGCCACGAACGGGTTGCCGAAGAACTCGATCACCGAGCGGGTGGTGGAGGGGTCCAGGGCGATCGAGGAGAACGTGGCCGCCAGGATCAGCACCAGCGGCGTACCGATGATGCCGAGGACCGTGCCGAGCGGGACGGGCGTCTCCCGGGGCTCGACCCCGGACGCGCGCTGCTCGTCGATCACCGCCTGCTTCGCCTCGGCAGCCGCCTCGACCATGTCCTGCGGTACGGCGACGAAGATGCGCTTGCCGATCCACGCCGAGAACACCCACGCTGCCAGCACCGCCGGGATGCCGCAGACGATGCCCATGAGGATGACCCAGCCCAGCTGGACGTGGAGCAGACCGGCCGCCGCGACCGGGCCGGGGTGCGGGGGCAGGAAGGCGTGGGTCATCGACAGGCCTGCCAGCAGCGGCAGGCAGTAGAGGAGGATCGACTTCCCCGAGCGCTTGGCGGCGGCGTACACGATCGGTGCGAGCACGAAGATGCCGACGTCGAAGAAGACCGGTATGCCGAAGATCAGGCCGGTCAGGCCCATGGCGAGAGGGGCTCGTTTCTCGCCGAAGAGGTTGAGCAGCCGGGACGCCAGCACTTCCGCGCCGCCGCTGACTTCGAGGATCGCGCCGAGCATGGTGCCCAGGCCGATGATGATCGCGACATGGCCGAGGATGCCGCCCATGCCGGACTCGATGGTGGACACGGCGTCCGACCGCTGGACGGTGCCGAAGAGTTCGGTGACCGACAGACCCGCCATCAGGCCGACGGCTATGGAGACGGCGAGGAGGGCCACGAAGGGCTGCAGGCGCACCTTGATGATCAGGAAGAGCAGGAGCGCGATGCCGATGGCGGCGACCGTGAGCAGTCCGGCCGTACCGTCGATGAGCAGGAGCAGACCGCCGGTGTGGGGTGGGGTCTCGGCGGGGGCCGATGCGGCGAGCGGGAAGGATATCGGGGACAATTGGGGGTCCTCTGGGTAAGTACATACTGCTTTCGGGCAGGGAGGATCGCGGCACGGCGTCCCGGGGGATGACGGACGCCATGCCGTATGCGGCGTGCGGGAGGTTCTTAAGGCGTCAGCCGAGTACGGCCAGCGCGTCGATCTCGATGAGCAGCCCCGCCGGCAGGCCGACGTACACCGTGGTGCGGGCGGCGGGCGGCCGGGTCAGGCCCTGCTCCTCGAAGTAGGTGTTGTAGATCTCGTTCATCTCGGCGAAGTGGGCCACGTCCGTCAGATAGACGCGGATCATCATCACGTCGTCCCAGGAGGCGCCGCCCTCCTCCAGGATCGCCTTGACGTTGGCGAGGGTCTGGAGGGTCTGCTCGCGCAGGGTGGGGCCGGCGGGCGTCGGGGCCTGGCCCTCGACCGCGGGAAGGAATCCGACCTGGCCGGCGACCTGAAGGATGTTGCCCTTCTTCACGCCGTGCGAGAACTTCGCGGGCGGGGTGGTGTGGGTCTTCGGGGTGAGTGCGATCTTCTCGGTCATGCGGAGTCCTTACGGTCCTTGTCGGGGGGCTGCCGGGTGCACGGGGTTTCTGCCGGAGTACTCGCCGCTGATGCCGTCCGCCGTACGGCGCACCAGCGGGAGGAGGGTGAGGAGTTCGTCGGCGGTGACGACGACGTTCGGCGCGGAGACCGACATCGCCGCGACGACGCGGCCGTCGGCGCCGCGGATCGGTGCGGCGACGCAGTTGATGGACTCCTCGTGGCCACCGAGGTCGGTGGCCCAGCCCTGTTCGCGCACCTTCTCCAACTCCCGCAGGAAAGCGGGGGCGTTGGGAGTCGAACGGGCCGTGTACATGGGGTAGTCGAGCTTCTCCGCGAGAGCGCGGCGCTCGTGCTCGGGCCGGTCGGCGAGCAGCAGCTTCGCGACGGCGGCGACGGTGATGGCCACGGGCTTGCCGATCCGCGAGTACATCCGCACCGGGTACCGGCTCTCGACCTTGTCGATGTAGAGCACCTCGTCCTCCTCGTACACGGCGAGGTGGACGGTGTGCCCGCACTGCTCGTTGAGACGGGCGAGGTGGGGGTGGGCGATCTCGCGGATGTCGAGGTTCTCCATCGCCTCCTGCGCGAGGGCGATGAGTCGGGCGCCGAGGCGGTAGCGCTGGTCGGACTGGCGGTAGACGAGGCCGTGCTCGTGCAGGGTGCGCAGCAGCCGCAGCGCGGTGGACTTGTGCACCCCCAGCCGGTCGGCGACCTGACCGAGGTCGGCGGGACCCTCGGCGAGCAGCGGCAGGATGCTGAGCGCACGGTCGACGGTCTGGCTCATGGCGTACGTACCTCCTCGGCGGCCCGCTCAGTGGCTTGCGTCCAGCCGGGGCCGAGTCGAAGTTTCTCCCACTCGAGGTCGTCCAGGGCGACCAGCCGGTCGGCGTGGCCCCGGGAGGGCGGCGCGGCGAGGTCCCCGGAGACGGTGAGCGCGGCGGCGGCCATCAGATGCCCGTGCCGCAACCGCTCCCGAACGCCGAGCCCACGCAGCGTCCCGGACAGGAACCCGGCAGCGAAGGCGTCACCGGCACCGACCGCCGCGACGACGTCGACGTGGAGGGCGGGCACGAAGGTGGTCGTCGTTTCGGACCGCGCCGCGTTCCCCGCCGTGCGCTCGAACGCCGTGGCCCCCCGTGCCCCGTCCTTCACGACCAGCACGCCCGGCTCCGGCAGCAGTGCGCGGATCGCGTCCGGGCCGCCGGTGACACCCCAGGCCGCCTCGGCCTCGTCGGTGCCCACGAAGACCACGTCGCAGGCGCGGGCCAGGTCCAGGAGTACTCCTGGACCGTCGGTGTTCCGCCACAGTCCCGGGCGGTGGTTGACGTCGAAGGAGACGAGCGGGCCGTCGTCCGGCCGCCGGGCGACGAGGTCGCCCAGCAGCTCCAGGCAGGCGTCCGACAGTGCCGCCGTGATTCCCGACAGGTGCAGCACCCGTCCCGCCCGCACGGCCGCGAGGTCCACGTTCGCCGTGGACATCGCGGATGCCGCGGAGCCCGCCCGGTAGTACGCCACCTCGTGCGCGTCCGTGGCCCGGTCGCCCGCCGTGCGGAAGTACACGCCCGTCGGACGCAGCGGGTCCCGGCGCACGGCCGAGACGTCGACGCCGTACTCCCGGATGGCCTCGACGAGATGGTCGCCGAACCCGTCGGCGCCGACCCGGCTGACCCATCGCACGGCATGCCCCGCGGCAGCGAGCCCGCACGCGACGTTCGACTCCGCGCCCCCGATCGCCCGCTCGAACGACGGCACGTCGGCGAGGCGCCCCGGCCGCGTCGGCAGGAACGTGACCATGGACTCGCCGAGCGCGACAACGTCCACGACGTCGAGGGCATTGCAGGGTCCGGTGACAGTCACGATCGTCGTAGCTCCTCGGCGGTTTCGTGGGACGCGGTTTTCGTTGACCCGCGGTTCGCCGAGATGTTAGACAGCGGTTAGCGATATACGCAATGGATGTTGCAGAGAGTGCAACTCCCCAGATCAGGGAGGTTCCATGAGCACCGAGGCGCTCGCCCGCCTGGCCGAGGAACGCGTCGACCACCGCTTCAAGGGCCTCCCGCCGGACGCCGACGGACTCACCGTCGCCGAACTGGCCGCCCAGCGCCGCAACCTCTTCACCGACGGTTTCGCCACCCCCGTGCTCGCGCTGTCCGCCGAGCGCCTGGAGCACAACCTCGACCTCATGGAGACGTACGCCACCCGGCACGGCCTCGCGTTCGCCCCGCACGGCAAGACCTCCATGGCCCCTCAGCTGTTCCAGCGGCAGATCGAGCACGGGGCGTGGGGCATCACCCTCGCCGTACCGCACCAGGTGCGGGTGGCGCGGGCGTACGGCACCGAGCGGATCTTCCTGGCGAACGAGCTGGTGGACGCCGCCGCGCTGCGCTGGATCGCCGGTGAACTGACCGCCGATCCGGACTTCCGTCTCATCTGCTACGTCGACTCCGTGCGCGGCGTGGAGCAGATGGACGCGGCGCTGCGCGACGCCGGGGCCACCCGTCCGCTGGACGTCGTCGTCGAGCTGGCGGCCGGTGACGGCGCTCGTACCGGCGTCCGTACGGAGGCCGGGTGCGCGGCCGTCGCGGACGCGGTGGCCGCCGTGTCGACGCTGCGACTGGTCGGCGTCGCCGGGTACGAGGGCGAGGTGCCGGACGCGAACCCCGAGCGGGTGCACGCCTGGCTGCGGCGGCTCGTCTCCCTCGCGGCCGAGTTCGACAAGGCCGGCCGGTTCGCCGGCCTCGACGAGATCGTCGTCAGCGCGGGCGGCAGCGCCTGGTTCGACGCGGTGGCGGACGTCTTCGCCGGGATCCCCGAACTGTCGCTGCCCGTACTGAAGTTGCTGCGCTCGGGCGCGTACGTCTCGCACGACGACGGCCACTACCGCAAGCTCACCCCGTTCAACCGGGTCCCGCAGGAGGGCGCCCTCGAGCCCGCCTTCCGCCTGTGGGCCCAGGTCGTCTCCCGCCCCACCCCCGAGCAGGCCTTCGTCAACGCGGGCAAGCGCGACGCGGCGTACGACCTCGACCTGCCCTTCGCCCAGGTGGTCCGCCGCGACGGACCCGAGCGTCCGGCCACCGGCATCTCCGTGACCGGCCTGTCCGACCAGCACGCGTGGCTGCGCACGACCGAGGAGGCGGACCTGGAGGTCGGGGACTGGCTCGGCATGGGGCTGTCCCACCCGTGCACGTCGTTCGACAAGTGGCAGCTGATTCCGGTCGCCGAGGCGGACGGCACGGTCGTCGACTACATCCGCACGTTCTTCTAGGAGACAGGGGAGGCGTCAGCCATGGAAGAGCTGGTGATCCGCGACGCGGACGTCGTCGACGGCAGCGGCGGCCCGTCCTACCGCGCCGATGTGGTCGTGGACGGCGGCAGGATCGTGTCGATCGTCCAGGAGGCGGCAGCGGCCGGCTGCGGGCGGCCCAAGGCCCGCCGGGAGCTGGACGCGGAGGGCCTCGTCCTCTCCCCCGGCTTCATCGACATGCACGCCCACAGCGACCTGGCGCTGCTGCGGGACCCCGACCACAGCGCGAAGGCCGCGCAGGGGGTCACTCTCGAAGTCATCGGCCAGGACGGGCTGTCGTACGCCCCCGTCGACGACCGCACCCTCGCCGAGGTCCGCCGCGCGATCACCGGCTGGAACGGCTCCGGCGACGACATCGACTTCGACTGGCGCACGGTCGGCGAGTACCTGGACCGCCTCGACGCCGGTTTCGAGGGCCGGGGCATCGCCGTGAACGCGGCGTACCTGATCCCGCAGGGGACGGTCCGCGCGCTCGCCGTCGGCTGGGAGGACCGCGAGGCGACGCCGGACGAGCTGGACCGGATGCGGCAGCTGGTCGCGCAGGGCATGGAGCAGGGCGCGGTCGGCATGTCGTCCGGGCTGACGTACACGCCCGGCATGTACGCCAAGGACGCGGAACTGACGGAGCTGTGCCGGGTGGTGGCGTCGTACGGCGGCTACTACTGCCCGCACCACCGCTCCTACGGGGCCGGGGCCCTGGAGGCGTACGAGGAGATGGTGGCGCTGACGCGGGAGGCGGGCTGCGCGCTCCACCTCGCCCACGCCACGATGAACTTCGGCGTGAACGAGGGCCGGGCCCCGGAGCTGCTGAAGCTCCTGGACGAAGCGCTGTCGACCGGTGCCGACATCACGCTCGACACCTACCCCTACACCCCCGGCTGCACGACCCTCGTCGCCATGCTGCCGAGCTGGGCGAGCGAGGGCGGCCCCGAGGCGATCCTGGCCCGCCTGTCGGACGAGGAGACGGCCGGGCGCATCCGCCATCACATGGAGGTCATCGGCGCGGACGGCTGCCACGGCGTGCCCATCGAGTGGGACACGATCGAGATCTCGGGCGTGACCGACCCGGCGCTCGGGGACTTCGTCGGCCGTACGATCCGGCAGTCCGCCGACGCGCGGGGCGAGGCCCCTTGGGTGACCGCGCGCGGTCTGCTCCTCGGGGACCGGCTGGGCTCGACGATCCTCCAGCACGTCGGCCACGAGGAGAACGTCCGGGCGATCATGCGCCACCGGGTCCACACGGGCGGCTCGGACGGCATCCTGCAGGGCACGAAGCCGCATCCGCGGGCGTACGGCACTTTCCCGCACTATCTCGGCCACTACGTACGGGAGTTGGGGGTGCTGTCCCTGGAGGAGTGCGTGGCCCATCTGACCGCGCGCCCGGCGGCGCGGCTGCGGCTGCCGGACCGGGGGCTGGTCCGCGAGGGCCACCGGGCGGACCTGGTGCTGTTCGACCCGCGGACGGTGGCGGCGGGTTCGACGTTCGAGGAGCCGAGGAAGCTCCCGACGGGCATTCCGTACGTCCTCGTCGACGGCCGCTTCGTGATCGAGGACGGGCGCCGGACGGACGTACTGGCGGGGCGGGCGGTCCGCAGGACACCGTGAACCCTCTCAGTGACCTGGGGACCGCCCGCCCCGCGGGCCGTGGTTACGGCTTGGGCAGCACGCACCCGCTCGCGTTCAGGTCGAGCTTGTTGTCGACGCCGAAGCAGGCGGGGATCTGGTAGGTCTGCTGGGCGTAGTTGATGCCCTGGCGGACGGTGACGTTGCCGCTCTCGTCGACCTCGCACGGGTTGTTGACCGTGCAGCGCTGGCCGTCCTCGTTGCCGGTGTTGTTGACGGCGACGACCTTGTTGGTGGCCTGGTCGATGACGGGGGAGCCGGACGTGCCGCCGATGGTGTTGCAGGCGGAGGTGTAGCGGACCGAGTCCTTGAAGGTCCAGTCACCTTCCTTGAGGCGGTACGCGAACCCGTCGATGTTGCAGCTGTACAGCCGCTTCCAGTAGCCGGAGGCCACGGTGATGGCGGTGCCGGCGACGGGGTGGGTCTCCGCCATGGTGAGCGCGTCGATGCCGTACGAGCTCTTGATCTGCCCGTACGTGGTGGTGAGCTGATAGAACGACACGTCCGTGTCGGTCATCGTCCCGTACACGAGCTTGTTGGCGCGCAGGTTGGCGACCCTGCTCCCGGAGGCGTTGAGCAGACCGAACGTCCGGCTGGAGGCCCGGTCGACGACGACCTCGCCGGGTCCCGGCATGCCGGTCTCCAGACAGTGGCCGTTGGACATCACCAGCGCCGGGTCGTTGTCCTCCGAGTCGGAGAAGCGCACGACGGAGCCGGAGCAGTTGCTGAGCGAGACGGTGCCCGCGAAGTTGACGGCCTGGGCCTTGGGGTTCAGGACCTGGTCGAGGCTCTCCGTGGTGGACGTGACGGTGTCCCGGACCAGGGAGGTGACCGCGTCGGTGTCCGCACTCTTACCGAAGGACTCGGCCGAGTTCACGGGAGCCGCAGCCGCGGGTACGGCGCCGGCCCCGGCTATCGCCAGGGCGAGGAGGGCGGCGCCGAGAGGTTTTCTCATGTGGGGGTCCCCTCATACGGAGAAGGTGACCGGAAAATCTCCGGTCACCCATGCGTTTGTCATGCGCATTGTCACGCACGAGGGGGGTGCGGACAAGGAGTTGGTTACCCGTGAGTTCAACCCGTAGGGGATTCCCTATCACGGTGAATGGGTGGTGCGGAGAGGGCGGCGCAGGACGTTCACGGGAGGGCGATGAGATCGCCACACGCGACGGCGACCGGTCGCCCGTCGCCTGCTTCGGGCCCTTGGTGTTGCCCTGTCCACGGCGCCGGTTCCGCCCGAGTCGCCCGGAGCGACGGTGCCCGCCGTGGCGGTCGGGGTGACACCCCGTCCTGGCGGAGGGCGCCGCCGTGGGCTTCTCCTCGGCGTCGGCGGCACCATCGGACGCGGACGGGCTCGCCAAAGTGCCGGGGGTGTCCGTGCGCGAGGGGCGGGCGCGACCGTACGAGCCCGAGCTCGGGGGAGCCGGCGGAGCCGGCCGACTCCGTCGTGCCCGTCGAACCCGTCGCACCGAGGACCACCGAGCCACCGAGACCGCGTCGGCCGCGACCAGGATCCGCGCGCGCGCCTTGCGCAGCGAGCCGCGCCCGGAGCCCGGTGGCGGCGTGACTCTCCCCCGCCCGGGGCGGGCTCCTCGCTCACCGAGGGCAACTCGGCCGTCGCGTCGTACGCGTTCTGCCGGCCGTGCGCGGCCGCGGGCGGTACACGTTCGGCGGCGTCGACGGGGTCCCGTTCTCGTTCGCCGGCGGCCTGTACCTGACCGCGAATTCCAGGGACGTGAGGGGCCGCCGGGACAGCTATCGCCGATAACAGCCCAAACCCCCGCGTCTCACGTGTCGGAAAACACGACCCGGGGGCCGTTACCGGGCCGTAAGCTCCTTGACATGCAGGTGATCCAGTCGACCAAGCTCGCCAACGTCTGTTACGAGATCCGGGGCCCGGTGCTCGAGGAGGCGATGCGGCTCGAGTCGGCGGGGCATCGGATCCTCAAGCTGAACACCGGCAACCCGGCGGCGTTCGGCTTCGAGTGTCCGCCCGAGATCCTGGAGGACATCCTCCGCAACGTGTCGTCGGCCCATGGATACGGCGACGCGAAGGGGCTGCTCGCGGCACGGCGGGCCGTCGTCATGCACAACCAGACCCTCGGCGTCGAGACCGACGTCGAGCACGTCTTCATCGGCAACGGCGTCTCCGAGCTGATCGTCATGGCGATGCAGGGGCTCCTCGACGACGGGGACGAGGTGCTCGTCCCGGCTCCCGACTATCCGCTGTGGACCGCCGCCGTATCACTGTCCGGCGGTACCGCCGTGCACTACCGGTGCGACGAGCAGTCCGACTGGATGCCGGACCTCGCGGACATCGAGCGCAGGGTCACCGACCGGACCAAGGCCATCGTCATCATCAACCCCAACAATCCGACGGGGGCCGTGTACGACGAGGCCATGCTCCGGGGGCTGACGGACATCGCCCGGCGGCACAACCTGCTCGTCTGCTCCGACGAGATCTACGACAAGATCCTCTACGACGACGCCACGCACACCCCCACCGCCGCCGTCGCCCCCGACCTGCTCACCCTCACCTTCAACGGCATGTCGAAGGCGTACCGCGTCGCCGGGTACCGGGTGGGCTGGATGTCGATCTCGGGCCCGCGCGCCCACGCCGACTCCTACATCGAGGGCCTCACCATCCTCGCGAACATGCGGCTGTGCGCGAACATGCCCGGCCAGCACGGGGTCGTGGCCGCGCTCAGCGGGCGGCAGACCATCAACGACCTGGTGCTGCCCGGGGGGCGGCTCAAGGAGCAGATGGATGTCGCGTACGAGCTGCTGACGCAGATCCCCGGCGTGACATGCGTACGGCCGAAGGGGGCGCTGTATCTCTTCCCGCGCCTCGACCCCAAGGTCTTCAAGATCAAGGATGACCGGCAGATGGTCCTGGACCTGCTGCGGAGCGAGAAGATCATGGTCGTCCAGGGCACGGGCTTCAACTGGCCCGAGTCGGATCACTTCCGGGTGGTGACTCTGCCGACGGTCGCGGACCTGCGGGACGCGATGGGACGGATCGGGCGGTTCCTCGACGGGTACGGCCAGCCGTGACCCTGCGTGTGCAGATGGTCCACTTTCGTGAATGACTCAACTTTAGACAGAATCTAAGCTAGGATGGCTTCCTGTCAGAGCACAGGAGGCCATCCCCATGTACGAACCGATCCGCACCAAGTCGGTCCACAGCACGATGGCCGGCATCACCTCCGACTACCCCCACCGGTCGCGCGAGGAGGAGCTGGACATCCAGCTCGCGGGCCATCTCGCGGCGCTGCTCGCCGTCACGGACGAGCTGCGTGCGCAGGCCCCGTCCACCGACCTCGACGAGGCCGCCGAGCGGCTCGCCGAGCAGGTGGCCCGGCTGCGGGACGGACGTGCGCCGGCCCGCGCGGCTGCCTCCGGCGGCGACGCGAGGATCGCGGCACTGCATCACCGGGCGCATGCCCTGGCGGGGCGGGCGCTGGTCGTCGCGGCATCCCGCGCGGACACCGCGGCGGCGATCCTGGCCGCCGAGCGGATGGACGCGCACGCCGCCGCGCAGCCCGAGTCGCAGGAGCTGACCGGCGTCGGCTGACACCCCCCTCGAACGGCCCCGGTCCGCGTGCACCCGCAGCGACGCGCGGACCGGGTGCCACGATTTCCGTACTCTGAAGACATGGAGTACGCGAAGATGCGCGCGATCGCCGAAGAACTCGGAGCCCATGCCGAGCGGCTCGAAGGGACTTGGTCCGTCGAGATCGGCCCGTCCGGCCCGATCCTGGCCATGATGTGCCCCTCGAAGCGTCACGAGGGCACCGTTCGCCGCATCTGCAAGCAGTTGGACGCACAGCTCCTCGCCACACACCCGGGTCACGGCTGCGTCCCCGGCCCCGAGATCGAGCACCCCTCCGTCGGCCGCATGCGCCGACCGGACGCGGTCGTCATCCCCGAGGATGCCCTCGACGAGGAGGGCCTCGCCGTCGACGCGACACAGGTACTCGCGGTCATTGAGATCGTCTCCCCGTCGAACCCCGGCAACGACTACGGCGAGAAGCTCACCGAGTACGCCGCCATGGGCATCACCGACTACCTGATCGTCGACCCGCGCACCGGCACCATCGAGGTCCACTCGGACCCGTGCAAGGAGCGCTACAGCCACAAGGAGCCGTATATCTACGGCGACTCGGTGCCGTTCGGCCCCTGGACGGTGGAGACTTCGGCGTTCCGCCGTTACGGCAAGATGGGCGACGACACGGACTGACCGCAAGCCGCTCCCGTGGCATACCGGGACCGGTAATACACCCCCCGTTCACCCCCCGCGGCGGGGAACGTTGGATTCCGCGAGCACTCTCCCCGGCGTGAGACGAATTGCAGGAATCGTCCTCGCGGTGTTGCTGATCGGTGGCGTGGTGGCCGCCGTCGTCGCGGGCCGCAGTGATGGGGACACGAGCACGGCAACGAAGACCGTGCGCGCGGTGATCGGATCGGAGAAGGCGGAGTTCTTCGCCGATCCCGACGTGGTGCGGGCCCTCGCCGCCAAGGGCTACACCGTGCAGGCCGAGACCTCCGGGTCCTGGGCCATGGAGGGACTCGACCTCGCGGGGTACGACCTCGCGCTGCCGTCGAGCCAGGCGCCGGCCGCCGCACTCGCCACGAAGTACAAGGTGACGGGGACTCTCCCCCGCCCCTTCTACTCGCCCCTCGTCGTCGTGGCGCACAGGAGCGCCGCCGAGGTGCTCGCGGCGAACAAGCTCGCCACCCTGGACACCGCACACCGCGGCACCTTCGACATGGCCGCCTACCTGGACGCCGCCCGCTCCGACCGCACCTGGCAGCAGCTCAAGGGCGCCGGGAAGTACGGGGAGTTGACGGGCACGCTCTACCTTTCCAGCACCGACCCCGAGACCTCCAACTCCGGCGCCCTCTACCTCGCCGCAGCCTCCTACGTCGCGAACGGCGGCAAGGTCGTCGCCTCCGGCGCCGAGGTGGACCGCGCCTCGCCGCTGCTGCACAAGCTGGTCAGTGTGCAGGGCGCCCAGCAGTCCAGCAGCGACGCCGCCTTCCGGGACTTCGTCAGCGGGGCCGGCAATCCGCTCGTCGTCGTCTACGAGTCCCAGGTGGCCTCGATGCTGACGGACGGGCAGCAGCCCGACGACCTGGTCGTCCTCTACCCCGACACCACGGTCAACAGCGACCACACCGTCGTACCGCTCACCGAGAACGGCAAGGCGGTCGCCGAACTCCTCGCCACCGACCCGAAGTTGCGGGCGCTGGAGGTCAGGCACGGGTTCCGCCCGCAGGGCGAGGTCACCGAGTTCGCCTCGGACACGACGTATCTCAAGCAGGAACTGACCGGCGTCCGCCAGGCGCCCGTGCCCACCGCCAAGGTGCTGCACGAGCTGGCGCGACGGGCGCGCGGATAAGGGGGGCACCACCTCATGAACAACAACGACGACACGTTCGTCCTCACTCCGCCCGAGCCCGTGGCCACCGTGCCGCGCGAGAAGGCCGGCGGACTCGTCCCGGTCGACGAGGGCGTCCGTGCGGACATGGCCCAGAAGGCCTCCGCGTACGTGGAGGGGCTCGCGGCGCTCGACGCCCGCTCCCCCGAGTTCGCCGGCAAGGTCGGTGAGATCACCGGCCTCGGCGCCGGCGAGATGCGGACCGCAGCCGCGCAGTCCAACCGCATGCTGGAACGGACCATCCGCAGCCTGCCGGACCAGGGCGGGGACGCCCAATCGCAGGTCGCGGGCTCGCTCGTGGAGCTGCGGCGGGTCGTTCAGGACCTGGACCCGCGGGATCTGCCCGCCGCCAAGGGGCGCAAGTTCCTCTCCCGGCTTCCCGGCGGCAACAAGCTGCGCGACCACGTCGCCAAGTACGCCTCCGCCCAGGGAACCCTCAACAAAATCGTGGGGTCGCTGCGGGGCGGGCAGGACGAGCTCCGCCGCGACAACGCCGCCCTGCAGACCGAGCGGGTGCGACTGTGGGAGACCATGGGCAAGCTCCAGGAGTACGTCGTCCTGGCGGAGGCCCTGGACACGGCCGTCGGGCAGCACATCACCGGTGTGGAGGCACAGGACCCCGCACAGGCGGACAACCTCCGGGCGGACATCCTCTTCCCCGTCCGGCAGAAGCACCAGGACCTGCTCACCCAGCTCGCGGTGTGCGCGCAGGGATACCTCGCCATGGACGTCGTACGGCGCAACAACGAGGAGCTGATCAAGGGCGTCGACCGGGCCGCGACCACGACCGTCTCGGCGCTGCGCATCTCCGTGATGCTGGCCTCCGCCCTCGACAACCAGAAGAAGGTCATCGAGCAGGTCAACGCGCTGCGCGGAACGACCGAGGACCTCATCCGGGGCAACGCCGAGATGCTCGCCACGCAGAGCGGCGAGATCCAGCGCATCGCCGCCGACCCGGCCGTCGGCGCCGAGACCCTGCGCTCGGCCTTCCAGCAGATCTACCGCACCCTCGACGCCATCGACACCTACAAGGTCCAGGCGACCGAGGCGATGGCGACGACGGTGGAGAACCTGACCGCAGAACTGCAGCACGCGAGCGCCTACTTGGACCGCAGTCGCTCGCAGGCCGCGCTGGAGGGTGGCCTCGGATGAGACACCCCCGACACACTCCACGCCCCCGGCGCCTGCTCGCCGTCGCCCTCGCGGCGGTGGCGCTGCTCACGGCGTGCACCTCGGAACAGGGCACCGACGACCCGAACCCGAACGCCCCGCAGCCCGGCACCCTGCGCGTCCTCGCGTCCAGCGAGCTCAGTGACATGACCCCGGTCCTCGACCGGATCGCCGACGACACCGGCGTCAAGGTCCGGCCCACGTACATGGGCACCCTCGACGCCGTCGAGATGCTGGCGACGGGCAAGGTGGACGGGCGGTACGACGCCCTGTGGCTGTCCTCCAACGACTATCTGCGGCTGCGCCCCGACGCGGCGAAGAAGGTCGTGTCTCAGACGCCGGTGATGTCGAGCCCGGTCGCCCTCGGGGTCAGGAGCACGGCCCTCGGCCGGCTCGGCTGGAAGCCGGATGCCGTCACGTGGTCGCAGATCGAGCAGGCCGTCCAGGACGGCAGGCTGACGTACGGCATGACCGACCCGGCCCGCTCCAACTCCGGCTTCGCCACGCTGATCTCCGTCGCCTCGGCCCTCTCCGGCGCCCAGTCCGCGCTCACCGACGCCGACGTCACCAAGGCCACGCCCCGCCTGAAGGAGTTCTTCAAGGGGCAGAAGCTGACGTCGGGGTCGTCGGGCTGGCTGGCGGCGGCGTACGAGCGGCGCGGGAACGTCGACGCGCTGCTCAACTACGAGTCCGTCCTCAAGGGCATCCCGGGCCTGACCGTGATCCGCCCCGAGGACGGCGTCGTCACCGCCGACTACCCGCTCTCCTCGCTCGCGTCCACCGACGCCGCGACCCGCGAGGACGTCCGCCGTGTCACCGAGGCCCTGCGCACCGACGGCATCCAGCGGCTGATCACCGAGCGCACCCACCGCCGCCCGGTCGTCGCCTCCGTCCGGCCGGGGCCCGGCCTGGAGACCGGCAGGCGGCGCGAACTGCCCTTCCCGGGCAGCCGTTCCGTGGCCGACGGACTGCTCGACTCGTACGAGAACGACCTGCGCCGCCCGTCCAGGACGGTCTACGTCCTCGACACCTCGGGCTCGATGGAGGGCGACCGCCTGGAGCAGCTGAAGCAGGCGCTCGCCGACCTCACCGGCGACTTCCGCGAGCGCGAGGAGGTCACGCTGATGCCCTTCGGGTCGGACGTGAAGAGCGTGGCCACGCATGTCGTCGACCCGGCCGACCCGAAGGCCGGGCTCGCCGGGATCCGCGAGGAGACCGACGCGCTGACCGCCGAGGGCGACACGGCGATCTACACCTCGCTGGAGAAGGCGTACGAGCATCTGGGCGCCGGCGGGTCCCAGGACACCTTCACGTCGGTCGTGCTGATGACGGACGGCGAGAACACCACCGGTGCCGAGGCGGCCGACTTCGACGCCTTCTACGCCGGGCTCGACCGCGGCCGACGGGAGACGCCCGTCTTCCCCATCCTCTTCGGCGACTCCGACCGCTCCGAGCTGGAGCACATCGCCGAGCTGACCGGCGGCCGCCTCTTCGACGCCCAGGAGGGCTCGCTGGACGGCGCCTTCGAGGAGATCCGTGGCTACCAGTAAGGCGTTCGCGTACCTGGAGTCCCGCAAGAACATCGCCGGGAGCGGATGCGGGCTGGTCGGCCTGGTGCTGACCTTCACGGGGGTGGCCGGCCCGTACTGGCCCGTCGTCGTCGCCGGTCTCTACGGCGCGGGCGCGCTGATCGCCCCGCCGGAGCGGCCCGCGCTGCCCGACTTCCCGGACCCGTCGGCCCAGCTCGACGAGTTGCGGGGCGACTTCGAGAAGCTGCGCGGCTATCTGACGGACATCGACCTGTCGGTCACGGCAGCCGCCCGGCTGCGTGAACTCACCGAGCTGCTCACCGCGTTGCTCGACCGCGGCTGGGTCGCCGAGCTGCTCACACACGACCCGGAGGGCGTGCACATGCTCTCCCGGATCGTGCGGCGCGACCTCCCCGAGGCCGTCGACAGCTTCGTACGGACACGCTGGTGGACGCGGATGACACCCGGAACCGACTCCCCCGAACTGCATCTGGAGCGCCAGCTCGGCCTGCTGAGGAAGGATGCCGAGCGCCTGGCGGCGGGCCTGCGCGAGGTGGAGGCCCGCCGCCAGGAGACCCACACCCGGTATCTGGAGGACCGGGGCGGGACGCTGTGAACCGGGTGACCCGGCCGGCTACCGCGTGACGAACACCGTCGCCGAGGCGGTGGACGCGCTGTGCAGGTCGTCGCCGGGCCAGCTGACCGTGTAGGTCACGTTGCGCCGGGCGCGCGGGATGTCGTTGATCGTGAAGGTGCCGTCCGCGGCGACGGTCACCGACGACAGGGTGCCGGTGCCGAGCCGGTCGGTCCGCGCGACCTTGAGGACGGCCCGGTCCGGCAGCGCCTTGCCCTGTGCGGTGAAGGCGCCGGTGATCTCGATGCCCGAGCTCATCGACGCCTCCTCGGGCGCGGTGAGCGCGATCGAGGTGGGCGCCTTGCCGACGGACACGGTGGCGGTGACGTCCTCGGCGGGGCGGTGGGTCAGGTCGCCGAGGAAGGAGACCCGGTAGGTGGCGTCGCCGACGAGGCCGGGTTCGTCGAGGACGGTGAAACTGCCGTCCGCCTTGACGGTGAAGGTGCCGAGTTCGTGCGTGCCGTTCGCGTCGGTCCGGGTCGCCTTGACCTTCAGGGGCTCGGCGGGTGCCGGGCCGTCCTGCTCCAGCTTGCCGCGCACGGCGAGTGCCTCGCCGGCGACGGCCTGGGCGGGGCTGTGGGTGAGGCCGCCGGTGAAGCGGGCGTCGTACTGGACGGCCGGGGGCTGGATGATGTGCAGCCAGTACTGGTTGCCGGCCGTGTTCGTGGTGACCGCGAACAGCCGGGAGCCGTCCGCCGACCACTCCATCCCGCGGGGGACGACCTTGTCCCCGTCGAGGCTGCCCTCGAAGGCGAACTCCAGCGGGGCCGTCGAGTCCGCCGGGTCGGCTGGCTGCACCAGCAGGTCGGGGGTCGACCCGGTGGCCGAAGCACCGCGCGCGATGTACTTGCCGTCGCCGCTGAACGCGACCGAGCTGGCGGTGGCGCCGGACGGGAGCGCCGGGTAGCCGGTGGCCGCGTCCGACAGGTCGTCGGCGTTGAGCAGCCGGGTGCCGGCGGTGGCGTCGGCCAGGGCGACCTTGGTGCCGTCGGCGGAGAACGCCAGGTCCTTGAGGTCCAGGGCGCCCTTGCCGTCGGCGTCGGCGAAGCGCCGGGCGGCGCCTCGGACGAGGGAGCCGTTGCCGGTGTCGTACACGGTGACGAACGGGTTGGCGGCCTTCGCGTTGAGCGGCTGGCCCATGAGCATCCGGTCGCCGGCACCGGCCTCCAGCAGCAGGTCGCCGTAGTCGAGCCAGCCGGTGGTCGTGGGCACGCCGTTCACCACGCCCTCCAGGCGGGTCTCGGCGGTGGCGCACTGGGAGGGGCTCGACGAGTTCGGTGTCGTGAAGTAGATCTGGCCGCTGGACTGGGCCAGTTCACGGCCGCAGTGGTCGGTGCCGGCGGAGGCGAGGGTGGTCCGCTGGTAGGTGGTGGTGTCGTAGGCCTCGATCCGGTCGCGCAGACCGGCGTACAGCTTGCTGCCGTCGGCGCTGACCGCCAGGCCGGAGACATGGGCCTGGTTGGTGATGATCGTCGTGAGGCGCTCGCCGTCGAAGTTGTAGACGGCGATGGTGCCGGAGTTGAGGTAGTAGCCGACATTGCTGTCGGCGACGAAGACACGCTGGTGGACGTTGTCGACGGCCAGCGCGGAGTACGACGAGAACGGCAGCTTGACCACGGCGTCCGACGCGGCCGCGTGCGCCGCCGGGGCCGCGGCGACGGTCAGGCCGGCCCCGGCGAGTGCGGCGGCGAGCAGCGTGGCCGCGAGGCGTCTGGGACGGTGTGCAGTATTCAACTGTGCCCCCCACAGGCTGAGTTGAGCGCCCACTGGGATCAGTGACGCTCCTGTGAGGCATATGAAACAGCCGTGAAGATCGTGCGTTCAAGGCGGCACGACCGCAGAACGGGCCCGGTAGGCAAAACGGGCCCGGTAACAGGCGAGGGCCCGTCGTCGCGTTCCTCCCGTCGGGGCGGACGGAGTGTGCGACGACAGGCCCACAGCCCCGCACGCCGTTGTACGGAACCTCGCCGGTCTGTGGTGCTGTCACCGCGGCCGGCCGTGACGATATTGCTGGTCAGGGCACAATCGGAGCCGGCCGCGGCGTCTTTGGGGGCTGGTTCAGCCCAGGCGCTGCACCAGAGCGCGGTACTCGTCCCACAGCTCCTTCGGCGTGTGGTCGCCGAAGGTGTTCAGGTGGTCGGGGACGAGCGCGGCCTCCTCGCGCCAGACCTCCTTGTCGACGGTGAGGAGGAAGTCCAGGTCGGAGTCGGCCAGTTCCAGGCCGTTCGTGTCCAGCGCGCCCTTGGCCGGCAGGATGCCGATGGGGGTCTCGACGCCCTCGGCCTTGCCGTCGAGGCGCTCGACGATCCACTTCAGGACGCGGCTGTTCTCGCCGAAGCCGGGCCAGACGAACTTGCCCTCGTCGTTCTTGCGGAACCAGTTGACGTAGTAGATCTTCGGGAGCTTCGCCTGGTCCTTGCCCTTGGCGACGTCGACCCAGTGACCCATGTAGTCACCCATGTTGTAGCCGCAGAACGGCAGCATCGCGAACGGGTCGCGGCGCAGCTCGCCGACCTTGCCCTCGGCCGCGGCGGTCTTCTCGCTGGCCACGTTGGCGCCGAGGAAGACGCCGTGGTTCCAGTCGAAGGACTCCGTGACCAGGGGGACGGCCGTCGCACGGCGGCCACCGAACAGGATCGCCGAGATCGGCACGCCCTTGGGGTCCTCCCACTCCGGCGCGATGATCGGGCACTGGGAGGCGGGGACGGTGAAGCGGGCGTTGGGGTGGGCGGCCGGCGTCTCGGAGGACGGCGTCCAGTCGTTGCCCTTCCAGTCCGTCAGGTGGGCCGGGGTCTCCTCCGTCATGCCCTCCCACCAGATGTCGTTGTCGTCGGTGAGGGCGACGTTGGTGAAGACGGAGTTGCCCCACAGGGTCTTCATCGCGTTGGCGTTGGTGTGCTCACCGGTGCCGGGCGCGACGCCGAAGAAACCGGCCTCGGGGTTGATCGCGTACAGCCGGCCGTCCTCGCCGAAGCGCATCCAGGCGATGTCGTCGCCGATCGTCTCGACGGTCCAGCCGGAGATGGTGGGCTCCAGCATGGCGAGGTTGGTCTTGCCGCAGGCGCTCGGGAAGGCTGCGGCGACGTACTTGGCCTCGCCCTGCGGCGGGGTGAGCTTGAGGACCAGCATGTGCTCGGCCAGCCAGCCCTCGTCGCGGGCCATCACGGAGGCGATGCGCAGGGCGTAGCACTTCTTGCCGAGCAGGGCGTTGCCGCCGTAGCCGGAGCCGTAGGACCAGATCTCGCGGGCCTCGGGGAAGTGGGAGATGTACTTGGTGCTGTTGCACGGCCAGGGCACGTCCCGCTCGCCCGCCTCCAGCGGTGCGCCGAGCGTGTGCACGGCCTTCACGAAGAAGCCGTCCTCACCGAGTTCGTCGAGGACGGGCTGACCCATGCGGGTCATGGTGCGCATGGAGACCGCTACGTAGGCGGAGTCGGTGATCTCGACGCCGATCGCGGACAGGTCGGAGCCGAGGGGGCCCATGCAGAACGGGACGACGTACATCGTGCGGCCGCGCATCGAGCCGCGGAAGACGCCCTTCTCGCCGGCGAAGATCTCCCGCATCTCGGCGGGGTCCTTCCAGTGGTTCGTCGGGCCTGCGTCCTCCTCCTTCTCGGAGCAGATGAAGGTCCGGTCCTCGACGCGGGCGACGTCGGTCGGGTCGGAGGCCGCGTAGTACGAGTTGGGGCGCTTGATCGGGTCGAGCTTCTTGAAGGTGCCCTTCGCGACGAGCTCCTCGGACAGACGCTCGTACTCGGCCTCGGATCCGTCACACCAGACCACGCTGTCCGGCTGCGTCAGTTCAGCGATCTCGTTCACCCACGAGACCAGCTCCCGGTGGGTGGTGGGGACGACGGGGGGAGCCGCGATGTCGCGCGCCACGGTTGCTCCTAAATGAGGGGTTCTTGTCCTGAATATGCCCTTGTATGCCCCGTGGGGGCCGCGACCCGGATGCTGCGCGGGCTGGATCTGCTGTGGATCTTTCGCGCTCATCCGGTGCCGACCGCACTCATTTGATCATCCGACGCGACTGCGCATATGTCCAGAGGGCGTCACAGGTGAGCGGCGTGAGCATCGCCACTCATCCGGATGTTTTCGATGCGTCACCATGACTTCACCCCGGGTGCGCCCCCGACTGGCACCTCATGAGATGATGGCCACTTCTGGGTGCCCATCTCGCCGCCCTGATACGTAACTTACGGTTCCGTAGGTACGATGCAGGGCATGACTGCGCCCGTCCCCGACGCATCCTCGGACACGCCGGCCGCCGGCGGCGGCTCCGGCGCGCCCTCCCTGCCGCACCAGATCGCGCACCACGCCCAGCAGCTCTCGGACGAGATCAAGCCCAGGCTCCGCGGCTGGCTGCACCTCGGAATGTTCCCGGCGGCGCTCGTCGCGGGTCTGGCGCTCACCGCCCTCGCGGACTCACCCCGGGGCCGTCTCGCCTGCGGGATCTACGCCCTCACGGCCTGCCTGCTGTTCGGCGTGAGCGCGCTGTACCACCGGGGCAACTGGAGCCCGCGCATGGACGGCGTCCTGCGCCGGCTCGATCACGCCAACATCTTCCTGATCATCGCGGGCACGTACACGCCGCTGACGATGCTGCTGCTGCCGGGCGCCAAGGGGCAGTGGCTGCTGTGGGGCATCTGGGGCGCGGCCGCGGCGGGCATCATCTTCCGGGTGTTCTGGGTCGGCGCCCCGCGCTGGCTGTACACGCCCTGCTACATCGCGATGGGCTGGGCGGCCGTCTTCTTCCTGCCGGACTTCATGCGCACCGGCGGCATCGCGGTACTGGTCCTGGTGATCGTCGGCGGCCTCCTCTACAGCGCGGGCGGCGTGATCTACGGCATCAAGCGCCCGAACCCGTCACCGCGCTGGTTCGGCTTCCACGAGGTCTTCCACTCCTTCACGCTGGCGGCGTTCGTCGTGCACTACGTGGGGATCTCACTGGTCGCGTACCAGCACGCGTAGCCCACCGCACCGCCCTTCAGGGCCACGGCTTCCAGGCCGTGGCCCTTTTTCGCGGCCCAAAAATATTGACAGTCGCAGGATATTGACGGTTTTACTCTTTTGAGAGTTACTCTCATTTCATGGCTACTGTCACTACAGATGCTCGCCGCTGGTGGGCGCTCGGCGCCCTCGTCGCGAGCATGCTCACGCTCGGCTTCGACATGACGATCCTCAATGTGGCGCTGCCGACGATGGCCGCCGACCTGGGCGCCACCACGGGCCAGCAGCAATGGATGGCGGACGCGTACGTCGTCGTCTTCGCCGCGCTGATGCTCCCCGCGGGCCTGCTCGGCGACCGGTTCGGGCGGCGGCGGATGCTGATCACCGGGCTCGGGATCTTCCTCGTCGGCTCGCTGGTCGGCTCACTCGCCGGCGACGTCACCGCGGTGATCGCCGCGCGAGCCGTGATGGGCGTCGGCGCGGCCCTGGTCACCCCGCTCTCGCTGTCCGTGCTGCCCACGCTGTTCGGCCCCGAGGAGCGCACCAAGGCCGTCGGCATCACCTCCGCCGCCTCCGCGCTCGGCCTGCCGCTCGGCCCGATCATCGGCGGCTGGCTGCTGAACCACTTCTGGTGGGGCTCGGTCTTCCTGATCAACGTCCCGATGGCCGCGATCGGCATCGCCGCCTGCCTCTTCCTGCTCCCCGAGACGAAGGATCCCGCCTCCCCCAAGGTCGACACCGTCTCGACAGCACTCGCCGCGTCCGGGCTCGGCGCCCTCGTCTACGGCATCATCGAGGCACCCACCCGGGGCTGGGGCGACCCACTGGTGGTGGCCATGCTCGGAGCCGCCGCTCTCCTGATCGCCGCGCTGGTGCTGCGCGAACGCCGGGTCGAGCGCCCCATGCTCGACATGACCCTGCTCGCCCACCGCGGCTTCCTGTTCAACACCGTCGCCGCCACCCTGGTGACGTTCATCCTGACCGGCCTGCTGTTCGTGCTGCCGCCCTACCTCCAGGCCGTCCTCGGCCACGACGCCCTGGGCACCGGCGTGCGCCTGCTGCCGATGATGGGCGGCCTGCTGGTCGCCTCCCGCCTCGCGCCGAAGGTCGTCGCCCGCTTCGGTGCACGGGCCGCGGTGAGCGCGGGCCTGGTGGTACTGGCCTTCGCCGGGCTTCTCGGCAGCCGTACGACGGTGCACTCCGGCTACGGATTCGTCGCGCTGTGGCTCACCGTCACCGGACTCGGCTTCGGCCTCTCGCTCATCCCCGCCATGAACGGCGGCCTGAGCGCCCTGCCCCGCGACCGCGCCGGCAGCGGATCCGGGCTGCTGATGACTTTGCGTCAGGTCGGCGGCGCGATCGGCATCGCGCTGCTCGGCAGCCTGCTCGCGGCCGCCTTCCGGGACCGGCTCGACGTCACCGGGCTGCCCGCGCGGGCCGCCGACACCGCCGCAGAGTCCGTGGTCGCGGCGCACCTCGTCGCCGAGCGGGCCGGCTCGACGGAGCTGGCGGCCTCCGCGAACAGCGCGTACGTCCTCGGCATGGGCGTCGTGCTCCTGGTGTGCGGCGTCGCGGCCCTCGTCTCCGCCCTGCTGGCGGCGGCGTTCCTGCCGGGCACGCCCGATGCGCGTGAGCCCGAGAACCCGGACATGGCCGCCGCGGGGGCCGATGCCCGACAATGAGCCCCATGACCCCCGCGCACTCCTCTCCTCTGACCGACCGTCCCCAGCTGGGGCTTCGTGAGCGGAAGAAGATCAAGACCCGGACGGCGATCCGCGACGCGACGTACGCGCTGATCAAGGAGCAGGGCTACGACGCCACCACGATCGAGCAGATCGCCGAGCGTGCCGAGGTGTCGCCGTCCACGGTCTTCCGCTACTTCCCGACGAAGGAGGACATCGTCCTCACGGACGAGTACGACCCGATCCTGCTGGCCGAACTGCGCAAGCGGCCGGCGGACGAGCCGTGGATGGAGTCCCTGCGGTACGTCATGCGGCTCGCCATCGCCGCCGCGACGCAGGAGGATCCCGAGGCCGTCCGACTGCGCTCCCACCTGCTCGTCCAGGTGCCCGCAGTGCGCTCACGGATGCTGGAGAGCATGTCGGTCACCGGCCGGATGCTCGCGGAGGCCGTCGCCGAGCGCACCGGTCTGCCCCAGGACAGCCTGGAGGCACGGGTCTACACGATGTCCCTCATGGGCGGCCTCGCGGAGATCTCCGTGTACTGGGCGGAGCACGACTTCCAGGACGACCTGCACGACCTCCTCGACCGCACCCTGGACGTCATCGAGCACGGCCTCCCCGCGAAAAACACCTGAGGCGGGGGCCAGGGGCCGTGTCATCCTGGCCGGGTGAACGGTCCCGAGATCCACGTCGAGTTCGCCCCCGAGCTGCGCCTGTTCCTTCCCAACGGACGGCGCCAGGACGGTGCCGCCCAGGTCACCGCGGACGGCGTCTCGACCCTCGGCCATGTCGTGGAGTCCCTCGGCGTCCCGCTGACCGAGGTCGGCACGCTGGTCGCGGACGGCCACGAGGTACCGGTCTCGCACATCCCGGCGGCCGGCCAGTCCGTTGCCGTACGGCCCGTCGAGCGCCCCCAGCGGGTGCCCGGCGCCCCGCTGCGCTTCCTGCTCGACGTCCACCTCGGCACCCTCGCCCGCCGTCTGCGCCTGCTCGGTGTGGACACGGCGTACGAGTCGACGGACATCGGCGACCCGGCGCTGGCCGCGCTGTCGGCCGCCGAGCAGCGGGTCCTGCTCAGCCGGGACCGGGGCCTGCTGCGGCGCCGTGAGCTGTGGGCCGGGGCGTACGTCTACAGCACCCGCCCCGAGGACCAACTCCGCGACATCCTGGACCGGTTCCGCCCCGAACTGCGGCCCTGGACCCGCTGCACCGCCTGCAACGGCCTGCTCAAGAAGGCCACCAAGGAGGAGGTGGCGGACCAGCTGGAGGGCGGCACGCAGCGGTCGTACGACGTCTTCGCGCAGTGCACCGAGTGCAGGCGCGCGTACTGGAAGGGCGCGCACCACGAACAGCTGGTGGCCATCGTGGAGCGCGCCCTCGCCGACTACGCCGGCTAACGCCGGGTCACATCACCCTTTCCGCATGCGATTCCGTCCCTGTTCCTGTCCAGCCGCAGCGGGTCGTCCTTGCCGTTGACCTTGAGGCGGCCGTAGTCGTTCTTCTTCAGCCAGTCGCAGCGGGCCTTCGTCGTCGCCTTCACGGTCGGCGGGAAGTCGGTCGGAACGCAGACGTTGGCGGAGCCGTAGTGCCGGTCGCAGCCGGAGACGGTCGGGCTGACCTTCTGCGAGGTGCGCTTCTTGCCGGGGCCCGTGACCTTGCCCTTGAGGTTGTCGGCGAAGTCGTGGACGTGCGCCGAGGAATCCGTGGCGCTCAGGGCCTGCGGGCCCTGGAGGTGCACCCACTTGGCCACCGACGGCACTCCGTTGGCGTCGACCGCGAAGAGCATGTACCAGCCGGGCGGGGCCAGGTTGGGGTTGCTCGTCACGTTCAGGTCGATGTTGTTGCCGTCGACCGACAGAGGCAGATCCACGAAGCGCTGGTTCGGGTCCGAGGAGTGCGTCACCGCGGCCGGGCGGATCAGCTCGGCCTTGGCGATGGGCCGGTCGACGGTGATCCGCTGGGTGTCGCCGTACGTCCACTCGGTGTCGATGACCGAAGTGATCGTCGGGCGTTCGCCCTTGAGGAGATAGGGCGGGGTGTAGATCGACACGTCGTGGTTCCAGGAGCCGTTGCCCGGGTTGTCGCCGGTGGCCATCACGCGGCCGTCGGGCAGCAGGAACGCCGAGGAGTGGTAGCCGCGCTCCTCCGGGTCGGCCGCCACCGGGTCGAAGGTGTTGGTCGCCGGGTCGTACAGCGACGACTCGTACACCGGGTCGGCCCGGTTGTGCAGCGCGCCGCCGGTCTCCAGGACCTTGCCGTCGGGCAGCAGTACGGCCGAGACGTACATCTTGCCCTGGTTGCCGGTCTGCGGGACCTTGCCGGCCCCGAGGTCGACGGTGCCCTGCGGCAGCGGCGGCCCGGCGACGTAGGACGGGTTGGGCTGCTTGAGGTCGATGACGTCGGTGAGGCGGTTCGCGTCCGGGTTGGAGTCGATGTTGCCGCCGCCGATGGTGAGGACCTTCTGGTCCTGTGCCGGGGGCAGCAGCACGCTCGCGGACTGGTCGCGCTCGTCCTTGCGCTGCAGTCCGGGGACCTGGGTGACCGTGTTGGCGCCGTAGTCGTAGATCGCCGATCCGGTGCCCGGGATGTTGTTGCCGAAGACATGGCTGCCGGAGTAGAAGAGGCGGCCGTCCTGCATCAGGATCATCGACGGGTACAGACCCCAGTACGACCAGGTCTGGTTGACCTTCCAGAGCTCCAGCCACTTCTGCTCGGCGTCCGACCACAGTTCGGCGGTCACCGAACCGGTCGAGTCCTCCTTCAGCCCGCCGAAGGAGATCACGTCACCGTTGCCGAGGATGGTGGCCGACGGGTACCAGTGGCCATCGTTCATGTCGTTGGTCTTGCTGTACGTCTCGCTGACCGGGTCGAAGATGTACGAGTCCTTGTAGCCCTGGTAGCCGATCGTGCCGTCCGCCGACGGATAGCCCTTGTTGCCGCTCATCACGAGCACACGCCCGTCGTCGAGCTGGACGTGACCGGCGCAGAACATGTCCTTCGGCGTCGGGATCTGCTTGTACGTGCCGTTCTGCGGGTCGTAGACCGCGCTGGTGAACGTGCCCGCCTGGAACATCGTCGGGTCGTTGCCGGAGCCCGCGATCAGCAGCACCTTGCCGTTGTTCAGGACGACGGAATGCATGGAGCGGACCGGGTTCTTGGTGGGCAGCACGTCCCAGCGGCCGTCCGCGCACTCCTGGGCCGTCCCCGTGCACACCGGGTCAGGTACCGGTTCGGCGACCTGGTCCATCGTGTAGTCGTCGGTGGTGACGGAGCCGGTGCCGTAGACGGAGACGCCCCAGGCGATCCGGTCGGTGCCGGCGGGCACCTCGGGCGTACGGACCGTCGCCTCGGTCCAACCGGCCGCCATCTCCAGCGTCTTGAGGTCGGTCCAGTACTGCCAGCCCGCCGTCGCGTCGTGCCGGAAGAGAGTGACCGAGGTGTCGGGGGTGGTCGACTTGTACCAGAGCCCCAGGTCGTACTGCTTGCCCGGCGTGACGACCGGCGCGCACTCGGCGGACTCGGTGATCAGCGCTTTGCGGTCGCCCTCGACACGGCGGGTCAGCGACACCTTCATCGCCTTGGAGCCGCTGTGGGCGTCCGTCGTCGTCTCGAAGGTGAAGTCGTTGTCGCCCCAGCCGGACTTCTTCCAGCAGTAGGGCATGTCGTCGGTGCCGGCGGTCTCGAAACCGGGGTTCTTGATGAGGTTGGCGGCGGAAGCGGACTCGGGCGAGGTGAGAAGGAGGCCTCCGGTGAGGCCCATGACGGCCAGCAGGGCCGTTCTCCTCCCGGATCTCTTGCGGCTGGTTCTCATGCGGAACTCCTTGCTGTGCGGCTCCCGCGCCCGGTGCCCTTCCCGCTCCGGCGCGGCAGATAGACCAGCGCTTCGGTACCGACGAAACGCAGGACGAAGGTGATGACCAGGGCCAGCGCGGTGGCCGGCAGCACGGCCAGCCCGAACTGCCCGACGAGCAGCGCGATCAGCGGGATGCGCAGCACCAGGTCGGCGTTGGCGAGCAGCGCGAACCGTGCGGTGCGGTCGGCCCAGTGGCGGTGGACGCGGCGGTCGCGGAACAGCAGCTTCTCGATGAGCAGGAAGTTCCAGGCCACGCCGAACTGGTTGGCGACTATCTCCGCCGGGAGATAGTGCAGGCCCGCCTGGGTCAGCGCCCACAGCGCGGCCAGGTTCGGCACGAAGCCCGTCAGCCCGATCAGCCCGAACACCACCATCCGGGACAGCGGGTCGGCCGTACGCAGCCCGGCGAGGTGGCGCAGGAAACGCCGGCCCTCCGCCGCCGTGGACTTGGACTCCCCCGCGAACCGGTCCTGGAACACGAACGGCACCTCGGTGACCGTGCGCGGGCGGCTGCGGACCGCCAGCTCCAGCAGGATCTTGTAGCCGAGCGGCTTCAGCGCCTCCGCGGTGATGTCGCTGCGTCTGATCGCGAAGAAGCCGCTCATCGGGTCGCTGATGCCGTGCAGCCGGCGCGGGAAGAGGGACTTGGTCAGCCAGGTCGCGCCGCGCGACACGGCCACCCGGTAGCTGCCGGCGAGCCCGGCCCGGCTGCCGCCCTTGATGTACCGGGAGGCGACCACGAGCCCGGCGTTCGCGCGTTCGCCGGTGGCGACCAGGTCCGGGACCAGGGACGGCGGGTGCTGGCAGTCGCCGTCCATGACGACGATCCAGTCCGAGCCGGCCGCCTTCATCCCCTCGACGACCGCGCCGCCGAGCCCGCCGACGGGCTCGTCCCGGTGGATGACGGTGACCGGGAACGGGCAGTCCTGCGCCGCCTCCTTGATGACCTGCGGGGTGTCGTCGCTGGAGTCGTCCACGAAGACGACCTCGCAGGGCAGCCGGGACGGCACCGACTCGGTGATCTGGTGCAGCAACTGCCGGACGTTCGCCGACTCGTTGTAGGTCGGTACGACGATGGTGACGGCGCCCGGCTCGGGCACCTCGGCAGCATCGACCGACGGTTCGCCCAGCTCTCCGGGGGCGGTGTACTCGTGCGTCATCGAACCCCTCCGGATGCTGTCTGGATCTGCCGGATCTCGATCCGGTCCGCACCGGTGCCGAACACGGCGACCGGCTTCGAGTGCTCCATGGCCGCCTTGACGTTGGGCAGATCGACCGCGTCCCGCCGCACCGTCGGCGAGGCGACGACGTAGTCGAGGTCCTTCCAGCCGCGCGGCATCGTCTTCGTCACGGCCGGGTCGAGGTCGGCCTTGTAGAACCAGATGGCACCCAGCCCGGGCTCGTACCCGGCGTGCACCAGGTCCAGCCACAGCGCGTCGTCCACGAGCACCCGGGTGTCCTTCGGGTCCTCCACCTCCGTGGCCAGCCACTTCGAGGCGGCCTGGTAGGGCGCGTTGGCGTCGGCGGTGACGGCGGTGTGGGCGCCGTCGTACCAGCGGGGTACGACATAGGCGCCGGCCGCGATCGCGAGGACGGCCGCGAGGGCGTACCGCCCGCCGGTGACATACCGGTTCTCGGCCTCGGAACGCCGTCGCCGCAGGACGGCGTGGGCCACGGAGGCCGTGCCGCCGGCGAGGACGAGGGCGAGGAACGGCAGCGCCTGGATGACGTACATCGCGGGCAGGTAGCCGGTGGGGCGCATGGCCACCAGGGCGAGGATCACCACCGCGAAGGAGGGACCGGCGAGCGCGCGTGCCGTGACCGACCAGCGCCAGGTGACCAGGAGCAGCAGGCCGCCCGCGAGGCCGCCGACGATGAGGACGCGGTCGTAGTAGAGCCACGACTGCAGGACGCCCCAGGAACCGGAGCCCTGGTCGAGGATGAAGCCCGAACCGGGCCTGGTCATCTGGTACTTGATGCCGTCCCAGAGCGAGACGTGTCCGCTGCCCGGGAACAGCTCGCCCTTCAGCAGGGCGAACAGCGGATACGACAGGCCGATCAGCGCGCAGGCGGTGACGGCGCCGGTCAGGGCGAACTTGCGGGTGTCGCGGTGGCTGTGCCGCCACATGGTGACGAAGACCGCCGGGAGGACGAAGAGCATCGTCTCCTTGGTCAGCACGGCCGTGGCCGCCGCGATCCCCGCGCCGAAGTGGTGCCACAGATGGCGGCTCGGGGAGGCGGCGAGGGCGAACGCGAGGAGCGTCCACATCACCGCGAGGTTGTCGAGGAAGATCTCCCGCTGGAGGACGACCGACAGCGGCGAGAGCCCGAACAGGACCATGCCGAGCCCGGCAGCCCAGCGCGGCAGGGACAGTCGCCGCCCGAGCACGTAGACGAGGACCGCGCTGACCGCGCTGATGACCAGCATCGCGGCACGCATGGTGCCGACGGTCATCGACTCGGGGCTGAGCGCGGCCGGTATCCAGGTCAGCAGGGCGAGCTGGATCCAGCCGAGCGGCGGGTGGTCGTACCAGTACGTGTAGTGGGCGAGGCCGCGGCCCTCCTGGACGGCCCAGGCCTGGGCGAGGTAGGTGCCCTCGTCGTCGCTGAGGGTCGGGTAGTCGGCGATGTTCCAGCCCTGCACGACGAGGATCGCGACGAGGAGCACGCCGCACAGGATCAGGTCGGGACGGGACGAACGCAGTCGCGTCGGCGGGGTTGTTCGACTGGCCGAACGCGTCGTGGGCGCAGGCTGCCGCTGCGCGGGGACCTTGACCGTGGTCACCGCGGGAAGGGTGGAGGTCACGCAGGAACGTCCTCTCGGTTCACGTGCGCGAGATGTGCGCCGACGTGGCTGGTCAACTCCCAGTCGTTGCGGCCGCGTTGCTCACGCCATACGGCGCGGATCGCGGCGCCGGCGAGGAGCACCTGGTAGAAGGGGCCGCCCACGATGAGCTTCAGGTAGTGGACGAAGCGGACCCGAAGCCCGTACTGCTTGCCGAAGTCGTGCAGTCCGACGACCTCGAAGACGAACGTGACGAGCGCGGTCACAGCCGGCAGGAAGGTGATGAACGCGACGCTCACCGGCACGTCGAGGAAGAGCGCGATCGCCACGTTGAGCGGGATGATCAGCCCGGTGAAGGCCTGCAGGAACGGCGTGGTGAGCGTGTAGCGGGCCAGCAACCGCTGCCCGAACGTGGGCAGTTGCTTCCAGTCCTTCTTCCGGTAGACCTGAAGGAAGCCCTGGTTCCAGCGGGTGCGCTGCTTGAGCAGCGACATCAGGCTGCCGGGCGTCTCCTCCTTGGTCACCATGTCGGAGTCGTAGGCGACGACGACCTTCTTGCCGACACTGGACAGCCGTACGCCCAGATCGCAGTCCTCGGCGAGGCAGTTGGAGTCCCAGCCGTCGGCTTCCCGGAGTACGTCCGTCCGTACGAAGACGGTGTTGCCGCCGAGCGGGATGAACCCCTTCTGCGCGTGCAGGTGCAGCCGGGAGCGGAACCAGAAGAAGTACTCCAGGCAGTTGCGAAGGCTGTACCAGCTGGAGTGGAAGTTGATGAGCTGGACCCCGCCCTGGACGACATCCGCCCCGGTCGTGCGGAACGCGTGGTCCACGTGCGCGAGGAGCTCCGGATGGACCTGGTCCTCGGCGTCGAAGACCCCGACGACATCGCCGCGGCAGTGCGGCAGCGCCGTGTTCATGGCCTTCGGTTTGTTCTTCTTCTCGTGGGTGTCGACGACGACACGGACCCGCGGATCACGTCCCGCGGCCCGCTCGGCCACCTCGGTGGTCTCCGGGTCGTCGTGCCCGACGATGACGATGATCTCGAAGTCGGTGTGTGTGGACTCCAGCAGCCGCTGGATGGTGTGGTCCAGCACGGCTTGTTCATGCCGGGCCGGCAACAGCAGCGAGAACGACACGTGCTCGCCGCCGTCCGGTCTGCTGAACCGGGTGGAGGCGAGCACTTCGGGCGTACGCCACGCGTGCATCTGCCACCACAAGGTGAAAGCCGCCATCCAGAACAAGGCCAGCGAGACGACGGCTATGAAGACAGACGTCAGCAACAGATCCCCCCAGATCCCAATGCCCCCTGTCGCAACGGTGAGTTACAACCGTCGCGTCACTGTGGAGACATTAAGGGGGATCTGTGAAGTCCGCAGGCCGTTTTGATGAAGAGCGCATTTCCTCACAACGAGCCCCGAGAGTGAGTAATTCGAACACTGGCTGCGTAAGTGCTCCGATTTGGCTGCCGTTTCAACTGCTCAGCGCGGTACGCAAGCGGTCGGGATCGGTGGTCGGGGCATCGCAGGTGAAGTTGCGGCAGACGTACGCGGCGGGTTCACCCTGCTGCAGCGGCCGGTCAACAAGGAGCGGAAACTCGTCACTCTCCGGAGTGCCCACGGCCACGACCGCGCCCGGGGCCGTGCCCAGGAGTGCCGTACGGTGCAGCGTCCTTGTGCCCTCGTCGTACAGGGACGGGCCGACCACCGCGACTTCACGCGGACCGTCGAGGTTGGCCTCGGCGACGGCCAGCCCCCAGCCGATGAAGCGGGGGACGCGCGGGCCGAGGGCCTTGACGACGCCCAGCGCCTTCACGGCAGCGGCGCGATGCGGCTCCGCACCGGTCTGCGCGGCGTAGCTCAGCAGGGCACCGGCCGCCGCGCTCCAGCCGGACGGGGCGGCGTTGTCGGTGGGGTCCTGGGGTCGGCGGATCAGCTGCTCGGCATCGGCGGCGGTGTCGTAGAGGGCGCCGGACTCCGCGTCGGTGAAGCGCGCGAGCACGTGGTCGAGCAGGAACCCGGCGAAGTCCAGCCAGACGCCCTCGCCGGTGACCGAGGCGAGCGCGAGGAAGCCCTCGGCGACGTCGCCGTAGTCCTCCAGCACACCCGCGTTGGCGCCGGCCTTGCCGTCCTTGCTGGTGCGGGAGAGGCGGGCGTGGTCGTCCAGGTGCAGCCGTACGAGGAGGTCGGCGGCGCCGACGGCGGCCTCCACGAGGTCGGGGCGGTCGAAGTAGGCGCCGGTCTCGGCGAGGGCTGCCACGGCGAGACCGTTCCAGGCGGCGACGATCTTGTCGTCCCGGCCCGGGGCGGGACGCTCGGCCCGCACGGCGAGCAGCCGCTCCTTCACGGAGGCGACCTTCTCGGCGTCGAACACCCCGTCCTGCTGCGGAAGCTGCAGGACGGAGGAACCGTGCTCGAAGGTGCCCTCTTCCGTCACACCGAAGTACCGGACGGCGAGTTCGGCGTCGTCGTCCCCGAGGACGTCGCGCAGCTGCTGCGGCGTCCACACGTAGTACGCGCCCTCGACGTGCTTGCCGGTCCCGTCGTCGCTGTCGGCGTCGAGCGCGGAGGCGAACCCGCCCTCGTTGGTGCGCAGTTCACGCACCATGAAGTCGGCGGTTTCGAGGGCCACCCGGCGGGCGAGCTCGGAGCCGGTGGCGCGCCAGAGGTGGGCGTAGACGCGGCACAGCAGCGCGTTGTCGTACAGCATCTTCTCGAAGTGCGGCACCACCCAGTCCCGGTCGACGGAGTACCGTGCGAAGCCACCGCCGAGTTGGTCGTAGATCCCGCCCCGGGCCATCCGCTCGCAGGTGTCCTGGGCCATCTGCAGCGCGCCGTCGGCCCCCGTCCGCGCGTGGTGCCGCAGCAGGAACTCGACGACCATGGACGGCGGGAACTTGGGCGCGCCCCCGAATCCGCCGCGCTGCGGGTCGTACTCCCGGGTGAGCCCGAGCAGCGCCTGCGCCAGCTCCTGCTCGCCGGGTGCCTCGGTCCCGCCGTAGGAGATCTCCCGCTCGGCGAGATCCCGGGTGATCTTCCCCGCGACATCGGCGACCTCGTCCCGCCGGTCCGCCCAGGCACTGCGCACACCCTCCAGGACCTGCCGGAAGGACGGCATCCCCTGCCGGGGGGCGGGCGGGAAGTAGGTACCGAAGTAGAAGGGCTCGGCGTCGGGCGTGAGGAAGACCGTCATGGGCCAGCCGCCGTGGCCGGTGGCGGCCTGGACGGCCTCCATGTAGACGGCGTCGACGTCGGGGCGTTCTTCGCGGTCTACCTTGATGTTGACGTAGTGGGCATTGAGGTAGTCGGCGGTCTCCTGGTCCTCGAACGACTCGTGAGCCATCACGTGGCACCAGTGACAGCTGCTATAGCCGACGCTGAGCAGCACGGGCACATTCCGCTTCCGCGCCTCCTCGAAGGCCTCGCCGGACCAGGGCCACCAGTCGACGGGGTTGTCGGCGTGCTGAAGGAGGTACGGGGACGTCTCGTGCGCCAGTCGGTTCGGCATGAGGTCCATCCTGCCGCAGTACCCCTTCCGTCATGCGTCAGGCATCCACCAGACGTGACCTCGAGCTTTCCCGTCCCCTGAATAGGTGCGGCCGGCACGCGGAGCGGAACGTTGGCGTCGGTGTCGAGGCTCTCGGTGCACTCGGCGGCTGTAGGGGCGGCGTCGAAGGCGGACCGTATGACTGCACCGGACTGCGCCAATTCATCGACCCCACAGGATGATCGAAGTCCGCTCGCCCCCTCGCCCCGATGCTCGGTGGGCAGCACACTTGACCAAGAACGCCGTTGCCGCCGGAGGGGGACGTGACATGCGGGACGCCCATCGCACCGAGGCCGAGCGGCTGTTGGCTCGGGCCGTGGAGGAGGAGGTGCGGCGCTCGGGCGGGCGCGTCGAGGGGCAGGTGCTGTTGTCGCGGGCGCGTGGGGCGCTGGACGCCATGGCGCAGGTGGCGGCCGAGGAGTACGAGGCGTATACGCGCGCGCTGGACGAGGCGGAGGCCGGCCGGCTGACGTTCGGGCAGCGGTTCGCGCGGGAGGGCGGCGGTACGCCGCTGATGGTGGCCGGCGTGGCCGCGGTCGCGGCCGTGGTGTCCGACCTGGCCCTGGGCACCGGCACGGTGACGGCCGTCGGCGCGGGCGTCACCGTGGGCGTCGTCGGCGCCGCGGCGACGGTCGTGAAGGTGGCCGGCACGCATCTGCCCGCCGCACACCAGCGCGCGGGCGCCGTCGGCCAGCCAGGCGGCCCGGAACAGCTGCGGCTGCAGTGGCTGACGGCGCTGGAGGTACGGGGCATCCGCCCGTACCTCGACCAGCAGCGGGTGCTGAGCGCGTCCACCGGCCCGAAGAAGTCGGTGCCGCGGCTGAAGGGCACGGACAAGAGCGCGGCGGCCCGCGGCCGGAACGTGCTGGAGCAGTCGTTCGGTCAACTCCCCGAGCCGATGGGTCCGTTCGCGGGCCGCCGGCAGGAGATGGCCCGTATCCGGCAGTGGGTGCAGGCGGCGCGGGCGAGTACGGAGACGAAGCCGACGGTGGTCGTCCTGCACGGGGCGCCCGGCAGCGGCCGTACGGCACTGGCGATCCGCGCGGCCCACGATCTGAAGGACCAGTTCCGCGGGGCGTGCGTGGTGGATCTGCGTGGTGACACGACGGAGGAGGCGCCGCTGTCGACGCGAGACGCGCTGCTGCATCTGCTGAACCGTCTGGGCGCGCCACGCGAGCAGCTTCTCTTCCGTGAGCGGTCCTCGGCGGACCAGCAGGTCAAGCGGCTGAGCGAGCTCTACCACCAGCATCTGACCGGCCTCCCGGTCACCGTCGTGCTGGACGACGCCTCGGACCCGGAGCAGGTCCGCACCCTCGTCCCCGAGCGCTCCGACAGTCTGGTCCTGGTCACCGCGCGGGAGGCTCTCGACCTGCCCGCGGATCTCGCGGCGTGGGTGCACCAGCTGCCGGTGGAGTCGTTGGACGCGGCGGGCGCGGAGGAGCTGCTGTCCGCGGCGGCGCAGGATTCCTCGGGCCCCTACGACGCCGAATCCGCCGACCTGGTCCGGCAGTTGTGCGGCGGGCTGCCCCTCGCGCTGCGCATCGCCGGCTCGTCGCTGGGGCCGCGCTCACCGCGCACGCTGGCGACCGATCTGGGCGCGTACGGTCCGGTGGCGCCGATCGAGCGGGTGCTGTGGCTGCGCTACACCGACCAGGCGGAGCCGGCGAGACGGCTGCTGCGCAGGCTGGCGCTGGCGGGCCGGGCATCCCTGGGCGCGGCTGCGGCGGCATCGCTCCTGGCCACGGACGAGGCGGAGGCGACACGCCATCTGGTGGCCCTGTCCGAGTCGGGCCTGATCGACCACGTCCGCGGCAACCGCTACCGCCTGCACGACCTGGTCCGCGACTTCGCCCACGCCCGCCTTCTCGACGAGGAGGAGCCGTCGGAGCGTACGGCGGCGCAGGAGCGGCTGATCGTGAACTACGCCGACCTCGCGGAATCCGTTCTGCGCCTGGTCGACGGCAACATGTCGACCCGCTCGGACCGCTTCAGCCCGCACGGATTCACCTCGCTGGACGACGCGCTGCGCTGGCTGGACGACGAGTCGAGCTTCATCACGGCGGCCCTCAGGCACGCGGAGGACGCGAACCAGGCTGCCGTGCTCAATCTGCTGGGCGCCCTGTGCGACTACTGCCTGCTGCGGGGCGACCTCTACCGCCTCGGCGAGATCAGCGAGTTGGCGCAGGCCGTGGACCAGGGCCTGCTGGTCCGCTCGGTGCAGTGGCGTACGGGTATCGCGGCTCGTCAGCTCGGTGAGCTGGACAAGGCCCGCACGACGCTGACCTCGGTGGTCGACCTCTATATGCAGGCCCACCACGACGCGGGCGCGGCCCGCGCCCTGTGCTCCCTCGGTATCACCCTGCACCACCAGGGCCACCTCACCGAGGCGGCGGCCAAACTCCGCGAGGCCCTGGACCTGCAGTCGGCGCCCCAGCTGGCGACCGACCGTGCCTGGACGATGCACGCGCTGGCGGCGGTCGAACGGGACCGGGGGCGCGTGTCGGAGGCCCTGGACCTGCTCACCGATTCCCTGGTCCTGCACCGCGCCGGCGAGTCGGTGCACGGCGAGGCGTGGGCCCACTTCCAGCTCGGCCAGCTGGGCCTGCGCATGGGCGACGTACCGCGCGCGGAGTCCGAGCTGCGCCAGGCCCTCGATCTGTACGGCCGTACGCGCGACGCCCGTGGGGAGGCCTGGGCGCTGACCCAGCTGGCCCGCGCCCGTCTGGTCGCCGGGGATCCCTCCCAGGCGGTGGACGGACTGCGCCAGGCGGCGGCCCGGCATCGCGACAACGAGGACGCGCGAGGTGACGCGTGGTCCGTCTACTACCTGGGCCAGGCCTTGGAGGAGACGGGCAACCTGGATGTCGCGGTACGCGAGCTGGAGCGCTCCCGCACGATGTTCTCGCGCATGCAGGACGTCTACGGTCTCGCCTGCGCGCGGCACCATTCGGCCCGTGTGACCCGGGACCAGCGGGCCGCCCAGACCGGCTCGCTGAAGAACTCCGGCTTCGCCCGCCAGCTCCTGGTGGACGCCCGTGCCAACTTCCAGCGCATCGGGGTCGCCCACGGGGAGGCGTGGACCTGCCTGGAGCTGGCGGTGGTGGATGCCGGGAACACCCGTACGCAGCAGGCGCTGGCCCTGTGCGACGACGCGGTGGGCCTGTTCGCCTCGTACGGCGACCGGCGGGGCGAGGACTGGGCCCGTTTCCTGCGCTGCACGCTCCTGCCGTATGCGGCTCCGGGCGGTGTGGAGGTCGGCGCGGCGGTGGCGCAGGAGGAACTGGCCCGGCTGACCCGCGCCGGCCATCCCCTCCGGGACGCGAAGCTGGACGGCTACCTGGAGGCGTACCGGCTCCTGCTGGAGCGGGGCGTGGACCTGGAGGCGGGATGGCAGGCATGGCGGCTCGGCATGGTGCCGAACCGCCATGCCCGGGAGGTCATGGGGGTGGCGGTCGCAGCCCGGCAGTGACGCGGATGCCGCGGGTCCGCCGGCCCGGCGGCAGGGCCCTCAGGAGCCGGGCCCGCCGGCCCTGAAAGGCGTCAGCCCTGCCGCGGCTTGGCCGGGCCGGTGGCCTCGGCGTCCTCGGCGGAGCCCTCCGTCTTCGCGGCCGGGGACTCCGCGAAGTCGACCTTGCTCATGTGGCGGTTCATCGACTTCATCAGGGCCCACACCGCCAGTGCCATCACCGCGAAGACGATGAAGCCGAGGACGCCGGGGGTCACCTTGTCCTCGTCCACCTCCTTGGCGAGGGTGGCGAGCTGTGTCATTGCCAGGCTTGCGCTTGCGCTCATGTCAGGCATTGTCGCGGATGCCCGCAAAGAGGTCGTCCTCGGGGAGGGAGGTATCGACGAGGGACTTCGCCAGCTCGTACTCCTCGGTCGGCCAGACCTCCCTCTGGAGCTCCAGCGGGATCCGGAACCAGCCGCCGTCGGGGTCGATCTGGGTGGCGTGCGCGATCAGGGCCTTGTCGCGGATCTCATAGAAGTCGCCGCACGGGACGTGCGTGGTGAGCGTGCGCTGCTTCATGCCGAACTCGTCCCAGCGCTTGAGCCAGTCGCCGTAGGGGGACTCCAGGCCGCGGTCGAGCATGGCCTGGTGCAGCGCCTCGGTGCGGGGACGGTTGAAGCCCTGGTTGTAGTAGAGCTTCTGCGGCTGGTACGCCGGGCCGTACTCGCCCTCCGGGTACTTCTCGGTGTCCGCCGCGCCCTCGAAGGCCACCATCGAGATCTTGTGGGTCATGATGTGGTCGGGGTGCGGGTAGCCGCCGTTCTCGTCGTAGGTGGTGATCACCTGGGGACGGAAGGAGCGGATCTGCTTCACCAGCTCACCGGCCGCCTTGTCGACGTCCTCGAGGGCGAAGCAGCCGTCGGGGAGCGGGGGCAGCGGGTCGCCCTCGGGCAGACCGGAGTCGACGAAACCGAGCCATTCCTGCTTGACCCCGAGGATCTCGCGGGCCTCGTCCATCTCCTTCTTGCGTACCTCGTGGATGTGCTCCTCGATGTACTTGTCGCCCTGGAGCTTCGGATTGAGGATGGAGCCGCGCTCCCCGCCCGTGCAGGTCACGACCAGCACGTCCACCCCCTCGGACACGTACTTCGCCATGGTGGCCGCGCCCTTGCTCGACTCGTCGTCGGGGTGGGCGTGCACGGCCATCAGTCGCAACTGGTCAGTCAAGACTCAATCCTCATAAGTCGGCGCCCCGGGGTGAACCGGTGCGATCGGCGGCTTCTATAGTGACCGAATCGGGGGGCGGATAATTCCGGGGTACGGCCCTGAGAACCCCTTTCGGGACATCCGTCCCGCCCCGGCCGAGAGGACGATCATGAGTACGGCGAGCACGCGGCGGCCCGAGAGCCGCTACGGCCGCTCCTCGGACGAGCGCGCCGACCGCACGCTCAAGGTCGTCGGCGCCGCCCTCGGGGCGGTACTGCTGGCGGTGATCGGCTACTTCGGCTATCACCACGTCGGCCAGAACAAGATCAGCGCCGAGGTGATCGAGTTCGACGCCGGGAAGAACGGTGTGAAGGTGCATCTGGAGGTCCGCAAGGACGCCGGCGCCTCCGGCTACTGCACGCTGCGTTCCCAGGCGGAGAGTGGCGCCGAGGTGGGCCGGGCCGACTTCCGCTTCGACGGCGACGCGACCCGGATCGACAAGGTCGTCACGCTCCGTACGACGTCCCCGGGAACGACGGCCGAGCTGCTCGGCTGCCACGCTGACTGACCGGGCAGTCCGGAACCGACCGACCCTGGCCGACACCGACCGGCTTTGTCCGGAATACGTGTGCGCTGACCTGCGTTGACGTGATTCTGATGGCTTATGTCCTCCCCCTTCGGCCGTTGAATTGTTAGGCTCGTGGTTTCGCCCATCCATGAAGGAACATCCTTCTGGGTAGGGCGATGCTTTGTATTCCCAGTACCTACGAGGAGCACCTGTGACCCAGACCAGCGAGAACGTCACCTGGCTGACCCAGGAGGCGTACAACCAGCTCAAGGCCGAGCTGGAGCACCTGTCTGGTCCTGCGCGCACGGAGATCGCCGCCAAGATCGCGGCCGCGCGCGAGGAGGGCGACCTGCGCGAGAACGGCGGGTACCACGCGGCCAAGGAGGAGCAGGGCAAGCAGGAGCTCCGTGTGCGCCAGCTGACCCAGCTCCTGGAGAACGCCAAGGTCGGCGAGGCGCCGGCGTCGGCGGACGGTGCGGTGGCGCCCGGCATGGTCGTCACGATCGCCTTCGACGGTGACGAGGACGACACGATGACCTTCCTGCTCGCCTCGCGCGAGTACGCGAGCTCGGACATCGAGACGTACTCCCCGCAGTCCCCGCTGGGCTCCGGCGTGATCGGCCACAAGGTCGGCGAGGACGCGGACTACGAACTGCCGAACGGCAAGACCGCTTCGGTGAAGATCCTGAAGGCCGAGCCCTACAGCGGCTGACCCGGGCCGTGCGGCGGTTGCCGCGGCCGGCATCCCCTTTTACGAGCCCCCGGCGCCCTCCGGCGCCGGGGGCTTCGTCATGCCGTCGCCGAGCGGTACTTCCGAACCGCCAGGGTGCGGAAGACGACGATGATCAGGACCGAGTAGATCGGCGAGGCCCACACCGGGTGCCGCATGGGCCAGGCGTCCGACGGTGAGACCAGGTGAAGGCGTACCCGAGCAGGAGCAGCAGTCCGAAGCCCCCAGCACCCGCACGGCGTTGGTGCGGCGCCTGAATCAAGTGAACCTGAGGGGGACGTTGCGCTCTCCGTGCCGGGGGCTGGTTGCCCGGTGATGGGTCGAGCGGATGAGGACGGACATCAGAACAGCCAGGTCTGCCGCGCCGGCGGCGTCGTCCGCGTAGCGCGTGGTCTGCAAGGGGCCGGTCTGATCCAGTCGCACTCCCTCCAGCTCCAGGACGTAGGCGAGGGTGAGCATGGCCAGGCGGGCGTTGCCGTCCGGGAAGGGGTGAAAGAAGGCCACGTCCAGGTAGGCCCTGGCCGCGCGGGACGCCAGGGGGACTCGCAGGTCGGCGCTGTCGCGCAGGCAGCGCTCAAAGTCCCGTCGGGTGTGCGGCGTAAGTGCGTAGCGCTCCCGGCCGCCCTTGGCGAAGGCATCGCCTTGCCGGAACTGAACCTCAGGCATGCCAAGGACAAGCCGCTGCCATTCAGTCAGGAGTACGCAGGTGAGGGGGCGCCTACGGGAAGCATCCGCGCGCGACTGAGCCAGCGCCGCGCGCAATCGGTGGCCTCGTGCAGGGTCCGAGGAACGGCCTCCCGCACCGCACCAGGTGGTGAAGCCGTCCGCGGACGCCTTGACCGGGGCCGGCGTCTCACCGACCGCGGACGTCCAGTCGATCTGGTTCCTGACCTGGACCCACGCAGCCAAGGCGTCAGCGGTCACGGTGAGGCTGCTCTCCGGTCAGGCCTACGGCGAGATCCTCCCCCACCGCGTCGACCAGGATCCGCGACGGCTCCGTCCAGCTCTTGAACCGTCCGCCGATCGCCGTGTCGACCGCCTCCTTCGCGCCTTCCGGCTCCACGCCCGTGGAGGAGAGAAACCACGTCAGCACCGTGCGACAGAGCCCGTACCAGCCGCATTCGGCATCCGTGCGATCCACGACCACCGTCACCAGGCGGGTAGCCGCCCGTTCCAGATGCCAGCTGCGATCCTCGGCATCCGCCCCGGCGGGCGGAGCCAGCTGCTCGAACCGCTCGGCCAGCTCCTCCAGCCAGTCGCGCCACTCCAGCAGCGAGGCGACCACGTTGGCGGCCGTCGCTGCGGGCTCGCCCACGGAATGAGAGGTGCAGCACCAGCTGGTGACGACGCCGCCACCCCCGCCCTCGCCGACCGCCCAATGCCATCCGCAGGCCCATCGGCCGTATCTGGCTGCCAGAAGCGTCGTGACCTCGGTGGTGAAGCGATGTCTCTCTCCCCATTCCGCATCGGCAGGAGGCACCATCGAGGCGATCACTGTGGCGATCTGAGATGCCTCCTGTTCGTCCCAGTCGAAGGCAATGCGGTCGGGATCGACGGCAGACCACGGCAACCAGGCCGGAGCGAGCTCGTCATTGATGGCCGTGGTGTTCCTCCAGAACCGGTCAGGGCAGGACAACTGAGCGATCGTGCCAAAGGACTGCAGCCTTGTCACACCAGTTTCCGGCGCCGCCGATCTACTACCGCTGAATGACCCAGGCACATTCGGGAGGCCCCTCCATTTTGGAGGGGCCTCCCTGCTGTTCGCTCTCTCTGCTCAGAGCTGTATGCCAGCCGCAGCCAAGTCGACCTTTACGAACGAAGCCTGGAAGCTGTCAGCCCGTCGCCCGGCGATACTTCCGGACCGCGAGCGTGCGGAAGGCCAGGATGATCAGGACCGACCAGATCAGCGAAGCCCACACGGGGTGTTGCATAGGCCAGGCATCGGGCGTCTTGAAGCCCGGGGGAAGGTTGCCGAACAGCTCGCGACACGCCTGCACGGTGGCGCTGAACGGGTTCCACTCCGCGATGTGCCGCAGGAACGTGGGCATCTGGTTCGCGTCCACGAAGGCATTCGAGATGAAGGTCAGCGGAAACAGCCAGATCAGACCGCCCGAGGTCGCTGCTTCAGGAGTGCGGACGGACAGTCCGATGAGGGCCCCGATCCACGAGAACGCGTAACCGAGAAGCAGGAGCAGCCCGAAGCCGGCGAGTACCTTGCCGAAGTTCTCGTGCGTGCGCCAGCCGACGATCACGGCGACGACCGCCAGGACGACGAGGGTGAGCGCGGTCTGCACCAGGTCGGCGAAGGTGCGCCCGGTCAGCACCGCACCACGTGCCATCGGCAGGGAGCGGAAGCGGTCGATGAGCCCCTTGTGCATGTCGTCGGCGATGCCCGCACCTGCGCCCGCCGTAGCGAACGTGACCGTTTGGGCGAAGATGCCGGCCATCAAGAATTCACGGTAGGCCTGGGTGGAGTTGGACGATCCAACCTGAATCGAACCACCGAACACGTAGGTGAACAGCACTACGAACATGATTGGCTGGATCAGCCCAAAAATAATCATCTCGGGAATCCGGCCCATACGGATCAAATTCCTACGTGCGATGACCGCGGAGTCGTTGATGGCGCTCACTTCACCTGCTCCTTCACGACGTGGCTCCGCCGGTCTCGGATGCCTGGCGAGACGGATCCTGGCCGATACGTGCGAACAAGATTCGGGATCCGGGACATCCGGATCGGATTGCGTTTCGCGACGACGACCGAGTCCCGCACGGACTGGCTGACCGGGTTGGTCGCCGGTGCGACTCGCACGGCGTCGAGAGCACTCATTTGGCGGCCTCCTTGCCGTTCTCCTCGTCCTTCGCCTCGGCCAGGTGTCCTGTCAGGGACAGGAAGACGTCGTCGAGGGTCGGGCGGCGCAGCCCGATGTCGTCGATCTCGATGCCCCGGGTGTCGAGCTCACGGATGACCTCGGCGAGGAGCTTGGCGCCTCCGGTCACGGGGACGGTGAGCTTGCGCATGTGGTCCTCGACCGTCGTGTCGCCCTTGCCGAAGCCGCGCAGCACCTCGGATGCGGCCTGGATCTCGTCGCGCTCGTGCACCACCAGTTCGACGCGCTCGCCGCCGGTGCGGGCCTTGAGCTGGTCGGAGGTGCCGGTGGCGATGACATGGCCGTGGTCGACGACCGCGATCTCGTGCGCGAGGTGGTCGGCCTCTTCGAGGTACTGGGTGGTCAGCAGCAGTGTCGTACCGCCCGAGACCAGGCGCTTTATGACCTCCCACAGCATCTGGCGGTTGCGTGGGTCGAGGCCGGTCGTCGGCTCGTCCATGAACATCACGGGCGGCGAGACCACCAGGGCGGCCGCCAGGTCGAGACGGCGCCGCATGCCGCCGGAGTAGGTCTTCGTGGGACGGTCGGCGGCGTCGGCGAGGTCGAACTGCTCCAGCAGCTCGCCCGCGCGGGCCTTCGCCGCCTTGGCCCTCATCTGGTAGAGCTGGCCGACCATCTGCAGGTTCTCGCGGCCGGTGAGGTACTCGTCCACCGCAGCGAACTGTCCGGACAGCCCGATGGAACGGCGCACGGCGTCGGGGTTCTTGAGGACGTCGATGCCCGCGACGACCGCCGAGCCGCTGTCGGGGCGCAGCAGGGTCGTCAGACAGCGGACGGCCGTCGTCTTGCCCGCGCCGTTCGGCCCGAGCAGGCCCAGGACCGTGCCCTCGGGAACATCGAGGTCGACGCCGTCCAGAGCCCTTACGTCACCGAAGGTCTTCACCAGGCCTTCGGCATAGATGGCGCCTGGCATATGAATCTCCACGTCTTCGGGGAAACTTCGGAAAGCCTAGGTTTTGGCACTGTTCGTTCCGCGCCATGACTCGGCGCTGTGGCGTACATACGAGACACACCATAACGCGATGTATCGCGTCTCTCAATGGGATTACCCGAACGAGTGACAAAGTGACTCCGACCTGCGCTTTCGCCCGCCGGGGCCTCGGCCGACGACCGCTCGCGTCTCAGCCGATGACCGTGTAGCCCGCCTCGCGCAGGGCTTGGCCGACCTCGGCGCAGTGCGTGCGGCCCTTCGTCTCCAGGTGCAGCTCGACCTCCGCCTCCGTGAGCCCGAGCCGTGGGTCGGTCCGTACGTGACTCACATCGAGGACGTTAGCGTCCACCACTGACAACACACCCAAAAGCGTGGCGAGCGCGCCCGGCCGGTCCGTCAGCCGCAGCCGTACGGCGAGGTAGCGGCCCTGCGCGGCCATGCCGTGCCGCAGGACCCGCTGCAGCAGCACCGGGTCGACGTTGCCTCCGGACAGCACCGCGACGACCGGGCCCTCGAAGGCGCCGGGGTCGCTCAGCAGCGCCGCGACGGGGCTCGCGCCGGCCGGCTCGACGACCAGCTTGGCCCGCTCCAGGCACAGCAGCAGGCCGGTGGCCAGCTCGTCCTCGCTGACCGTGCGGACCTCGTCCACCAGGTCGCCGATGATGCGGAACGGCACGTCACCGGGCCTGCCGACCCTGATCCCGTCCGCCATCGTCACCGGGTTGTCGACCGCGACCGGGTGCCCGGCCGCCAGCGAGGGCGGGTACGCCGCCGCGCCGGCCGCCTGCACGCCCACGATCCGCACGTCGGGGCGCAGCGACTTCACCGCCATCGCGATACCCGCCGCGAGCCCGCCCCCGCCGATGCCGACGACGATCGTCCGCACCTCCGGGCACTGCTCGAGGATCTCCAGGCCGACCGTGCCCTGGCCCGCGATGATGTCGGGGTGGTCGAAGGGATGGATGAACACCGCGCCCGTCTCGGCGGCGTACTCCTGCGCCGCGGCGAGCGTCTCGTCGACCACCTGGCCGTGCAGGCGCACCTCGGCGCCGTAGTCCTGGGTGGCGCTGATCTTGGGCAGCGGGGCGCCCTTCGGCATGAACACCGTCGAGCGCACGCCGAGCAGCGACGACGCGAGGGCGACGCCCTGCGCGTGGTTGCCGGCGCTCGCGGCCACGACCCCCGCCGCCCGCTCCTCCGGGAGCAGCCCGGCGATCCGGACGTAGCCGCCGCGCAGCTTGAACGATCCCGTCCGCTGGAGGTTCTCGCATTTGAGGTGCACCGGCGCGCCCACCAGCTGGGACAGGTGCCTGCTGCCCTCCATCGCCGTCACGCGCGCCACGCCGGACAGCATCTTCTGGGCCCCGCGCACGTCGTCGAGTGTGACGGGAGGCAAGGAGTCAGCCGTGCTGTAGCTCATGACCCAAGTCTCGCAGTTCACAGGCGCAAGGCCCTGGTGTGACCAAGCACCGAGATGGGTTTGCGCAGCGCCGGTACACCCCGCGTCCGGGCCGCGTACCCTGTCCCCCAACCCAGCACCCCCTTCATGAAGTGAGCCTCCGGCCATGCCCACAACACCTGAAATGTCGATGGACATGACGACCGTCGCTGACAGCGGTCTCCTCGACACGCTGCAGCACGAGGTGGCGGTGTTCGCCCGTCGTGCCGAACAGACCCGGCTCGGTGGGGTCGGACAGGTGCGCAACTCCATGGACCGCGCCGCATACCTGCTGCTCAACCGCCTCGACAAGGAGGGCCCCATGGGCGTCAAGGCGCTCGCCGCGAGCATGGGGATCGACTCGTCGACGGTGACCCGGCAGGTGGCGCCGCTCGTCGACACCGGGCTCGTCAAGCGCACCTCGCACCCCGAGGACGGGCGCGCGGTGGTGCTCCAGCTGTCCCCGCGCGGGCAGTCGCGGCTGGAGGAAGTGCGTTCGTCCCGGCGTCAGTTGATGGCCGAACTGACACAGGACTGGGCCCCGGAGGAGCGTGAGGCGTTCTGCACGCTCCTCACTCGCTTCAACACCGCGCTCTCCTCGCGGATGGCGGCGCAGGGAATCTCGGGCACGGACACGCCCACGGCCTCCTGAGCGCCGATTCGGCACCGCTGGGACGCCCGTCGCCGTGCGGAATCCGCCCCCCGCACGCGCGCGTACTCGTGTGATCCGCTCCCGGCTCTTGACCCTGGGCCGTCACTGGCCTCATATGAAACCGGGTCCTCCTCGTGCGCGGCCGAAACGCGTCACGCGCGGGGGCCGGGGTCCGGTTCCTCAGGGTCGGTCAGGCGGGAGGGGCGGTGGGTCGACGGCGAGTGGTCCAGGACGCCCGCCGGGACCGCGAGTTCGCGGCGTTCGTCGCGGGCGCGGCAGGGCGGCTGCTGCATGCCGCCACGCTGCTCACCGCTGAGCCGCCGGGCGACAACCCGCGCGCGCGGCGGCTGCTGACGCTGTCCCTGGCGCACACGTACGCGTGCTGGGACCGACTGCACGGCGAGGACCCGTACGACCGCGCCCGCCAGTACCTGGCCACGCGCTTCTCCCGGGCCGTATGGCACCGGTACGGCCCTCTCGGCACCCTCGGCCGGCCCCGCCCGCACCCCGACGGCCCGCTCGCCCGGCTCTCCCCGCGGGAACGCCTGATCGTGGTCCTGCGGTTGTACGAGGGGGTCGCCGAGGAGCAGGCGGCGGCCCTGCTCGGGCTGCCCAGGGAGCGCGTCCACGCGATCTGCGACCGGGCGACGGCGACCCTGCTGCATCCTCCGCGCGAGCCCGCGCGGGCCGTGCCGGTCCCGAAGGTGGTGTCGCCATGAACCGCGCCGAACGGGAAGCGGCCGTACGACGGATCATGGAGCGCACGCCGCCGCCGGTGCCGCCGGAGCTGTACGCGGAGGCCGTGCGGCGCGGCGGCCGCATGCTGCGTCGCAGGAAGGCCGCCGTGTTGCTGATGTGGCTGGTGCTGTTCGCCGCGACGATGGCGTTCGTGGTGTGGGCGCTGACGGCCCACCCTTGGGTGGAGCCGCCGTCGGAGACGACTCCACCGCTGACGGGCTGGTGACCCCTTCTCCGGTCCCGTGCCCTTTCCTGCCGTCCTGGGCTAGCCGAGCGCCTGCTGGAGGTCCTCCAGGAGGTCCTCCACGTTCTCGATGCCCACAGAGAGGCGGACGAGGTCGGCGGGGACCTCGAGGGCGGAGCCGGCCACCGACGCGTGGGTCATGCGGCCGGGGTGCTCGATGAGGGACTCGACGCCGCCCAGGGACTCGCCGAGCGTGAACACCTTGGCGCGGTTGCAGACCTCGACGGCCGCCTCCTCGCCACCGGTGACCCGGAAGGAGACCATGCCGCCGAACGCCTTCATCTGCTTGGCGGCGACCTCGTGACCGGGGTGCTCGGGCAGGCCCGGGTACAGAACGCTCGTCACGCGCGCGTGCCGGGTCAGCATGTCGGTGATCTTCATGGCGTTCTCGCTGTGCCGGTCCATGCGCACCGACAGCGTCTTGGTGCCGCGCAGCACCAGCCAGGAGTCGAAGGGCCCGGCGACCGCGCCCATCGCGTTCTGGTGGAAGGCCAGTTCGTCGCCCAGGTCCGAGTCGCTGACGATCAGCGCACCGCCGACGACGTCCGAGTGACCGCCCATGTACTTGGTGAGGGAGTGCACCACGACGTCCGCGCCGAGGGACAGCGGCTGCTGCAGATACGGCGTGGCGAAGGTGTTGTCGACGACGAGCTTCGCGCCGGAGTCCCGGGCGATCTGGGCGACGGCCGCGATGTCGGTGATGCCGAGCAGCGGGTTGGAGGGGGTCTCCACCCACACGATCTTGGTCTTCGGGGTGATGGCGGCCCGGACGGCGGACGGATCGCTGGTGTCGGCGACCGACCACTCCACGCCCCATCGCGCGACGACCTTCGCGAACAGCCGGAACGTGCCGCCGTACGCGTCATTGGGGATGACCACGTGGTCGCCGGGGCTGAGCAGCGTACGCAACAGGCAGTCCTCGGCCGCCAGTCCGGACGCGAACGCGAGGCCGCGGCGGCCGCCCTCCAGGGCCGCGAGGTTCTCCTCCAGGGCGGTCCTCGTCGGATTGGCGCTACGGCTGTACTCGTAGCCGCCGCGCAGGCCGCCGACGCCGTCCTGCTTGTAGGTCGAGACCTGGTAGATCGGCGGGACGACCGCGCCGGTGAGGGGATCGGCGGTGTTGCCCGCATGGATCGCGAGGGTCTCGAAGTGCTGACTGATGTGCCTGTCGCTCATGGGCACCGAGCGTAATGCGCGAACGCGGCGGATGCCGTACGACGGGGGTTCCGGCCCGGCCCGGCCCGCTCGGCCCGCTCACCACGGACCCGTTTTCCACAGGCCCCGGCACGCCACGGAACTCGTTTTCCACAGGCTGCCCGACCTCGTTCGCCAATTGTCGGCGGCGTCTGGAACGCTGGAGGCATGGAAATTCTCTGGGTCCTGATCGCGCTGGTCATGATCGGCTTTGTGGTCGTGCCGTTCATGAGGCGCAGGCGGGGCATGATCGAGCAGGTCCACCCCGGCCACCCGGACGCCGCGGACCCGGCGAATTACGGCTTCGTACGGCAGGAGGAGCTGGACGTCCGCATGCCCGGCCCCGACCAGGACCTGCTTGACGTCCTGGACCTGGTGCAGCGCACGCAGGACTACAAGGCGGCGTCCCAGCTCCTCGCGGGCACCGAGGCGGAGGGCGAGCAGCGCTGGCAGCGCGTGCAGGCCTTCGCCGGCGCCGCGTCGCTGGAGCTGCAGCAGCGGCCGGGCGGCGTGAGTGAGTCGCCGGGCGGGCAGTGGCTGCGGGTGTGGCGCACCGAGCAGCCCAAGGACGCCGGCGGGGCGGCCGTGCACGCGGAGTTCCTGGTGCAGCAGGCGTGGCGCACGGCGACGCCGGGCACGGACGAGTTCCGGATCATCATGGAGGAGGCGAAGTCGGCGTGCGGAGAGGCGGCGCTGCTCGCCCCCGGTGACCCGATTCCGTACATCGTCGAGCTGTCGGTCGCGCGAGGACTCGCCTACTCGCGGCCGGAGTTCGAGCAGCTCTGGCTGAAGATCCTGGACCGCGCCCCGTCCCACATGGGCGCGCACCTGGCGGCCTTGCACTACTGGTGCGAGAAGTGGCACGGCTCGCGGAAGCTGGCGTACGAGTTCGCGGAAGCGGCGGCGGCCCGCGCACCCCAGGGTTCCCTCCTCGCCGCCATGCCGCTGTTCGCGGTCTTCGAGCACCTGCCCGAGGTGAACCTGGTCAGCGGCTTCTACCAGAGCGAGGTCGTGACGAAGGCGATCCACGGCGCGTTGTACGCGGTGCACGCGGCCCGCCCCGACGACCCGATGCTGGCGCACGTACGCCACCTGCTGATGTTCTTCCTGGTCCGCGGCGAGCGTTGGGCCGAGGCCATGGACCAGCTGATACACGTCGACGGCCACATCGGCGCCCTCCCCTGGACCCTGTCGCCCGACCCGGCCGCCGAGTTCGCGGTCTACCGGGCGCTGGCCGTGGCGGGCTACGAGGCCAACGGCGGCAGCCCGGCGACCCTGCCGCACTGAGCCGCGCACCCACCCCCAAAGAATCCTCATTGCCGCACTGACCTGCGGTAGGGCATACTCCGCTTCCCCCCACAACACTTCGTCATGTCCATTTCTCGTGGGGGGAATTGCCCAACATGGGGGCAACTCTGCGTGCCGTGCGCGCGCTCATCCTGCTCGCCGGGTTCTATCTGCTCGGTTTCGTCATGCTCGGCGCGCTCGTCGCCGTCGACTGGGCCGTCGCGGAGGGCGGGGTAGGGAGCGTCACCGCCAAGGTGTGGATCGTCAGCGCGCTGCTGGCGATCCCCATCGTGCAGGGCATGTTCGCGCTGCGCACGCCCAAGGACGAACCGCTGCCCGGCCTGCCCGTGACCGAGCAGCAGGAGCCGGCGCTCTGGACGGCCGTACGCACCCTGGCCGAGGAGACCGGGACCCGCGTGCCGGACGAGATCGTTCTGACCCCGGACGTGAACGCGGCCGTCGCCGAGGACGCGACGTTCCTCGGCCTCAAGCCCGGCCGGCGCCGTATGTATATCGGACTGCCGCTGATGGCGGGGCTGAGCGAACCGCAGCTGCGGGCCGTGCTGGCCCATGAGTTCGGGCACTACACGAACCACGACACCCGCCTCTCCGCGATCACCCTGCGCGGCCGCCTCCAGGTGATGCGCACCGTCGCCAGCCTGCACGAGCGTTCCCGTAACAAGGTCGCCAAGGAGGAGTCCAAGCAGGAGAGGAAGAACGCCAAGCGGCTCGCCAAGGGAAAGAATTCGGGCGCGGTCGACGCCGGGACGGCGGGCCTGAGTTACCGCCTCGCCGCCAAGCCGTTCCTCTGGTACGGCACCTTCTACCTGCGCGCCTCCCAGGGCGTGGGCCGGCGCCAAGAGCTCGCCGCCGACCTGGCCGCCGCGCGTATCGCCGGCCGCGACGCCACCGCGTCCGCGCTGCGCGAGATCCCCGTCCTGGACTCCGCCCACGGCTTCTACATGCAGTCGTACGCGACCCTCGGCGCCGGCGCCGGACTGCTGCCGCCGCCCGGCGAGATCTTCGGCGGGCTGCGCCATCTGCTGGCCGGGCGCGCCGACGAGCTGGCCGAGATGCGGCGGGCCCTGCCCGAGGAGGAGCAGTCGCCGTACGACTCCCACCCGCCGATCGCCGAGCGCATCGCCCGCGTCGAGCAGCTCCCCGACGACGGCCGCGCCCTGACCGGAGCCCGCCCCGCGCTCTCCCTGCTCACCGACCCGGCCCACGCCTTCACCGCACTGGAGCGGGCCGCCCTCACCCCCGAGGCCCATCAGCTGCGCCGCACCGCCGACTGGACCCAGCTGGTCAACGAGTCGATGCTCTGGCACGCCGACCAGGACGCCGAGCCGCTGCGCGCGGCGGTCACCGAGATCCACGGCGGTGACGGCTCCCTGGCCTCCTTCCTGGACGCCGTCGACGCGGGCCGGCTGTGGCAGATGGCCGACCGTCTGCCCAAGTCGCAGGAGGCGCAGGCCGCCACGGGCCGCGCGGCACGCGAGTTCACGCGCCCGCAGGTGCGCGCCCGCCTGTCCCGCATGGTCGTCGCCGAGTTCGTCCGCGCCGGCCGGGCCCACTGGGAGCTGTCCTGGTCGGACTCGGCACGGCTGCGGCTGCCGGACGGTTACGAGGAGGCGCTGAAGCAGGCGCTGGACGCGGTGGTGGAGGACGTACCGGACACGCGGGAACTGCGGCAGTTGCTGGCGCGGAAGCACTGACCGACACCGGGGGCGGAGCGACGCCGGCTTCGCGGCCGGCACATGTCCGAGGCCCGGCATCGAGCACACGCCGCACCCCCCGTCCTCCCTCCCCGTCCCCCTTCTCTCCCATCCCCCTTCTCCTCCCCCGTTCGCCGCTCAAGCCCCTCACCGCTCAAGGACGTGGACACCCATGAGTCACATACTCCCGATCGTCGTGATCCTGCTCGCGATCTACTCCTGGTACCGCGTGCAGAAGAAGTCCGCCCCGAGCGGAGGCGGCGCATCCGTGCGCAACCGGGATCTGTCCAAGGCCGCCGCCCGGCTGGGCTTCCTGCCCGGCGAGCGGCTGGACACCGACCGGGCCTACGCCCCCGACCCGCGGATCGCGGCCGCACGGGAAGCCGTAAGGGCCGGGGACTGGAAGGCCGGCGCGCAGTTCCTTGCCGGGGCCGGGCGGGACTGGCAGGAGCGGGACCGGCGCTCGAGTGTGCTGGCCGACGAGGCCGTCAAGGACGACTCCTGGCTGCTGGCCTGGCGCACGGAGCGGCCGGAGGACTCCGACGCGGCCCTGGTGTACGCGGAGTCACTGATCTACCTCGCCTGGGAGGTCCGCGGCTCGGCGACCGCCGAGCACACCACACAGGAGCAGTTCGCGGGCTTCCGCCGCATCCTGGACCAGGCCCGTGCGGCGTGTGCGCGGGCGCAGGCGCTGGCCGGGGACGACCCGTGCCCGTTCATCGTGGAGATCCCGCTGGCGAAGGGCCTCGGGTACCCGCACGAGAGGTTCGAGGAGATCTGGGCCGAGATCGTCAAGCGCGACCCGCACCACCTGGCCGCGCACACCTCCGCCCTCCAGTACTGGTGCGCGAAGTGGCGCGGCTCGCACGAGCTGGCGGAGGGCTTCGCCCGGTCCGCGGCGGAGAAGGGCGCGCCGGGGCAGTTGCTGACCCTGCTGCCGCTGGAGGCGTACTTCGAGTACGAGATCCAGGACTCCGATCTGGAGCAGGACGAGTTCTACAAGCGCCCTGAGATCGTCGCGGCGGTCGACGCCGCCCTGGTCGACGTGGCGGCCGCGGCTGCCGCGAACCCTGAGGACTGGCGGATCCCGCAGGTCCGCCACCTGCTGGCCAGCCTGCTGTTCTGGCAGGACCGGTACGAGGCGGCGGCGGAGCAGTTCCGACTGATCGACGGGTACATCAACGCCGTGCCGTGGTCGTACCGCGGCGGCCGGGACGCGATGATCAAGGCGTATGTGCAGCAACGGGACTTCAGCGCCGCGCAGGTGGTGAAGGCGCGGGGCGGAATCTGAGCCCCTGGCCGTACGTTGAGGCGGGTACAGCAGCCGTCGTGCCTTCGGGCTGCGCTGTGCCCGCGAGGAAGGAACCCTCATGCTCTTCGGCCGTACGCCCGTCCTGCCCACTCCCGAGCAGGCACTGCAGGGCCGTCCGGAACCGATTTTCCCGGTCCCCGACCGCCACACGGTCCTCGGCAACCCGCTCCTCGGCCCCTACCCGGAGGGCCTGGAGATCGCCGACTTCGGACTGGGCTGCTTCTGGGGCGCCGAGCGCAAGTTCTGGCAGCTCCCGGCGGGCGTGTGGACGACCCTGGTCGGCTACCAGGGCGGGCACACCGAGAACCCCACCTACGAGGAGGTCTGCTCGGGCCTGACCGGCCACACCGAGGCCGTCCGCGTGGTCTTCGACCCGAGGGTCATCTCGTACGCAACCCTCCTCAAGACCTTCTGGGAGTCCCACGACCCCACGCAGGGCTTCCGCCAGGGCAACGACGTCGGCACCCAGTACCGCTCGGCGCTCCACCCGCACACCCCGGAACAGACGAAGACGGCCGAGGCGTCCCGCGGGTCCTACCAAGAGGTCTTGACCCGCTCCGGCTACGGCACGATCACCACGGAGATACTGCCCGCGGAGGGCCGGGTCTTCTATCCGGCGGAGGGATATCACCAGCAGTACCTGGACAAGAACCCCGCCGGGTACTGCGGCCTGGGTGGCACGGGTGTGTCCTGCCCCATCGGTGTGGCGTCGGCTGAGGGATGAGCAGCGACCTGGACAGAGACTGTCTGTCCGCACTGTGGCAGCGCCAGTTCCCCAAGGGACCTCCGATCGCCCATGAACTGCGCGCTGCCTACAGCGACCGCTGGGTGCGCTTCCACAGCCTCCCGGACTCGAAACGCTACCCGGAGAGCGAAGACGAGTACGCCATCGTCCTCCATCGGTACAACACGGTCCTCGACGGAACCGGACGGACCAGAGCTCCCGCCGCGACGGCGTGAGGTACACCCTGAGGGCACCCGATGGACGACCTTGGTCTACGAGGACGAAGCGGACCCCGCATTTCACAGCTACACGCACCTTCACGCTGACCGCCGGCGCTGGCGACCGGGCATGGTCGACGGCATCCTCCGCGAGGTCGCGGATGACGTACTCAGCGGAGTGATCATCACCGACAGCGGACTCAGCCGCCTCCACCACCCCTACGACGGCGGCGCAGACGTCATCGCGACGAGCCCCGAAGATCGGAACCAACTCCGTGACAGCCACCGTGACTGGCTGCCTCGAAACCCGGCCGGCCTTTGAATCGGAAATCGGGGAGCGACCAGCCGCTCCCCGATTGAGGCATGGCCTTGGAGGATGACTGAGCACGGCGCCGGATGCCGGGCGTACGGGGCCTGTCCTCAGGACCGGCAACGGGGCGAAGTCGTCCGTGCGGCTTTGACCTTGACACAGTGACAAGGCCTTCACTGTTCGCCGAGGAGGTGGTCCCGATGACCATGACGCGGCAGGACACGGAGGCGACACGTGCGCTCCGGGCGCTGGAGGACGGCCGTTCGTCCGTGCGGCTGCGGGCGGCTCTGGCGGTCGGCACGACGCCGGATCCGCGCTTCGTCGACAAGCTCGTCGAGCGATGCAGGGTCGAGCCCGAGTTCTTCGTACGCGACATGCTGACCTGGGCGCTCACCCGCCACCCGGTGTCGCTGACGCTCCCCCGGCTGCTTCGCGAAGTCCGCTCGGAGCGGGCGCAGGCACGGAGCCAGGCGCTGCACACGCTGTCCAAGATCGGGGACCGGCAGGCGTGGCCGGCGATCACGCGGGCGCTTCTGTCCGACGCCGACGACGAGGTGGCGCGGAGCGCCTGGCGGGCCGCTGTCCTGCTCGTGCCGGACGGCGAGGAGTCCGGGCTGGCCGCCGTACTGGCGACACAGCTCGGGCGCGGTGAGCGGGAGACGCAGCAGAGCCTCAGCAGGGCGCTGGTCGCACTGGGGGAGGCCGTTGCGCCGGTGCTGCGCACGGCGGCGACAACTGCTGACCGGCAGGTGCGCACGCACGCGCTCGCCACGGAACGGCTGCTGCACGACCCCGATGCCGGGTTCGAGTTCGCGATCGAGGAGGCGAAGCGCATCGTGGCTCTCGGCGGGTCCGGCCAGGAGGGACGATAGGAAGTGTTGATCGGTGAGGTGGCGCGACGGTCCGGGGTCAGTGCCCGCATGCTCAGGCATTACGAGTCGCTCGGTCTGTTGCGGCCCTCGGGGCGTACGGGCTCCGGCTATCGGGAGTACTCCGGCGACGACATCCGGCGGATCTTCCACATCGAGAGCCTGAGGTCGCTGGGGCTGTCGCTGCGTGAGATCGGACGCGCGCTCGACGATCCCGGCTTCACGCCCTCGGCGCTCGTCGACGACCTCATCCGTCAGACACACGAACGCATCGCGGCCGAGACCGAGCTGCTCACACGGCTCCGCCGGATCGATGCCGCGGAACCCGCCGACTGGGAGGACGTCCTCCAAGTCGTCGCATTCCTCCAGGCGCTGGGGTCGAAGAGCGCCGCCGCCCGCCAGCGCGCGGCCCTCTCCTCGGCCGGCGAGGTTCCGGTGCCGGTGGAAGCCCTGGTCGAGGCGGTACTGCGGGAGTCTGAGCCGAACGTGGCCGGAGCTCTCCGATGGGCGCTGGCGCGTTCGGGGGACGACGGCACGGCGCTGCTGGCGGAGGGACTCGGCTCACCGGTGGCCGCGGTGCGGGAACGAGCTGTCCAGTCGCTCGCCGAGATGCCCGGAGACGAGGCCACCGCCCGGCTGCGGGACGCCCTCGCGAACCCCGATGCGGTGGTCCGCGGCCATGCGGCTCTGGCGCTCGGGACGCGTGGAGTGGCCGAGGCGATCCCGGTGCTGATCGACATGATCGTGGCGGGAAGGAACGACACCGATGCCGCCGACGCACTGAGCATGCTGGCGAGCGACGCCGCGACGGTGGATCCGACCGCCGTGGATCGGATCGCCGTGGATCGGATCGCCATGGATCAGATCTCCGTGGATCAGATCGCCACCGGGCTCGTCGACCGCCTCGCCCACGACACCACCGAAGCGGCCGCACGCGTACGGCTGACGCAGGCGCTGGCGGACATCCCGGGGAGCACGGCTTCGGATGCCCTCGTGGAGCTGTCGCAGGACGGGGACCGTGCCGTTGCGGTGACCGCGACGTACCTTCTCCGGCTACGCGACGCACGGTGACGGACGTACTCATCCGGGCGTGCCGCGGAAACGGCGGAGCCTGTGCCGGTCAGCTCCGCCGTCCGCCGGGCCGACTCGCGGTCAGCCCTCGGCGCGGGCGGGCAGCCGCCATCCCGGGCGCGGGAAGTGGCAGGTGTAGCCCTCCGGGTACCGCTGCAGATAGTCCTGGTGCTCGGGCTCGGCCTCCCAGAAGGGGCCCACCGGCTCGACCTCGGTGACGACCTTGCCGGGCCACAGGCCGGAGGCGTCCACATCCGCGATCGTGTCCTCGGCGATCCGCTTCTGCTCGTCGTCCACGTAGTAGATCGCCGAGCGGTAGCTGAGGCCCATGTCGTTGCCCTGGCGGTTCTTCGTGCTCGGGTCGTGGATCTGGAAGAAGAACTCCAAAAGCGCGCGGTAGTCCGTCTGCGAAGGGTCGTAAAGGATCTCGATCGCCTCCGCGTGCGTGCCGTGGTTACGGTACGTCGCGTTCGGCACGTCGCCCCCGGTGTAGCCCACCCGGGTCGCCGTCACGCCCGGCAGTCGGCGGATCAGCTCCTCCATCCCCCAGAAGCATCCGCCCGCCAGCACGGCCCTCTGCGTCTGCGCAGCCATCGTGGCCCTCCAATATCGGTCCGCTCGGTCACTCGGGCTGCTCTGCTCGCACACACCGGCATCCCATGCCCACCTCCCTCAACGCATGAGGGGGCCAGGCGATTCCGAGTCCGATTCGGAGTCCGGATTCCGAGTCCACCGGCCTCCGTCAGCCGCTTTCACCCCTCCCCTCCGACCCGGCAGTCCCGTCCGCGGTCGTCGCGGGCTTCGTGTAGAGGACCTCCCGCGCCTGCTCCGCGGCGCGTGCCGTGCTTTCGGAGACGAAGTCGAGGAAGCGGGCGATGTTGTCGAGGCGGGTGGCGGCCGGGGTGCCAGGGCCGAGGACGCCGACGCCCTGCCGTGCCGTCACGACGACCTGGGCGATGGCGCGGGCGCTGGCCATCAGCGATTCGTACCAGACGTCGTCGTCGACGACGTAGCGCTCGCGGCGGCGGTCGTCGCGTTCCCGGCGGACGAAGCCCTGGCTGTCGAGGAACGTGATCGCCTTGGAGATGGACGCCGGGCTGACCTGAAGGCGCTGCACGAGTTCGGACGCGGTGAGGCTGCCCGCATCGGTGATGGTGAGGCAGGCCATCACCCTCGACATCATCTTGGGCATGCCCGACTGCATGAAGACGGTCGTGAGCAGCTCCTCGTACTCGTGTACGGCCTCGGCGTCGCGTCCGTGGGCCTGCGGGGGTGCCTCCGATCCCCGGGGGGCGGCCTGCCTGCGCCGGTGGGCGCGGCGTTCGGTGGCGCGGTGGGCGAGGTCGGAGCGGTAGGCGGTCGGGCCGCCGTTGCGCATCACCTCGCGCGTGACCGTCGAGGTCGGACGGTCGAGGCGTCTGGCGATCTCCGCGTAGGCGAGGCCGTCGGCCAGTCCCAGCGCGATCTGCTGGCGTTCCTGCTGGGTGAGTCTGCCTCCGGGCACCACGTTCTCCTTCGCACTTTCTGGTGCCGCCCAGCATAGCGTTCACCTCCATTCCATTGCAACGAGCGAGCTAGTGTTGTTGCATTAAGCTGAAGACCGTTGCAACGAAATTGCATGCTTGACCTGCATTAATGACATCAATGCGCAACGACTTGATTGCGTGATCCTTGAATGCAACGTAGCTTTTCCCTCATCGGAAACAGCGAGTCAAGGAGAGCACGATGCAGAAGTTCGACACCCCCGCCCCCGTCTCCGCCGTCCTCGACATCCCCGCCGGACGCATCCGCCTCATCGCCGCCGACCGGGCCGACACCACCGTCGAGGTCCTGCCCGCGGACCCCTCCAAGAGCCGCGACGTGCAGGCGGCGGAGCAGACCGAGGTCGCCTACGGCGACGGCGTCCTGCGCATCCAGGTCCCGGCGGCGACGAACCGGATCCTCGGCGCCTCCGGGTCGATCGAGGTGACGGTCCAACTGCCCGTCGGCTCCCGCGTCGAGGCGAAGGCGGCCGCCGCCGAACTCCGCGGCGTCGGACGGCTCGGCGACGTCGCCTTCGAAGGCGCACAGGGCACGGTCAAGCTCGACGAGACCGCCGGCGCACGCCTCACCCTGCAGGCCGGCGACATCACGGTCGGCCTCCTCACCGGACCGGCGGAGATCAGCACCCTGAAGGGCGACCTCCACATCACCGAAGCCGTGCGCGGCACCGTCACGCTGCGCACCGAGCACGGCGCGATCTCGGTCGGCGCCGCCCGCGGGGTCTCCGCCTCCCTGGACGCCGGCACCACGTACGGCCGGATCCACAACACGCTCAAGAACGCCGAGGGCGCCGCCGCCGACCTGAACATCCACGCGACCACCGCCTACGGCGACGTCACCGCCCGAAGCCTCTGAACCGCCCGAAGCCTCTGAACCGTCCGCAGCCTGTAGAAGGAGCACACCTCATGACCAACGTGGCCATCGCGGCGAACGGGCTGCGCAAGTCCTACGGGGACAAACTGGTCCTCGACGGCATCGACGTGGCCGTCCCGGAAGGAACGGTCTTCTCCCTGCTCGGTCCGAACGGGGCCGGCAAGACCACCGCCGTGAAGATCCTGTCCACCCTCATCACCGCCGACGGCGGACAGGCCCGGGTCGCGGGTCACGACCTCGCCGCCGACCCGCAGGCCGTACGGGCCGCGATCGGCGTCACCGGGCAGTTCTCCGCCGTCGACGGCCTGATCACCGGCGAGGAGAACATGCTCCTCATGGCGGACCTGCACCACCTGTCCAAACGCGAAGGACGGCACGTCGCCGCCGAGTTGCTGGAACGCTTCGACCTCACCGAGGCCGCGAAGAAGCCCGCCTCCACCTACTCCGGCGGCATGAAGCGGCGCCTGGACATCGCCATGACCCTGGTCGGCAACCCGCGGATCATCTTCCTCGACGAGCCGACCACCGGCCTCGACCCGCGCTCCCGGCACAACATGTGGCAGATCATCCGCGAACTCGTCTCCGGCGGCGTCACCGTCTTCCTCACCACGCAGTACCTGGAGGAGGCCGACGAACTCGCCGACCGTATCGCCGTGCTCAACAACGGGAAGATCGCCGCCGAGGGCACCGCCGAAGAGCTCAAGCGGCTCATCCCCGGCGGACACATCCGGCTCCGCTTCACCGACCCGGCCACCTACCAGCACGCCGCCACCGCACTGCGGGAAGCCACCCGGAACGACGACGCCCTCGCCCTGCAGATCCCCAGCGACGGCAGCCAGCGCGAGCTGCGCTCCATCCTCGACTGGCTCGACGCCGCCGGCATCGAAGCCGACGAACTCACCGTCCACACCCCCGACCTCGACGACGTCTTCTTCGCCCTGACCAGCGGCACCGCCATCCCCAACCAGCCGACCCAGCCGAACCAGCCGAACCAGTCCAAGGAGAACGTCCGATGAGCTCCCTCTCCCTCGCCGTACGCGACTCCACCACCATGCTGCGCCGCAACCTCCTGCACGCGAGGCGCTACCCCTCCCTCACCCTGAACCTGCTGCTCACCCCGATCATGCTCCTGCTGCTCTTCGTCTACATCTTCGGCGACACCATGAGCGCGGGCATCGGCGGCGGCGGCGCGGACCGCTCGAAGTACATCGCCTACATCGTTCCCGGCCTGCTGCTGATGACCATCGGCAGCACCACCATCGGCACCGCCGTATCCGTCGCCACCGACATGACCGAGGGCATCATCGCCCGCTTCCGCACCATGGCCATCCACCGCGGATCGGTCCTCATCGGACACGTCATCGGCAGCGTGCTGCAGTCGATCACCAGCGTGGTCCTCGTCGGCGCCGTCGGTGTGGCCATCGGCTTCCGCTCCACCGACGCCACCGTCCTGGAGTGGCTCGCCGCGTTCGGACTGCTGGTGCTCTTCGCCACGGCACTCACCTGGATCGCGGTCGGCATGGGCCTGTCCAGCCCGAACGCCGAGGCCGCCAGCAACCAGGCGATGCCCCTGATCCTGCTGCCCCTCCTGTCCAGCGCCTTCGTGCCCATCGACGCCATGCCGGGCTGGTTCCAGCCGGTCGCCGAGTACCAGCCCTTCACCCCGGCCATCGAAACCCTGCGCGGACTGCTCCTCGGCAGCGAGATCGGACACAACGGATGGCTGGCCGTGGCCTGGTGCCTGGGCCTCGCGGTGCTCGGCTACTTCTGGTCGACCTCGAAGTTCAACGACGACCCGAAGTAACTGCCATGACAACGCGGGCCACCCCCGCGACTCGCTTCATCAGAGGGCGGCGACCGCACAGGTCACCGCCCTCCAGGGGCTGCAATGGCCAGGACGCGGTCGCGCAGTACGGGGAGTTCGGAGCGGATTCGGGCGACCTGGGTCATGTCGCAGTCCACCGTCAGCGTCTCCTGCGCGGTGCCGGCCTCGCCCAGCACGGTCCCCCACGGGTCGACGGCCATGCTGTGTCCGCCCTGCCGCATGCCGCCGTGCTCACCGGTCGCGCAGCAGGCCAGGAGGAAGACCTGCTCCTCCAGGGCCCTCGTGCGGGTGAGGAGATGCCAATGGCTGAGACGAGCCGCCGGCCATGCGGCGGGCACCACGATCAGCTCCGCGCCCGCGTCGAGCAGCCCCCGGAAGAGTTCGGGGAAGCGCAGGTCGTAGCAGATGGCGAGGCCGATCACGCCGAAGTCGGTGGGGACGGTGACGATGTCGTCGCCACCGCCCATCAGGGTCGCCTCGCCGGTGTCGAAGCCGTACCGGTGGATCTTGCGATAGCGACCCCGCAGGTCGCCGGAGCGGTCGAAGAGGAGAGCGGTGTTGTACAGCGTCCCGTCCCCGTCCCGCTCGACGATAGATCCGGCGTGGAGCCACGTGCCGGCCTGGCGTGCGGCGGCGGACATGGCCTCGGCAGTGGGGCCGTCGGCCGCTTCGGCATCACGCTCCCAACCGTCGTACGACCACGCGCCGGCCGTCCACAACTCGGGCAGGACCACCAGATCGTCGCCCCTCCGCTCGCGGACCAGCGAAGCTGCCCTCCGGCGGCGCTCGTCGGCGGAATCCGACGAGTCCACGGAGAGCTGTATCAGCGAGGCACGCATGGCTGTCACCTCCGTGACCTTCCTCCTTCTACGAGCGTAGGGCGGCAACCGGTCTCCCGCGCGATTGTCGGACCCTGCTGCTTTCATGGAGGGCATGACCAACACAAGCGTCGTCGTGGAGCGACATATCGCCGCAGGTCAGGGCCCTGTGTGGGAGGCCGTGACCGACCTTCGGGGTATGGAGCGCATGCTCACCGGGGTGACGAAGGTCGAGGTGCTCACGGACGGCGCCTTCGGCGTCGGTACGCGGTGGCGCGAGACCCGGAAGATGTTCGGGAAGGAGGCCACCGAGGAGATGTGGGTGACCGCCTGCGAGCCGCCCGAGCGGTATGTCGTGGAGGCCGAGTCGCACGGAACCCACTACGTCTCGGAGTGGGTGCTTCTCGCGGACGGGCCGTCGGCGACGACCGTCCGCATGACGTTCTCGGGCGAGCCCGTCGCGGGCTCCGGTGGCTTCGCGGGACTGCTCGCGAAGATTCTCGGCGGCGTGGGGGCGCGGGCGGTGCGCAAGGCCATCGCGAAGGACCTGGACGATGTCGCGTCGGCGGTCGAGGGCCGAAAGCCGTAGACGCAGACGTCCGGGCTGGGCGTCGTCCGACCGGTCCCGCCCCTCCCGTCCTCCCTTCCCCCTACGGCGCCGGCGTACCCGCCTTCGTCGCGTCCGCGCCCCAGCTCGCCAGCAGCCTCAGCGCCTCCGCCGACGGTGACCCCGGCTCCGCGTGGTACGTGATCAGGACCTGTTCCGTGCCGTCGGACAGACGGAACGACTCGAAGTTCAGGGTCAGTTCGCCCACCAGGGGGTGCCGCAGGCGCTTGACGCCGTAGCTCTTCTCCTTGACGTCGTGGTTGGCCCACAACCGCCGGAACTCCTCGCTCTTGAGGGAGAGTTCACCGATCAGCGCCGACAGTCGCGGGTCGTCGGAGTGGCAGCCGGCGTCCATGCGCAGGAAGGCGACCATGTCGGACGCCTTCTGGTCCCACTCCACGAACAGATCGCGGTACTCCGGCTTCAGGAACACCAGCCGCGCCCAGTTCCGCTCCTGCACCGGCAGCTCCGACCAGTCGCCGAAGACCGCCGCCGCCATCCGGTTCCAGGCGAGGATGTCCGAGCGGCGGCCCGAGACGTACGCGGGGACGCCGTCGATCGAGTCCAGCAGCTGCCGCAGTGCCGGCCGCACCTGCTGCGTCCGCGCGGCCGGCTTCTTCTTGTGCTGCTTCGGCTTCGCGAGATGCGTGAGGTGGGAGTGCTCGGCGTCGCTCAGGCGCAGGGCACGGGCGATGGCGTCCAGGACCTCCGCGGAGACGTTGCGCCCGTTGCCCTGCTCCAGGCGCGTGTAGTACGCCACGGACACCCCGGCCAGCTGTGCCAGCTCCTCGCGCCGCAGCCCCGGCACCCTGCGGTGCCGCCCGAAATCCGGCAGCCCGACGTCCTCCGGCTTCAGCCGGGCGCGCCGGGTGCGCAGAAACTCGCTGAGCTCGGCGCGCGGGTCCAGGCCTGCGCCGGTGTCGGCGGCTCCCCTCATCGATTCGGGCTTTTCGTCCATGCCTCAAGTATTCCCGGTCGTACGCACACCAGCCTGTCCCCGTCAGTGGTAGGACCCGCGGACATACGAACAACCGGGGTCTGGGTACTTTCCACGCCCTCCACCAGGCTGAATGGCGTGCCCGGACGGAAGCAGAACCAGACCAGAAGGCAGCCGGGCGCAGAACCCCGCTAGGAGAACCCGGCATGACCACCGTTGCCGCATACGCAGCACCCGCCGCCAAGGCTCCGCTGGAGCGCACCACCATCGAGCGCCGCGAGGCCGGCGAGTTCGACGTCCAGATCGACATCAAGTTCGCCGGTATCTGCCACTCCGACATCCACCAGGCCCGTGAGGGCTGGGGCGAGGCGATCTTCCCGATGGTGCCCGGTCACGAGATCGCGGGCATCGTCTCCGAGGTCGGCTCCGGGGTCACCAAGTACCAGGTCGGCGACCGTGTGGGCGTCGGCTGCCTGGTCGACTCCTGCCGTGAGTGCGATAACTGCAAGGCCGGCCTGGAGCAGTACTGCACCGGCGGCAACGTCGGCACGTACAACGCGGTCGGCAAGGACGGCGAGCCCACCTACGGCGGCTACTCGCAGAAGGTCGTCGTCGACGAGAACTTCGTCGTCCGCATCCCCGACGGCCTCTCCCTGGACGTCGCCGCGCCGCTCCTGTGCGCCGGCATCACCACGTACTCCCCGCTCAGGCACTGGAACGCCGGCCCCGGCAAGAAGGTCGCGATCCTCGGCATGGGCGGCCTCGGCCACATGGGCGTGAAGATCGCGCACGCGCTCGGCGCCGAGGTGACGGTCCTGTCGCAGTCCCTGCGCAAGAAGGACGACGGGCTGAAGCTGGGCGCGCACCACTACTACGCCACCAGCGACCCGAAGACCTTCGAGGAACTGCGCGGCTCCTTCGACCTGATCCTGTCCACGGTCTCGGCTCCGCTGAACCTGGACCGGTTCCTGTCCCTCCTCAGGACCGACGGCGCGTTCGTGAACGTCGGCGCGCCCGAGGAGCCCGTCGCCCTCAACCTCTTCTCGGTGATCGGCGGCCGCAAGACCCTCGCCGGCTCCGGCATCGGCGGCATCCGGGAGACCCAGGAGATGCTGGACTTCTGCGCCGAGCACGGACTGGGCGCCGAGATCGAGCTGATCGCCGCCTCCGAGATCAACGAGGCGTACGAGCGGGTGCTGAACAGCGACGTGCGGTACCGCTTCGTGATCGACACGGCGACGATCTGACACGGCCGCGCTGACGCGCCCCGAGGGCCCCGGAGCCGCACCGCTCCGGGGCCCTCCCCCGACCCGCCCGTGGACGGCGGAAGGCCGAGTACCGAAGGAGTAGCCCGGCCCCCTCCTCAGGACCGATGTGCCGAACGGCAGCCCTGCCTAGCGTGAAAACAGGAGCCCGTCCGAACCGTGCACACGAGGAGGCAGCCCCCGATGACCGTCCAGCTCAACCACACCATCGTCGCCGCGCACGACAAGAAGGCCTCGGCCCGGTTTCTCGCCGACATCCTGGGCCTGGAGGTGAGCCCGCAGTACGGCCCCTTCATCCCGGTCGAGATCCCCAACGGTGTGACCCTGGACTACCTGGACTCACCCGGCACCATCACGACGCAGCACTACGCGTTCCTGGTGTCGGAAGACGACTTCGACACCATCTTCGGCCGGATCCGGGAGGCCGGCCTGCCCTTCTGGGCCGACCCCCACCACCGCCGCCCCGGCGAGATCAACCACAACGACGGCGGCCGCGGCACGTACTTCGAGGACCCGAACGGCCACAACCTGGAGATCCTGACGAGGCCGTACGGCAGCGGCGGCTGAGGCCCCGCGCTGCGCATCACCCCTGATACGGCGGCATGACCCCCCAGTGCCACTTCGGCACCGGCTGTTCCGCCGGCGGCACCGCGTCCGGGCCCGAGAAGTACACCGCCAGTCGGGTCCCCCACTCCACGTACGCCAGGAACGCCGAGCGGAACTCCGCGTCCGTCGGCAGGCCGGCCTCGTCGGCGGCGTCCTGGATGAGGTTGACCCAGCGGCGGCGCTGGGGCTCGGTGATGCCGCGGCCCATGTGTTTGGCGACCATGTGGCCGTGGCCGCCCTGGGTCTCGGAGTAGGCGGGCGGGCCGCCGAAGACCTCGCCGAGCCACAGGGCCACGTGTTCCGCGTGAGCCGGGTCGAGGTCGGCGAACAGCGGGGCCAGGAGGTCGTCCTTGAGGACCTTGTCGTAGAAGGCCGAGGTCAGACGGGCGAATGCCTCGGCGCCGCCCGCCCAGGCGTACAGCGTCGGCACCGACGCGCCCGCGCCCCGCACCGTCGTCGGCTTGTAGTGGCGCATCTCCTGGATGTGCGGGATGTAAGGGCGGATCTCGGCGAGGAAGTCGGCGAACAGCTCCGACTCGCGGAAGCCCTCCATGTGGTCCTGGGTCGACGTCCAGGTGATCCGCAGGATGAAGTGCTCGAAGTCGTCCTCGCAGCGGGCGAGTTCGTAGTCCACGCAGTGCGGGGACGCGGCCAGCTGGGTCGCGGCGCGGGTGTAGGCGGCCAGGAACTCGGCCGACCTCTGCTCGGGGATGCGGTACCGGATGTATTCCACCGTGTGAGCCGTCATGGCCTCACGGAAACACGAACCGCCCGCCGGAAGCTGCACTTCCGGCGGGCGGTTCGCTATCGGCTCAGCCGACTAATCGAGGCTCACTTGGCGTAGTACGCGTTGTAGATCGAGATCGTCGCCTTGTTGCCCTTCTTGTCGGCGACCTTGGCGTGGAAGGAGACGGCTTTGCCCTTCGCCGGGTTCTTCACGGTGATCTTGCCGTTCTTGACGTCGAGCTTCTTCCAGGTCTGGCCGTAGTCGTACGACACGTACACGTGCAGCGACTTGAGGTTGCTGCCCGCGGCCGCGCCCGCGACGGTGACCGGGAACGTCACCTTCTTGTCGGCCTCGACCCGGCTGTCCAGGCCCGTCTTGGCGCCGAAGCGGACCGTGGAGGCCGGGAGCGTGACCCGGTCGGCGGTCGACTTCTTGGAGCGGAAGGTCCAGCTCGCGTCGATCCGCGTGGAGGCGGCCGCGACCTTGACGCTCCGCTTGACCGAGGTCGTCAGCTTGTACTCGGCGTCGGCGGCCGGAACCTTGAAGGCCTGCTCGCCGAACAGCGGATCGTCGTTGGAGGCGAGCTTGGTGCCGTTGCGGTACAGGTTCGTGGTCACCGCCGTGAAGTCCGACGAGCCGGCGTGCTTGCTCGCGTCCGCGAACAGCGGCAGGAAGCCGTACAGGTCGTTGCCCTCACGGAACAGGCCGAAGTCCTTGTTGACGTGCGGGCCGAAGACCGCCGTGTTGAAGGTCTTCGTGTAGCTCTGGCCCGCCTTGAAGGTCTGCGGAGTGCCCAGCGTGTAGAACGCGTCGACGACCGGGAAGCCGTCCGCGTCCTTGCCTGCGTACTGCTGGAAGTCCCACGTCCACTGGACCTTGTCCGACGTGGACAGGTACAGCGTGCGCGAGCCCGGCAGCTTCTGCTCGATGGGCGCGCCGAACACGACGTCCTCGGGGAAGACCCCCAGGGGCATCAGCGAGCCGCTCTTGCCCGGAGCCGAGGCACCCAGGTCGTTCTTCACCTTGGCGAGCTCGCCCGCCTTGAAGTGGCGGACCTTGTCGCCCTGGATCTTCTTGATCTTGGCGGTGGTGGCCACGTCGTACTCGGCGGTGTCCCCCTTGGTCCACTGCCCGTTCCAGGTCTGGGTCAGGCCGCTCGGGATCTCCGGGCCGAGGTGCGCGAGGCGCAGTTTGGCGAAGGAGTCGAGGCCGACGCCGATGCCGATGCCCGCCGGGGCGTAGAAATAGTTGGTGCCGGCGAGCAGCTGCTTGGCCTGCGCGTCCGGCACGGTGATGTCGGCCGACTCGGTGGTGCGGGCGTCGATCGTCACGGACGTGTTCTTGGTGACGCTCAGCTTCGGCTGGACGACCCAGTCGAGGCCACCCTCGAAGTTCACCCAGTCCTTGGCGATCCAGGCATCCATCAGATACGTGCCCTTGGGCAGCCGCATCTTGGTGACGCCGGCCTCGGTGACCGGCACCTGGAAGCCACGGTCCGTCGCCAGACCCGAGTAGCCGATCAGGTCGGTGAGGTACTCGGGGGCAGGCTTGCCGTCCTTGCCGATGTGCTTGACGGTGACGTCGTACGACTCGATCTCACGCTGCACCGCGGCGGCCGTACGGACACTCTGCCCACCGCCCGTCGCCGTCACGTACGCGGAGTAGGCGCCGTCGACCGTGCCGCCGAGCTTGGTGTCGACGGTGAAGTCGACGGAGGCCTTGCCGCCCGCCGGGACCGTCACGTTCGTGGCGCCGAGCTTGAAGAAGCCGGCCGGAGCCGCCTGGCCCTTGGGGTCGGTGGCCGTCGCGGCGAGCTGGAGCGTGACGTCCTTCGTACCGAGGTTGCGGTACGTCAGCTCCTTGGTGACGGGCTTGTCGTCGGTGTGCGGCCACTGCTGCGTACCGAAGCTCACCGACACCGGGTCGGCGATCAGGGTCTGCTCGATGGCCTTGTCGACCTGGATACGGCCCGAACCCTGCTGGAACGGCGTGTACTTGCCGCCCTTGGTGGACCCGGTGAGAGCACCCTTGAGCTCGGCGTACGTCCAGTCCGGGTGCTGCTGCTTGAGGATCGCCGCCGCGCCCGCGACATGCGGGGTCGCCATGGAGGTGCCGTCGATGGTCAGGTAGCCGGGCGGGTTCTCGCCGACCTCCTGCTCGATGAGGCTGCCCTTGGCGGACGCCGCCGTGATGGCCACGCCCGGCGCGGTCACGTCCGGCTTGATCGCGCCGTCGCCGAGCCGGGGGCCGGTGCTGGACCACGGCGCGAGGACGTCCTTGTCGTCGACGGCGCCGACGGTGAGCGCGGCGTCCGCGCTGCCGGGCGAACCGACCGTCTCCGGGCCGGAGTTGCCCGCCGCGATCGCGAAGAGGATGCCCTTCTCGGCGGACAGCTTGTTGACCGTCGCCTCCAGCGGGTCGATCTCCGGGGTGTCTCCGCCGCCCAGGCTCATGTTGACGACCTGGGCGCCCTGTTCGGCCGCCCACTCCATGCCGGCGAGGATGCCGGAGTCGTCGCCGAAGCCGTTGTCGTCGAGGACCTTGCCGTTGAGGATGTCGGCGCCGGGCGCGACTCCCTTGTACTTACCCCCGGACTTGGCGCCGGTGCCCGCCGCGATGGACGCGACGTGCGTGCCGTGGCCGACCTTGTCCTCGGCGGTGGCGGCGGGGGTGAAGTTCCTGGCCGCGACGACCTGGTCCTTGAGGTCCGGGTGGGTCGCGTCGACGCCGGTGTCCAGGACGGCGATCTTGACGCCCTTGCCGTCGTAGCCGGCCGCCCACGCCTTGGGGGCGCCGATCTGCGCCACGGACTTGTCGAGGCTGGCCTTGCGGACGCCGTCGAGCCAGACGTGCGCGATGCCGGAGGCCGCCTTGTCGCCGTTGGTGAGCGCGTCCCACAGTTCCGGCGTGTCCTGGTGCGGGGTCTGCACCGCGTCCGCGTTCAGGGACTTCAGGGTCCGGCGGAGCTTGCCAGCGTCCCGGACGTCCGCCTTGGCGTCGGCTGCGGCGCCCCGGTAGCCGACGATGACCTTCAGGCCCTTGGCCTGGGAGGCGCGGCTCGCGGACTTGTTGAGCTCGGAGATGTCGAACAGCCGCTGGTCGAGCCGGCCGGTGGCGACCAGTCGGGCCGCGTCGGCCGGTATCACCAGCGTGCGTCCGTCGACCTTGCGGGTCTGTACGGGTATGTGCTCGCGTCCCTTCGCCCGCTCCAGGCCGACCACGCGACCCTTGGAGTCGACGGAGACCCGGTCACCCGTGATCAGGGTGATGCGGTGGGGGGACGTGAGCGAGGCGGCGGCGCCGGACGGGCGCTGTTCCGGTTCGGCCGACGCCGGGCTGGTCATTCCCGCGGCGAGGGCCACGGCGGCCGCCGTGGCGACAGAGGCCGCACATACTCTCTTGACTTGTCTGCGCAAGTTTCCCCCTTGCAGAAGGTCCGGGCGAGTGTGCCCGTTCACCCGGCCGGGGGTGGTCCCGTACGCATGCGCGCCGCCCCCCGGAATACGGAGTATGCCGAGGGGCGATCAGACACCTCAAGAGATGAGAAGAAGGCAAGAAGCCCGCCGGCCGACTGTTACGCGACGGCGCGAACTCCGTTACGCAGTCGCCGGGTTACGCCCGCGCGTTCTCCTTGACAGTGATCCGTCCCTTGCGGATGGTCGCCAGTCGCGGGGCCTTTTTCGCGATCGCGGAGTCGTGGGTGACCATGATGAAGGTCAACCCGAGCTCCTTCCACATGCGTTCGAGTACGTCCATGATCTCGTCGCGCATCGACTCGTCGAGGTTTCCGGTGGGTTCGTCGGCGAGCAGCACCTTCGGCTGCTTGACGAGTGCTCGGGCGATGGCGACGCGCTGCTGCTGGCCGCCGGACATCTCGGACGGGAGGTGCCCGAGCCGCTCGCCCAGGCCTACGGAGTTCAGGGCCTCGGCGGCCCGTTCGCGCCGCGCCTTCGTCTTGACCCCGAGGGGGACGAGGGCGGTCTCCACGTTCTCCTGTGCGGTGAGGGTGGGGATGAGGTTGAAGGACTGGAAGACGAAGCCGATGTTCTCGCTGCGGACCCTTGTCAGCCGGGTCTCGGACAGCTTGGCCAGGTCGGTGCCGTCGAGCACGACCTCGCCGGAGGTCGGCCGGTCCAGGGCGCCGATCATCTGAAGGAGGGTGGACTTGCCGCCGCCGGTGGGGCCCTGGATGACGAGCCGGTCACCGTCGGCGATGGTGAGGTCGACTCCGTCGAGGGCGTGGACGGTGTCCTTGCCTCGGGTGTAGCGCTTGGTGACGTTTCTGAGTTCGTACACGGGTTGCTCCTGGGTGGGGTTCGGGGTGGTGCGGATCGTCTTCGGCTGCGGGGTGGTGGGTGGCTGGTCGCGCTCGCGCGGCGGAGCCGCATATCGATGCCGTCCCGCGCCCCTGGCGGTTGCAGTCGCGTCGGCTGTCGGCCTGCGCAGCTCGGGGCCGCCGCAGCCCACGCACCCGAGGGCCGCATGCCTCGCTCGTTCGAACCGCGGGCATTCGTGCCGCCTGGGGCGGCACGGGTGGGCGCGGGCGGCACCCGGCGTGCGCCGGGTCGAGCGACCGGCCTCTGCCCAGCCCCAGCCGACGCCGGCTACTCGACGCGTCGCAACGCATCCGCCGGCCGGAGCCGAGACGCGCGCCAGCCGCCGAACGCGCCGGCGATCAGGCCGCCCGTCACCGCGAGGCCGACCGCCAGTGCGACCGTCGTCAGGCTCACCGGTGCCGTCAGGGCGACGTCGAGCGTCGTACTGGCCGTCTGCCGTCCAGGGCCGCCGCCCCCGAAGCCGCCGCCACCCGGGCCGCCACCCATGCCGCCGCCCCCGCCACCGCCGCCCAACTGGGCCTGCAGCGTCGGGCTGACGGCCGTCACGACGTACGCGCCCGCGAGGCCGATCGCGATGCCCAGCGCGCCGCCGAGCAGCCCGTTGACGATCGCCTCGCCGACCACCTGCCGGGTCACCCGGCCCGACTTCCAGCCCAGCGCCTTCAGCGTGCCGAACTCCCGGACCCGGCGCGACACCGCCGAGGAGGTCAGCAGTCCGGCCACCAGGAAGGCGGCGATCAGCACCGCGACGGACAGCCACTTGCCGACGCTGGTCGCCAGGGAGGACGCCGTGGACAGGGAGCCGGACACCGTGTCCGCGAGGTCCGCGGAGGTCGTCACCGTCGTACCGGAGATGTTCTTCTGGATGGCCGACTTGACGGCGTCGATCTGCTGGGAGTCGGACGCCTTGACGTAGATCGTGGTGACCTTGTCCTTCGCGTCGGCGAGCGTCTGCGCCTGCTTCAGCGGGATGTAGAGGTTGGCGGCTGCGTCCCCGCTGTCGGGCGTGGCGATGCCGATCACCTGGTACTTGGTGCCCTTGACGGTGACGGTGGAGCCGACCTTGAGCTTCTTCTCCTTGGCGTAGGAGGTGTCGGCGACGGCCACCTTGGCGTTGGTCTCCGTCGACTTGAAGGTACGGCCGCTGGTGATCTTCGACGAGGTCAGCGGGCCGAGCCCCGGCTTGGTGACGTCGGCGCCGTAGACGGAGTAGTTGTTGACGTCGAAGTCGGCGCCGCCGCCGCGCACTTCGCCCTGCGGCTGCCCGGTGCCGCCGTCGCCCTGACCGGGCCCGCCCTGCTGGCCGCCGTTCTGGTCCTGCTGGAACTGCCCCCGCGTGAACTGCCCGCTGACCTTGACGACCTGGAGGCTCAGCCCGCCGACGGCGTCCGAGACACCGCTCTGCGTACCGACCTTGGTCACGGTCGAGCTCGCGAGCGTCTGGAAGCCCTGGACCATGACGCGGTCGGTGGACTGCTCCTCGTCGGAGCCGTCCTCCTGGGCGTCGAACTGGAAGCGCGGCCGCTCGGAACTGGTCGCGGCCGGCTCGGCGGCCTTGGTGACGGTCATGTCCGTGCCCAGGCCGTACAGGGACTGCAGGACCTTGTCCTGGGCCTGGCTCATGCCGGAGGACACGGAGTTGACCACGATGACCAGCGCGATGCCCAGCGCGAGTCCGGAGGCGACGACGAGGGCCGCCTTTCTGCGGCGGCGCAGCTCGCGCCTCAGGTAGGTGAAGAACATGGGCCGCAAAGTAGGTACGGCGCGTGATGAAGGGATAAGGCCGAAATAAGAGATGGATGAGAACGCTGGGAGCCGTCCCCGGAAACACCGATGCCGCCCCTGGGGGCGGCATCGGTTACTTGTGAGGCGACTGTGCGGCGGCTGTGCGCGCGACGGGTCAGGCGGCCGAACCGGCCTTCCACTGCGCCCAGTCCATGTTCCAGCCGTTGAGGCCGTTGTCCGGCGCGATCGTCTTGTCGCCGGTGTTCTGGACGACCACGACGTCACCGAGGATGGAGTTGTTGTAGAACCAGTAGCCCGCGGTGCCCTTGTCGTTGGCGCCCTTGGTGTCGGACAGGCCCACGCAGCCATGGCTGGTGTTCACGCTGCCGAAGATGGACTTGGCGCCCCAGTAGTTGCCGTGGATGAAGGTGCCGGAGCTGCTGAGGCGAATGGCGTGCGGCACGTCCTTGATGTCGTACTCGCCCTTGCCGTCGTCGTCCGTGAAGCCCACGGTCGCGCCGTTCATGCGCGTCTCCTTGAACTTCTCGGACATCACCATGACGCCCTGGTAGGTCTTGTTCTCCGGCGAACCGGCCGAGATCGGGATGGTCTTGATGGTCTTGCCGTCCTGCGTGACCTTCATCTGCTTGGTCTTCGCGTCGACGTAGGAGACCTGGTTGCGGCCGATCTTGAAGGTGACCGTCTTCTCCTGGACGCCGTAGACACCGTCGGAGCCCTCGACCCCGTCCAGGGCCATCTTCAGGGTGACGGTCGAGCCCTCCTGCCAGTACTCGTCGGGCCGGCAGTCCATGCGGGTGTCGTTGAACCAGTGGCAGGCGACTTCCTGGCCGCTGGTGGTGGAGACGGTGACGCCCTTCTGGACGGCCGCCTTGTTGCTGATCGACTTGTCGAAGTTGATCGACACGGGCATGCCGACGCCGACGGTCGAGCCGTCCTCCGGCGTGAAGTAGCCGAGGAAGCTGTTGTCCGGGGAGACCGTGGTGAAGGAGGCGTTCTCGTGGGCGTCCAGGCCCTTCGAGTCCTTCGCGGTCACCGCGATCTTGTAGGTGGTCGAGCGCTCCAGTTGGGCGCTGGGCTTCCAGCTGGTCTTGTCGGCGGATATCTCGCCCTCGACCGCGGCGCCCTCGGCGGTCTTCATCGTCACCTCGGTGAGCGTGCCCTTGCTCACGGTGACGGCGGCGGAGTTGATGGAGGCGTTGTCGGTGCCGTCCTCGGGCTTGATCTTGATCTGGGCCTCGGAGGTCTTCTTCGCGGCCGCCTCGTCGACCTTGGCCTGCGAGGAGTCGCCGCCGCTGCCGGAGGCGTCGTCGCCGCCGCCGGAGCAGGCCGAGAGCACCAGGACACCGCCGAGCAGTGCGGACGCGACCGTCAGGCCCTTGCGCCGCCTACTGTTCGTCATCACACGCTTCTCCATCTTCCCGAATCCCCAGAACCCCGAGAGTCCCCGTCAAGGATCTTCAACGCTACGACCGGTTCGTCCCGTTCCACATCCCACGTATGTGTGGGGCACACCACGTCTGCCGCGGCAGGTGGTGCGGGTTTCGGTCAGTGCGTCCCATGAGACGACGAAACCCCGGGCGGCGGTTGCCGTCCGGGGTCACGATTTCCCCAAGACGCCTCAGCCGGCCCGCTCGGCCACTTCGCCGTCGAAGTCCTCCTCACCATCATCCTCGCCGAGGTCCCACTCCGGCGAATCCGGGTCGTAGTCGATGCGCTCGCTGGACCAGGAGGCCTGCGCGAGCTCGACTCCGGGTACCTCGCTGACCAGGTCGAATGGATCAACGAGATAGGCGAGGGCCTCGGCAGTGTCTTCCGTCACAGCGCTCTCGGCGTGGGCCCGTTCGTCGACCGGCATGGTGACGTCGTCGGCGATCCGCCGCAGGGCGGCCTTGGTCACGGCGTCGCGGTCGTCCACTTCGAGAACGAGCTCGACTCGAAGCCGTACAAACCGTGATGTTTCTGGAGTACTCATACCTGGAGCGTACGGCCCTTTCCTCCCGTGACTTTCCCGTGACCCGCGACTTTCACTAACATCTGCCCACACGGCCAATTCGCCAGCGCCACAAGGGGATCGATATTCCGTGTCCGCCGCTCATCGATCGACGTCCACCGCACGCCGATCGCTGCTGACCGCCACCGCCGCGGGAGCCCTGCTGGGCGCCCTGTGGTTCGTACCCTCCGCCAACGCGACGGGCGACGGACCGGCGAGAACCGAGCCTTCGGCGACACCCACGACCCAGGTCACCCAGCAGGCGCGGGCCGCGTCCGAGAGCGCCGACGACAGCACCGGGGACGGCACCCGGCTGGCCGACACCGGAAGCTTCGACACCACGCCGTACATCGTCGGCGGGACCGTCTTCCTCGCCGTGGGCGCGGGCTTCGTCGCCTACTCGGTACGCCGGGAACAGCTCGGCTTCTGAACTCGCTTGACGATTCCTTCACATCGGCTTCATAGTCCGCTCATGAAGAGATCATCGGGCGTGCGCGCAGCCGCCACGGTTGCCGTGAGCGCACTGTCGCTCGCCCTTGTCACGGGTTGCGGCGGGGGGTCGGACGACTCGAAGGGGTCGGACGGGCAGGCCGCGAAGGCGCTCAGCGCCGCGGAGTTGAAGAAGTCGATCATCGCGCAGGGCGATGTCGCGGGTTACGAGGTGGACGACTCCGGCAAGCAGTTGCCGAAGTCCAAGGACCAGATCAAGAGCAGCGAGTCGCAGTGCACGCCGCTGGCCTACGCCATGGGCGGGCTGCCGCCGGGCGACTCGGCGTCGAACGCGGCCGTCATGACGCGCGAGAAGAAGGAGAAGCCCACCCCCAACGCCTCCAAGTCCCTGGAGGACCTGAGCGAGGGGGAGATCGAGGACTCGCTCACCGACGCGATGAGCCTCAATCTGACGGTCGTGGGCCTGTCCTCGTACGACGGTGCCGGTGCCGCCGACACCTTCAAGTCCGTGTCGGACGCGGTGAAGAGCTGCTCCGGAGGCTTCCCCCTCACCATGCAGGGCACGGACCAGAAGATCACCAAGATCACCGCGGAGAAGGCGTCCGGCGCCGGTGACGAGTCGGTGGCGTTCACCCTGGTGAACGAGGAGGACGGCGACGAGGGCACCTCGCACATCGAGGTGGTGCGGCACGGCAGCAGCATCGCCACGTACTACACGGTCAACATCGGCCTGATGTTCTCGGACAAGCCGTACGACGTGCCGGCCGCACTGATCGACGCGCAGAGCGCCAAGCTGAAGTAACCCGCTCAGGAATCAAGCCGTTCAAGACACATCGGGGCCCTGTCGGTCGTACGACAGGGCCCCTTCCATGTCACTGCAGCGGCCCGGCGACCTTCTCCACGGCGGCGACCAGCTCTCCGCCGCGCACGAACGCGTCGGCCGCGGCGAGATCGGGTGCCAGGAACCGGTCGGGCCCTGCGCCCTGGACCCCCGCGTCCCGCACGGCGTCGATGACCGCCCGCGAGGCCGGTGCCGGGGCGAGCCCCTCCCGCAGTTCTATGGCGCGGGTGGCGGCGTAGAGCTCGATGGCCAGGACGCGGGTGAGGTTGTCGACGGCGGTACGGAGCTTGCGTGCGGCCGACCAGCCCATGGAGACGTGGTCCTCCTGCATGGCGGAGGAGGGAATCGAGTCGGCGGACGCCGGAACGGCCAGCCTCTTCAGCTCGCTCACCAGGGCCGCCTGGGTGTACTGGGCGATCATCAGCCCCGAGTCGACACCGGCGTCGTCGGCCAGGAACGGCGGCAGCCCGTGGCTGCGGTTCTTGTCCAGCAGCCGGTCGGTGCGCCGCTCGGCGATGGAGGCGAGGTCGGCGACCGCGATGGCGAGGAAGTCGAGCACGTAGGCGACGGGTGCCCCGTGGAAGTTGCCGTTGGACTCGACACGTCCGTCGGGCAGCACAACCGGGTTGTCGACGGCGGAGGCGAGCTCCCGCTCGGCGACGAGCCGTGCGTGCGCCAGGGTGTCCCGCCCGGCACCGGCGACCTGCGGGGCGCACCGCACCGAGTACGCGTCCTGGACGCGGGGCGCGTCGTCCTGGTGATGCCCGGTCAGCTCCGAACCCTTCAGCACGGCGAGCATGTTGGCGGCGGAGGCGCCCTGCCCCGGGTGCGGCCGGATGGCGTGCAGCTCGGGCGCGAGCACCTTGTCGGTCCCGAGCAGCGCCTCGAGGCTGAGCGCGGCGGTGACGTCGGCGGACTTGTAGAGCGCGTCCAGGTCGGCGAGGGCCATGACGAGCATGCCGAGCATGCCGTCGGTGCCGTTGAGGAGGGCGAGCCCCTCCTTCTCACGCAGCTCGACGGGCGCGATGCCGTGCTCGGCAAGCAGCTCACCGGCGGGCCGCACGCTCCCGTCAGATCCTTCCGCCTCGCCTTCCCCCATCAGTGTGAGGGCGCAGTGCGAAAGGGGGGCAAGGTCACCGGAGCAGCCGAGGGAGCCGTACTCGTGGACGACGGGCGTGATCCCGGCGTTGAGCACGTCGGCCATGGTCTGCGCGACCTCCGGCCGTACTCCCGTGTGCCCCGAGCAGACGGTCTTGAGCCGCAGGAACATCAGGGCCCGTACGACCTCCCGCTCCACCCGCGGCCCCATTCCCGCGGCGTGCGAACGAACGATGTTGCGCTGCAGCTGCGCCCGCAGCTCCTGGCTGATGTGCCGGGTCGCCAGGGCGCCGAAGCCGGTGGAGACGCCGTAGACGGGCTCGGGCTTGGCCGCCAGCGCGTCCACGATCCCGCGCGCCGCGGCCAGCGCCGCGACCGCCTCCTCCGACAGCTCGACGCGGGCCCCGCCCCGCGCCACGGCAAGGACGTCGGACGCGGTGACCCCGGACGTCCCCACCACCACAGTGTGCATATCCATATTCAGGAGCGTACGCAGTGAAGACGAAGATGTCACTAGTGGGTGCGGGGTACACCCCTTACACGCCGGTCAGCACCGGCCGGCCGGTCACGGCAGCCGCCCCCGGAACCGCCGCCGCTCCACCGCGCCCTCGCCGGAGGGCTCCGCGTCGGCGAGGCGTACGACCGGGTCGTCCGGCCCCTCCCGCCCGGCGACGACCGGCTTGTCGGCCAGCACGGCCTTGGCCTGGTACTGCGCGGCATCGGCCAGCCGGAACAAGCGCCGGGCCGAACCCACGGCCCCGATCGGATCCGCCGTGGACGCGACCCCGCACGCCACCCCCTCCCCGAGCTCCAACTCGGCGGCCCGACGGCACAGTTCGTCCGCGGCCTTCACCACGTCGTCGGCAGCCGGCCCGACGGCCAGCAGACAGAACTCGTCACCGCCGAGCCGCGCCGCGAGAGCGCCCGGCAGCATGGCGCCGCACAGCGACAGAACCGACCCGAACCGCTCCAGCAGACGGTCACCCACCGCATGCCCCTGGGTGTCGTTGACCCGCTTGAGCCCATTGAGGTCACAGACGACAAGGCTGACCACGATGCCGTCCCTGCGATGCCGCTCGATGGCCTCCTCCAACCGCACATCGACGGCACGCCGGTTGGCGAGTCCCGTGAGCGCGTCGGTGAACGCCAGGCGCCGCGCCTCCTCCAGCCGCTCACTCTGCGCGAGGCCGGCGGCCACGACGGAGGCGAGCACGGTGGCGAAGTCGGCATCCCCACGGTCGAAGACGGGAGCCCCGGCGGAACGGGCGACGTAGAGCTCCCCCCATGCCCGCCCGTTCAGCACGATCGGCGCGACGACACAGCACCCCCGCCCGCGACGTCGCAGGGCGGCGACGCGCTGATGGCAGTAGCCGGGCTGCCCGGCGGCGGGACCTTCGGCCGTCTCCACCCAGGCGTTGGGCTCCCCACCGGACGCCCACCGTTCGTGCAGGAACTCGGTGATCTCCGGGAACTGATGCACGGGATAGGCCTCGTCAGTGGGGAACTCCTCCTCCCCCTGGGTGCGGTCCCCCACGTTCACCAGCACCCGCAACCGCCCGAGCTCCCGCTCCCACACCGACAGCGCGGCAAAACTCCCGGCCAGTGCCCGACACGCCCCGAACGCCGCCGCCCGCCAGGACTCACGCGGGGTGTGCACCGCCGCCATCCCCTGCGCCAACGCCACTACGGCCGCGAGCCGTGTGTCCTCACCCATCACTCCAGGTTAGGGAGGTTTGCCATGATTTGAGACTTTGGTGTGGCGAACGGGGAGCCCAGCACCGGCCTACGAGCCGAAGGACACCGTCACTCCCCCGGCCACTCGGGCTTCCGCTTCTCATTGAACGCGGCCACGCCCTCCGCACGGTCCCCCGAGAACGCCGTGGCCCGCCAGGCCGCGTCCTCGACCTCCAGCCCCGCCCGCAGGTCCATGCCGTGCCCCAGCCGCAGCGCCCGCTTGGCGGACCGCAGCCCGACCGGCGAGTTCACGGCGATCCGCGCCCCCAGGGCCAACGCCTCCTCCCGGTCCTGCCCCTCCTCCACCAGCACGTCCAGCAACCCGAGCTCCCGGGCCTCGACGGCCTCGACCCGGCGCGCGGTGAAGATCAGTTCCGCGGCCCTGGCCGCACCCACACGCCGCGGCAGCAACTGCGTACCCCCACCCCCCGGAATCACCCCGACCGACACCTCGGGCAGCCCCACCACGGCCGTACGGTCGGCCACGATCACGTCGCACGACAGCGCCAGTTCGAAGCCGCCCCCCAGCGCGAAGCCGTGCACCGCCGCGATCGTCGGGACCGGCAACTCCAGCACCCCCGTGTACGCCGCCCGGGCCACCGGCCGCTGCCGCACCAGGTCCGCGTCACTGAAGGAGTTCCGCTCCTTCAGATCCGCACCGACACAGAACGCCCGCTCATGCGTCGAGGTCAGGACGACCGCCCGTACGCCGTTGTCCGCGCCCAGCGCCGCGCACGCCCCCGCGATGGAACGGGCCATCTCCGTCGACACGGCGTTCATGGCCTTGGGCCGGTCGAGTACGAGCTCCGCGACATGCCCGCGCCTGCGCACCAGCACGAACTCCCCGTACCGCTCCTCACTCATGACACCCTCCGGTTAACGCAGGTTAACAACATTCGCCCCGATCATCGCAGCCGGACCCCTCCGGGGAAAGGCCCGCCGCGAGCGGTTCCCGAGTCGAGTCCCGACACCCCGTTCGAGTGACATCCCGCCCAACTCCCGCCCTACCGCCAACGACAGCGCATAACGTGCGCGAGCCACGGCGCAATGGGGGCGCGAGCTCGTTGGGAGGGTCGTGATGGGTGTGACGGCGGAAGGACCGCAGGCGAGAGGGGCGGCGGCGCGGAGCGGCGCCGCGAGCGAGGCACCGGCGGACACCGAGGCGGTCGGCCGCCTCTTCGGCCCCCGCGGCCGCCATCGCCGGCCCCGGCCCCGCAAGGCCCTTCTCGCGGCCGGAGGCCTCGCCCTCGCCGCCGGCGCCCTGAGCCTGGTACGCCTGACCCCCGACTCCAACGTCACCGGCCTGGGCACGGCGGACGCCGACCCCACGCCGGTCCCCGGCACGGACACGGACGGCGCGACCAACGCCGCCGCCACGATCCCGACGGCCACCCCGAAGCCGAGCCCGTCGGCGACCTCCGTCATGGGCGGCCTGGGCGCGACACCGACGACGGGCACGATCGTCGTACCGACCACGAACAGCCCTGCCACCACGCCACCCGGTGACCGGAGCCGCCCGGTGGACGCCGCCGCGGCACCCACCCGCGCACCGGACCCACCGGCAACGACCGGTCACGCACAGCAACCGGCCCCGGCCCCGGCCCCAACCAGGACCGCGACACCGAGCCAGAGCGCATCGAACCCCCCGGCCCCACAGCCGGACCACTCCGACGACGGCAGCGTGTGCATCCCGATCATCGGCCTCTGCGTGGACCGTCTGGCCGGCGGCCGCTGAACGGCGCTCAGTCCGCCGGCAAGGCCCTGCGCGTCAGCAGCCACGGCTCGACAACGCCAAGCCCTCGCACCGGCCGCTGCCACATGGGCTGAAGCGCGAACCGGTACACCGGCGGCTCCTCGCCCTCCTTCTCCGCCGCGACCGCGGCCTCCGCCGCCTCCGCCTCGGAGGCCGGCGCCTCACCCGACCGGATGAGCTCCTCGGCGAATGCGCTGTCCACGAGGACCGCGTCACGCGGAGCTATCGACGTCAGCCGGGAGGCGAGATTCACGGTCGTACCGAAGACATCGCCCATTCGGGTGGTCACCGTGCCGAAGGCGATGCCGACGCGCAGCTCGGGCATCGTCTCGTCGCCCGCCATCGTCTCGATGAGCCGCAGGGCGATCTCCGCGGCGACCGCCGCGTCGTCGGCCGAGAAGAGCACCTCGTCGCCGAGCGTCTTGACCAGTCGCCCTCCGCGCGCGGCCACCAGGTCGGCCGCGGTTGTCTCGAAGGCCTCGACGAGTTCGCCGAGTTCCTCCTCCTCCATCCGGCGGGTCAGCCGTGTGAACCCGACGAGGTCCGCGAAGCCGACGCACAGCCGCCGGTCGACCATCTCCTCGTCGTCGGCGGCCTGCACGACCCGGCCGGTCGCGGCGGCGAGCTGGCGGCGCCAGACGTAGACGAGGAACTCCTCCAGTTCGGGCAGGAGCAGCTCGACCAGGGGATACGTCACCTCGGTCCGCGTCATCCCCGGCTCCGGCGGCTCGGTGAGCCCCTCCAGGAACGAGTCGATCTGCCAGTCGGCCAGACGCGCGGTGGTCTGCCCGGTGGATCTGGCCACCTGCACGGCCATGGCCTCGCTGAGCAGTCCCGCCTCGACGAGACCGGCGAGGCGCCTGAGCGCCAGTACGTCGGCCTCGGTCAGTGCCTTGGCCTGCCCGATGTCGGCGAAGCCCATGGCCCGCCAGAACCGGGACGCCAGCTCCATGGAGACACCGGCGCTACGGGCCGCCTGAAACGGGGTGTAGCGCCGCTCGGCACCGAGAATGAGCTGTTCGAGGCGCAGCGCGAGCGGATCCTCGCCGGGGTCGGCGTCGGGGGAATCCACCCGGCCGTCCTCGCCCGCGCCGGAGCCCGTGTCGTCGACGGTCACGCCTGCTGCCCTTCCGATCTGCCGCGGTCAGTAATCGACCGGCCTTCACTTTACGGCAGGTGTGGGCCACCTCACTCCGGAAGCCCGGTAGGCGAAGTCACGCCAACCTCAAGTGCACGATGTCGCCTGCTCCCACCGGCTCCTGCACGCCCTCCGCGGTGGCCAGCACCAGCCGCCCGTCCCCGTCGATCGCGACCGCCTCCCCCATGATCGACCGATGCCCCGGGAGCTCGGCCCGCACCACTCTCCCCAGCGTCGCGCACCCCGCGGCATACGTCTCCTGGAGTTCGCTCACCACCGGATCGCCCGTCGCGGCCCGCCACCGCCCGTACCACTCCTCCAGCGCGCGCAGGATGCCCCGCAGCAGGGTGTCCCGGTCCGTGCTCACGGCTCCGGCGAGGGCCAGGGAGCCCGCCTGCGGCACCGGCAGCTCGTCCGCACGCAGCGTGACGTTGATGCCGACACCGATGACCACGCCTTCGTCGCCGGCCCGCTCCGCCAGGATGCCGCCGGCCTTGCGTTCCTCGCCGCCGACGGTCACCAGCAGGTCGTTCGGCCACTTGAGTGCCGTGTCGACGCCTGCCGCGCGCGACAGGCCCGTCGCCACGGCGACGCCCGTGAGGAGTGGCAGCCAGCCCCAGCGGGCCGCCGGCACCTCGGCGGGGTTCAGCAGCACGGAGAAGAACAGCCCCGAGCGGGGCGGTGCCGTCCAGGTGCGGTCCAGGCGGCCCTTGCCGGCCGTCTGCTCCTCGGCGACCAGCACCGAGCCCTCGACCGCCTTGCCGTCGGTCGCCAGGCCCACCAGGTCGGTGTTGGTGGAGCCGGTGCGCTGCACCAGTTCCACCTCGCGCCACAGCCCGCCCTCCCGGACGAGCCCGCGCCGCAGGGCGGCGGCGTTCAGCGGCGGACGGTCCAGGTCGGACCAACGGCTGTCGTCTGATGCATCTCGCGGCGTCATGCAAGCCACCCTAGGTGTGTGAAACGCCGCACTGCTGATTCGTAGGCCCCCCACTACTCTACGGATGAGTAACCGTCCCCCCTTTTGAGCAGGCAGGGAGCGCCATCCCGATGTCCGAGCCGGAAGAGCGTCACGAGATCCAAGGGATCGACATCCACACCACCGCGGGCAAGCTCGCGGATCTCCAGCGCCGTATCGAGGAAGCGACGCACGCCGGCTCCGCACGCGCCGTCGAAAAGCAGCACGCCAAGGGCAAGTTGACGGCCCGTGAGCGCGTCGACCTCCTCCTCGACGAGGGGTCCTTCGTCGAGCTCGACGAGTTCGCCCGGCACCGCTCGACCAACTTCGGCCTGGAGGCCAACCGCCCGTACGGCGACGGTGTCGTCACCGGGTACGGAACCGTCGACGGCCGCCCGGTCGCCGTGTTCTCGCAGGACTTCACCGTCTTCGGCGGCGCGCTGGGCGAGGTCTACGGCCAGAAGATCGTCAAGGTCATGGACTTCGCGCTGAAGACCGGCTGCCCGGTCATCGGCATCAACGACTCCGGCGGCGCCCGCATCCAGGAGGGCGTGGCCTCACTGGGCGCGTACGGCGAGATCTTCCGCCGCAACACCCACGCCAGCGGTGTGATCCCGCAGATCTCCCTCGTCGTCGGGCCCTGTGCGGGCGGTGCGGTCTACTCCCCCGCCATCACCGACTTCACGATCATGGTCGACCAGACCTCGCACATGTTCATCACCGGCCCGGACGTCATCAAGACGGTCACCGGCGAGGACGTCGGCTTCGAGGAGCTGGGCGGCGCGCGCACCCACAACTCCGCCTCGGGCGTGGCGCATCACATGGCCGGCGACGAGAAGGACGCCATCGAGTACGTCAAGCAGCTGCTGTCGTACCTGCCGTCCAACAACCTCTCCGAGCCCCCGGCCTTCCCGGAGGAGGCCGACCTCACCGTCACGGCCGAGGACCTGGAGCTGGACACACTGGTCCCGGACAGTGCGAACCAGCCGTACGACATGCACGCGGTGATCGAACACATCCTGGACGACGCCGAGTTCTTCGAGACCCAGCCGCTGTTCGCCCCGAACATCGTCACCGGGTACGGACGCGTCGAGGGCCGCCCGGTCGGCATCGTCGCCAACCAGCCGATGCAGTTCGCCGGCTGTCTCGACATCGCCGCCTCCGAGAAGGCCGCGCGCTTCGTGCGCACCTGCGACGCCTTCAACGTCCCGGTGATCACCTTCGTCGACGTGCCCGGCTTCCTCCCGGGCGTCGACCAGGAGCACGACGGCATCATCCGCCGCGGCGCCAAGCTGATCTACGCCTACGCCGAGGCGACGGTCCCGCTGATCACGATCATCACGCGCAAGGCCTTCGGCGGGGCCTACGACGTCATGGGCTCCAAGCACCTCGGCGCCGACCTCAACCTGGCCTGGCCCACCGCCCAGATCGCCGTCATGGGCGCCCAGGGCGCGGTCAACATCCTGCACCGGCGCACCATCGCCGAAGCGGAGTCGGGCGGTGAGGACGTCGAGGCGGTGCGCGCCCGGCTGATCCAGGAGTACGAGGACGCGCTCCTCAACCCCTACGTCGCGGCCGAGCGCGGCTACATCGACGCGGTGATCATGCCGTCCGACACCCGCCGCCATGTCGTACGGGGCCTGCGTCAGCTGCGCACCAAGCGGGCATCCCTGCCCCCGAAGAAGCACGGCAACATTCCCCTCTAGGCCTGCTGGGAGCCGTCATGAACATCAAGGTCCTGCGGGGCAACCCGACACCCGAGGAGCTGGCCGCCGCACTGGCGGTGGTCCGCGCCCGCGCCGCGGCGGCAGCAGCCACGCCGTCCGGCGCATCCAAGCCGCGGGACGGGTGGTCGGACCCGTCCCGCATCGCCGCGCACCGGCTGCCGCAGCCGGGTCCGTCGACGTGGGCGCGCACGTACTGGCCCGGTTAGAGGGCCGCCCGGACGGCTTCGGCCATCACCTCGTACCCGGCGTCGTTCGGGTGCAGGTGATCGCCGAAGTCGTACGACGGACGCAGCCGGTCCGGGTCCGCCGGATCGGCCAGCGCCCGGTTCAGATCCACCACCGCGTCGTACTCCCCCGAGCTGCGGATCCACTCGTTCAGCTCGTGACTCACCTTCGCCGCCCGCTCGCCCCAGTGGTCCGAGCCCGCGAACGGCAGCAGCGTCGCCCCGATCACCCTCAGTCCCGCCGCCCTGCCCTGCCGTATCAACTCCCGGTGCCCGGTGATGAGTTCCCCGGCCTCCACCACCGGCGCCGGCTTGTAGGTCGGCTGCTCGTCCGTCTCGCTGAAGCCGATGTCGTTCAGGCCGAGCAGGACGACCAGCGTGTCCACGCCCGACCGGTCGAGGACGTCCCGGCGCAACCGGTGGACGCCCTTCTCGCCGTACCACGCCGAGTCGTTGAGCAGCAGGTTCCCGCCGATCCCCGCGTTCAGGACCGGCCGCCCCGTGCGCTCGGCGAGGACGTCCGACCAACGCCGGTTCGCACCCGGCGTCGACCCGAACCCGTCGGTGATCGAGTCGCCGAAGAGGGCCACGGCGTCCGTGCGGCCGGCGTCGACCTCCACGGCCGACAGGAAGTACCAGGACTCGGTCGCCGCGTCGAAGCCCTCGGCGCCGGGGTCCGCCGAACGGTCACCCTCGCCCCGGTATCCGGTCGTGAAGGCCTGGGCGTGGAAGGTCGCGGGGCCGGTGGCGGCGTCGAAGTGGAGCGTGACGGTCACCGAATCACCGGCGGCGACGGCGAGGGGGACGTCGTCGCTGACCAGCTCCCTGTGCGCCGACGTGCCGGAGGCGCGCCATGGATGCAGCACGCCCTGTGCGGCACCCCCGAAGGTGAGCCGCGTGAGCGACCCCGGCTCCACTGCTGCCCCCTCGGCCGTACGGCCCACGCTCGCCCCCGCGACTCGGACGGGCGAGGTGCCGTACGCGTGGGAGAGCCGCACCCGCACCCGGCCACCGCCTGCCGAGAGCCGTACGACCTGCCGCAGTGACTGGCGCCAGAAGCCCTCGCGGGACCAGTTGGGCGTGAAGCCCTCGCTGGGCAGCTGAGGTGCTGCGGTCCAGGAAGTGGTGAACATGGCACGACCCTCCAAACGGGACTGAAATCCCTTTAGCTAATGGAACACTAGCACCGTTTAGGGGAAAGTTGAGTATGCGTACTCAGGCGCCGCCGCGAACCGCCGACCGACGATGGAAGGCATGCTGTGGTCCGACCCCGAGAACGAGCCGCCCGAGGAACTGCGCGAGACGCAGGAGATGTTGCGGCGCCTGGGCGTTCTCATGGCGCTGGCCATGGTGCTCACGATGGTCGTGCTCGGTCTGAGGTGAGTCGGGCCGGGCACGCCGATACGCTGACCGCATGACTGATCAGCCCCGCCGCCGGCTCGTCCTGGCCTCCCAGTCCCCCGCCCGGCTGAATCTCCTCCGCCAGGCCGGCCTGGCCCCCGAGGTCATCGTCAGCGGCGTCGACGAGGACGCCGTCACCGCGCCCACCCCCGCCGACCTGGCCCTGGCCCTGGCCGAGGCGAAGGCCTCCGTCGTGGCGGCGAAACCCGAGGTCATGGGCGCGATCGTGATCGGCTGCGACTCGGTCCTGGACCTGGACGGCCAGGCCCTGGGCAAGCCGGCCGACGCCGAGGAGGCCACGGCGCGCTGGAAGTCGATGCGCGGCCGTGCGGGCACGCTGCAGACCGGCCACTGCATCTACGACACCGCGACCGGCCGGTACACCTCGGCCACCGCCTCCACCGTCGTCCGCTTCGGCGAGCCGACCGACGAGGAGATCGCGGCGTACGTCGCCTCCGGCGAACCGCTCTACGTCGCCGGGGCGTTCACCCTCGACGGCCGCTCGGCCCCGTTCATCGACGGCATCGACGGCGACCACGGCAACGTGATCGGCATCAGCCTGCCGCTGGTGCGCCGGCTGCTGGCGCAACTGGGCATCGGCATCACGGAGTTGTGGGCGCCGGCGGAGGCGTGACCGGAGAGCCTCCGACCGGGGAGCCGTCGCCGCCCTTGCCCCCGTCGGGAGCGGCGTCGGCGGGCTCCTCGGGCGCCGTCCGGGCGTCGTACGTCATGAGCAGCAGCACTATCAGGCCGAGTACGACGACCATGAACAGGAACGCCGTCCAGCCCACCAGACCCCAGGCGAGCGCGCCCAGCAGTGCGTGCACCACGGCCGCGCTGATCAGCAGGATGCGGCCGAAGCCGGCCGGGGCACGGTCGCGCACGGCCACGAGCAGGGCGACGAGGCCGCACAGCGCGAAATAGGCGCCGAAGACCAGGCCGCCGACCTTCGAGGACACCGACATCACGTTCGGGTCGAGCCCCGCCAAGGACATGTCCTGACGGTCGACGACGACCCCGAGGAACCAGTTCACCGCGGCGATGCCGAGCGCCTCCGTGAAGAGCACGACCGCCACCACCCACGCCACCGGCCTGCGCACCACCGGCCCCCACCCACTTCCGAGCTCCGCGCTGTTACCCCAAGTACGTTCAACTACATCGCGAACGCTACTAACGGGTAAACCCAGGGACAAGGGTTCGGTCGAGGGCAAAGAATCATTGGGCCATTCGTAGGGATTCCACAAAGAAACCGAGTGGCCCGCAGCACGTGATGACAGAGACCTTGACCACAGAGGAGGGCTAGGGTTTTCCGGGAGAGACCTGCGTGCCGAGGCGCGACATGGGATTTCGCAGGTCGAGCGAGCCTGGAATCACGCTCCGTGTGGGCAAGCTCACCACTGGGGACGGGTCGATGTGGCGTGTCGGCAGTCCCTAAACTCGGCTTGTTTCAAGGAGGGAGCCTCAATCGTGCGCAAGGTGCTCATCGCCAACCGTGGCGAAATCGCTGTCCGCGTGGCCCGGGCCTGCCGGGATGCCGGGATCGCGAGCGTGGCCGTCTACGCGGATCCGGACCGCGACGCTCTGCATGTCCGCGCTGCGGATGAGGCGTTCGCCCTGGGCGGTGACACCCCGGCAAGCAGCTATCTGGACATCGGCAAGGTCCTGAACGCGGCACGCGAGTCGGGCGCGGACGCCATCCATCCCGGCTACGGCTTCCTGTCGGAGAACGCCGAGTTCGCCCAGGCCGTCCTGGACGCCGGTCTGATCTGGATCGGGCCGCCGCCGCAGGCCATCCGCGATCTGGGTGACAAGGTCGCCGCCCGGCACATCGCCCAGCGCGCGGGCGCCCCGCTCGTCGCGGGCACACCCGACCCGGTCTCCGGCGCCGACGAGGTCGTCGCCTTCGCCGAACAGCACGGCCTGCCGATCGCGATCAAGGCGGCCTTCGGCGGCGGCGGACGCGGCCTGAAGGTCGCCCGCACCCTCGAAGAGGTGCCCGAGCTGTATGACTCGGCGGTGCGGGAGGCGGTCGCGGCGTTCGGGCGCGGCGAGTGCTTCGTCGAGCGCTACCTCGACAAGCCCCGCCACGTCGAGACGCAGTGCCTGGCCGACACCCACGGCAACGTCGTCGTCGTCTCCACCCGTGACTGCTCACTGCAGCGCCGCCACCAAAAGCTCGTCGAGGAGGCCCCCGCGCCGTTCCTCTCCGACGCCCAGGTCGCCGAGCTGTACTCCTCCTCGAAGGCCATCCTCAAGGAGGCCGGCTACGTCGGCGCCGGCACCGTCGAGTTCCTCGTCGGCATGGACGGCACGATCTCCTTCCTCGAGGTCAACACCCGCCTCCAGGTCGAGCACCCGGTCACCGAGGAAGTCGCCGGCATCGACCTGGTGCGCGAGATGTTCCGCATCGCCGACGGCGAAGCCCTCGGCTACGACGACCCGCCCCTGCGCGGCCACTCCTTCGAGTTCCGCATCAACGGCGAGGACCCGGGCCGCAACTTCCTGCCCGCCCCCGGCACGGTCACCACGTTCGCCGCGCCGACCGGCCCGGGCGTCCGCCTGGACGCCGGCGTGGAGTCCGGCAGCGTGATCGGCCCGGCATGGGACTCCCTGCTGGCCAAGCTGATCGTCACCGGCGCCACCCGCCAACAGGCCCTCCAGCGCGCCGCCCGCGCCCTGGCCGAGTTCCAGGTCGAGGGCATGGCCACCGCCATCCCCTTCCACCGCGCGGTCGTCACCGACCCCGCCTTCGCGCCGGAGCTGACCGGCTCCGGCGACCCGTTCACGGTCCACACCCGCTGGATCGAGACCGAGTTCGTCAACGAGATCAAGCCCTTCGCCGCCCCCGCCGACACGGAGGCGGACGAGGAAGCCGGCCGCGAGACGGTCGTGGTGGAGGTCGGCGGCAAGCGTCTGGAGGTCTCCCTCCCGTCCTCGCTCGGCATGAGCCTGGCCCGCACCGGCCTGGCCGCAGGAGCAAAGCCGAAGCGCCGCGCGGCCAAGAAGTCCGGCCCCGCCGCCTCCGGCGACACCCTCGCCTCGCCGATGCAGGGCACGATCGTCAAGGTCGCCGTCGAGGAAGGCCAGGAGGTCAAGGAAGGCGACCTCATCGTCGTACTCGAAGCGATGAAGATGGAACAGCCCCTCAACGCCCACAGGTCCGGCACCGTCAAGGACCTGTCCGCCGTCCTCGGCGCCTCCCTCACGTCCGGCGCAGCCATCTGCGAGATCAAGGACTGAGGAAGTCCCAGGGAGGTGTGACCAGATGTACTCCGAGACGTATTTCCCGACGTACTCCAAGACCTACTCCAAGACCTACTCCGGGATCTGTTCCAAGACGTGTTCCGAGTCGTACGACGGGCACGACGCGCCCGCGCCCCAGGTGCCCGCCTGGCTCCTGGCCGGCGAGGACGACGAGAACGACAGCGACCACCCGCACATCTGCCGGGGCATCGACTGACGGAAATCGACTTCCCTTTCCGTGCTCCGTGCCCCTTTTCCCACGCACCATTCTCCAAGGAGAGAGCTCATGCACAGCACCTTGATCGTGGCTCGGATGGAACCGGGCTCCGCGGTCGATGTCGCCAAGTTGTTCGGCGCGTTCGACGAGACCGAGATGCCCCATCTGATGGGTACGCGACGCCGCCAGCTCTTCCACTACCGAGGTCTGTACTTCCACCTGCAGGACTTCGACGCGGACAACGGTGGTGAGCTGATCGAGAAGGCCAAGTCCGACGAGCGCTTCGTGCGCATCAGTGAGGACCTGAAGCCCTGCATAGAGGCGTACGACCCGGCCACGTGGCGTTCCCCGGCCGACGCGATGGCGACGCGCTTCTACAACTGGGAGGCCTCCCGATGAGCGGCCGTCGGGACAGCCCCGCGCGGGTCGTCATCACCGGGATCGAGGTCCTCGCGCCCGGCGGCGTCGGCAAGGACAGCTTCTGGAACATGCTCAGCGAGGGCCGTACCGCGACGCGCGGGATCACCTTCTTCGACCCGAGCCCCTTCCGTTCGCAGGTCGCCGCGGAGATGGACTTCGACCCGGACCGGCACGGGCTCACACCGCAGGAGGTCCGCCGGATGGACCGGGCCGCCCAGTTCGCGGTGGTCGCGGCGCGCGGCGCGGTGGCCGACAGCGGGATCGACCTCGCCGCCCACGAACCGCACCGGGTGGGCGTCACCATCGGCAGCGCGGTCGGCGCCACGATGGGGCTGGACGAGGAGTACCGGATCGTCAGTGACGGCGGCCGGCTGCACCTGGTCGACCACGAGTACGCCGTACCGCACCTCTACAACTACTTCGTCCCGAGCTCCTTCTCGGCCGAGGTCGCCTGGACCGTCGGCGCGGAGGGCCCCAACACCGTGGTGTCCACCGGCTGCACCTCCGGCATCGACTCGGTCGGCTACGCCGTCGAGCTGATCCGTGAGGGCTCGGCCGACGTGATGATCGCCGGTTCGTCCGACGCGCCGATCTCGCCGATCACCATGGCCTGCTTCGACGCGATCAAGGCGACGACCCCGCGCCGGGAGGACCCCGAGCAGGCCTCGCGGCCGTTCGACGGCACCCGCAACGGGTTCGTACTCGGCGAGGGCTGCGCGGTGTTCGTCCTGGAGGAGCTGGAGAGCGCGCGGCGGCGCGGGGCGCACATCTACGCCGAGATCGCCGGCTACGCCACCCGCAGCAACGCGTACCACATGACCGGTCTGCGGCCGGACGGCGCGGAGATGGCCGAGGCGATCACGGTGGCGCTGGACGAGGCCCGCATGAACGTGGACCGGATCGACTACATCAACGCCCACGGCTCCGGCACCAAGCAGAACGACCGGCACGAGACGGCCGCCTTCAAGAAGAGCCTCGGCGAGCACGCCTACCGCACTCCGGTGAGCTCCATCAAGTCGATGGTGGGGCACTCGCTCGGCGCGATCGGCTCGATCGAGATCGCCGCGTCCGCGCTGGCCATGGAGCACCACGTGGTGCCGCCCACGGCGAACCTGCACACCCCCGACCCGGAGTGCGACCTCGACTACGTGCCGCTCACCGCCCGTGAGCAGCTGACCGACGCGGTGCTGTCGGTGGGCAGCGGGTTCGGCGGTTTCCAGAGCGCGATGGTGCTCGCCCGTCCCGAGAGGAGCATGGCATGAACGCGGTCGTGGTGACGGGCCTTGGTGTAACGGCCCCCAACGGCCTGGGAGTGCAGGACTACTGGGCGGCGACGCTGGCCGGCAAGAGCGGCATCGGGCGCATCACCCGCTTCGACCCGTCGGGGTACCCGGCGCGGCTGGCCGGTGAGATCCCCGGCTTCGCGGCCGAGGAGCACCTGCCGAGCCGGCTGCTGCCGCAGACCGACCGGATGACCCGGCTGGCACTGGTCGCCGCCGACTGGGCCCTCGCGGACGCCGGGATACGGCCGCAGGACCTGCCCGAGTTCAGCATGGGCGTGGTCACGGCGAGCTCGTCGGGCGGCTTCGAGTTCGGCCAGGGCGAGCTGCAGGCGCTGTGGAGCCGGGGGAGCCAGTACGTCAGCGCGTACCAGTCGTTCGCCTGGTTCTACGCCGTCAACAGCGGCCAGATCTCCATCCGGCACGGCATGAAGGGCCCGAGCAGCGTGGTCGTCAGCGACCAGGCCGGCGGGCTGGACGCGGTGGCGCAGGCACGCCGTCAGATCCGCAAGGGCACGCCGATCGTGGTCTCCGGTGCCGTGGACGCCTCCATCTGCCCGTGGGGCTGGGTCGCCCAGCTCGCCGCGCAGCGACTGACCACGCGCGACGAGCCGAGCCAGGCGTATCTGCCCTTCGACGGGGCGGCCGACGGGTATGTGCCGGGCGAGGGCGGTGCGCTGCTCGTCATGGAGTCCGAGGAGTCGGCGCGGTCGCGCGGTGCGCGGATCTACGGCGAGATCGCCGGGTACGCCGCGACGTTCGACCCCGCGCCGGGCACCGAGCGCCCGCCGGCCCTGCGCCGCGCGATCGAACTCGCCCTGGATGACGCGGGTTTGAACGCCGACCAGGTGGACGTGGTCTTCGCCGACGCGGCGGCCGACCCCGAGCTCGACCGCATCGAGACCGAGGCGATCACGGCGGTGTTCGGCCCCCGGGCCGTCCCGGTCACGGCCCCCAAGACGATGACGGGCCGCCTCTACTCGGGCGCGGCCCCCCTGGACCTGGCCACCGCCTTCCTCGCCATCCGCGACGGCATCATCCCCCCGACCGTCCACGTGACCCCGTCCCCCGACCACCCCCTCGACCTGGTGACCGACCGCCCACGCGAGACCGCACTACGCACCGCTCTGATCCTGGCCCGCGGCCATGGGGGCTTCAACTCGGCGGCGGTGGTGCGGGGGGTGGACTGACCGTCCGGAACCTGTGGGCGGCCTGGTGCCGGCCGGCATCCGGCCAGCGGCCGACTGGCCACTGACCTCCGCCAACGGGCCACCGGTCAAGAGGCTCCGGCTTCCGGGCCACCGGGCTGTCGCGCACCGGCCTGCGGACCATCGGGCTTCGGCCACCGACGGCCACCACGACCACGCCATCGACCTCGGCCACCCGTCTCCGTGAGGGGGTTGCCGATCACCGGCAACCGGGCTTCAACCCCCGGTCGCTGAAGGGCAATTACCGCCACCAGCTGCTGCCCCCAGGTCTCCGGGCCACGGGGCTTCGGCCACCACGACCACGCCATCGACCTCGGCCACCCGTCTCCGTGAGGGGGTTGCCGATCACCGGCAACCGGGCTTCAACCCCCGGTCGCTGAAGTG
>NZ_JBSGVW010000007.1:138586-283978 GCF_053608645.1 Streptomyces sp. NPDC055013
GGGCAATCACCGCCACCAGGCTGCCGCCCACAGGTCTCCGGACCACCGGCATCGGCCACCACGACCACGCCATCGACCACGATCACCGTCCTCCGGGCAGGTGCCGCCGATCACGGCCACCAGGCCCCGGCCACCGGCCACCGGCCATCGAACGGCGGCCCGACCACCCGGCCACCGCCCACCCACCAGCAGCCACCGGACCACCAGGCCACCCACCCGTGCCGCCCAGCACGGACCACCAAGCACGGACCACCAGCCCGTACCCGAAAGGAACCCCACGTGGAACCGCAGCAGTTCACCCTCGACGACCTCAAGCGCATCCTCATCGAGGGCGCCGGCGCCGAGGAGAGTGTCGATCTTGACGGCGACATCCTCGACGCGGACTTCGAGCACCTCGGCTACGAGTCGCTGGCGTTGCTCGAGACCGGCGGACGGATCGAGCGGGAGTACGGGATCGTCCTGGACGACGACGTCCTGTCGGAGAGCAACACGCCGCGCGCCCTGATCGACGCGGTCAACGCCCAGCTGGGCGACGGAACCCAGGCCGCCGCCTGACGTCTCGTCGTACCCGACATTTCATGATCTCGCCGTCGCCGTCGGCGCATCCAGGATGTCGCCCGGCGGCGGCGCACCCCCCACACACAGTCCTCGTAGTGCTCCACCTTCAAGGGAGTTGGAAAAGCATGCCGCAGCACCAGACGCAGCGCGTCGCGCTGATCACCGGAGCCACCAGTGGCATAGGCCTGGCCGCCGCCCGGCAGCTGGGCGCCGCCGGGCACCGCGTGTTCATCGGGGCGCGTGACGCCGACAACGTGGCCGCGACGGTCAAGCAGCTCCAGGAGGAGGGCTTGGAGGCGGACGGCGCCGCCGTGGACGTCCGTTCGGCGGATGCCGTCCACGCCTTCGTGCAGGCGGCCGTCGACCGCTTCGGCGCCGTCGACGTCCTCGTCAACAACGCCGGCCGCAGCGGTGGCGGAGTGACCGCCGACATCGCGGACGAGTTGTGGGACGACGTCATCGACACCAACCTCAACAGCGTCTTCCGGATGACCCGCGAGGTGCTCAACACCGGCGGCATGCGCGGCCGCAGCTGGGGCCGGATCATCAACATCGCGTCCACCGCCGGCAAGCAGGGCGTCGTCCTCGGCGCCCCCTACTCCGCCTCCAAGCACGGAGTCGTCGGCTTCACCAAGGCCCTCGGCAACGAACTCGCCCCGACCGGCATCACCGTCAACGCCGTGTGCCCGGGCTACGTCGAGACCCCCATGGCCCAGCGCGTCCGCCAGGGCTACGCCGCCGCCTACGACACCACTGAGGACGCGATCCTCGAGAAGTTCCAGGCCAAGATCCCGCTCGGCCGCTACTCCACGCCGGACGAGGTCGCCGGGATGGTCGGCTACCTCGCCTCCGACACCGCCGCCTCCGTCACCGCTCAGGCGATCAACGTCTGCGGCGGCCTGGGCAACTTCTGACCCCGCCGGCTCCTGACGCCGACGCCCGCCTGCCGGACCAACACAGGAAGATGAGGACGAGGACGTGACCACGACGGAAGAGACAACCCGCGAGGTGGCGCACGAGATCACCGTCTCGGCCCCCGCCGACGCCGTCTACCGGCTGATCGCGGAGGTGGAGAACTGGCCCCGGATCTTTCCGCCCACCATCTACGTGGACCACCTGGAGAAGGGCGAGCGCGAGGAGCGCATCCGCATCTGGGCCACCGCCAACGGCGCCCCCAAGAGCTGGACCTCGCGCCGCACCCTGGACCCCGAGAACCGCCGGATCACCTTCCGCCAGGAGGTCTCCGCGCCTCCGGTCGCCGCGATGGGCGGCGCCTGGGTGATCGAGGAGCTGCCGGGCGGCGAGTCGCGGGTACGGCTGCTGCACGACTACCGCGCCATCGACGACGACCCCGAGAGCCTCGACTGGATCGACGAGGCCGTGGACCGCAACTCCCGCTCGGAGCTGGCCGCCCTGAAGGAGAACGTCGAGAGGGCCCACGCCACCCGCGAGCTGACCTTCTCCTTCGAGGACACGGTACTGATCGAGGGCTCGGCCAAGGACGTCTACGACTTCATCAACGAGGCCCACCTCTGGGTGGACCGGCTCCCGCACGTGGCCCGCGTCGGCTTCGAGGAGCCCACGCCCGGCCTCCAGGTGCTGGAGATGGACACCAGGGCCAAGGACGGCTCGACCCACACCACCAAGTCGTACCGGGTGACCTTCCCGCACCGCGCGATCGCCTACAAGCAGGTCACCCTGCCGGCCCTGATGACGCTGCACACGGGCCTGTGGACGTTCGAGGAGTACCCGCGCGGGGTCGCCGCCACCTCGCAGCACACGGTCGTGCTCAACCCGGACAACATCGAGCGGATCCTCGGCCCCGACGCGACCGTCGAGGACGCCCGCGAGTACGTGCAGGGCGCCCTGAGCACCAACAGCCGCGCCACGCTGGGCCACGCCAGGGACCACGCGGAGAAGAGCCGCTGACCATGGCCGACGACACCTCCCGGGCCACGGCGGACCGCACCTCCCGGGTCCCGGGCGACAACCCCTCCCCGGCCACCCGGGTCATCGTGGTCGGCGCGGGCCCCGTCGGCCTCTTCCTCGCCGGCGAGCTCCGCCTCGGCGGCGCCGACGTGGTCGTACTGGAACGGCTGCGCACCCCCACCACCGAGTCCCGGGCCTCGACGCTGCACGCCCGCACGGCGGAACTCTTCGACTGCCGTGGGCTCCTGGACGCGCTCGGCGACCCGCCGCGGGAGCCGCGCGGTCACTTCGGCGGCGTACCGATGGACCTGACCATGCCCGGCCCGTACTCGGGCCAGTGGAAGGTGCCCCAGACCAGGACCGAGGAACTGCTCCAGGACTGGGCCGGCGCCCTCGGCGCCGACGTCCGGCGGGGCTGGGAGATGCGCGAACTCGTCCAGGAGGACGGGTACGTGGAGGTCACGGCCGACACCCCGGACGGCGTACGCCGGCTGCGGGCGGCGTACGCCGTCGCCTGTGACGGCGAGGACAGCACCGTGCGGCGGCTGACCGGGGCGGCCTTCCCCGGCAGCCCCGCCGGACGGGAACTGCTGCGCGCGGACATCGCCGGGATCGACATCCCGAACCGGCGTTTCGAGCGCCGGGAGCACGGGCTCGCCATCGTGTCCCGGATGCCCGGCGGCGTCACGCGGGTGATGGTGCACGCCTTCGGACGGCCGGCCCGGCCGCGGACGGGACCGCCGGACTTCGCGGAGGTCGTGGACGTATGGCGAAGCGTCACCGGCGAGGACCTGAGCGGCGGACGCCCGGTGTGGCTCAACGCCTTCGGCGACGCCAACCGGCAACTGGAGCGGTATCGGCACGGGCGGGTGCTGTTCGCCGGGGACGCCGCCCACCGTCAGATGCCGAGCGGCGGCCAGGCGCTCAACCTCGGCCTCCAGGACGCGGCCAACCTGGGCTGGAAGCTGGCCGCGGTGGCCTGCGGCCGGGTCCCGGCGGGGCTGCTCGACACCTACCACGACGAACGGCACGCGGTCGGGAGCCGGGTGCTCGCCAACATCAGGGCCCAGGCGCTGCTGCTGCTCGGCGGGCCGGAGGTGGAAGCGGCGCGCACCCTGCTCGGCGAGCTCATCGCCGCGGGGCCCACGCGGGACCACCTCGTGTCGATGATCACCGGGCTCGACATCCGCTACCCCACGGGCGGCGGCACCCACCCGCTGCTCGGCGCCCGGCTCCCGCTCGGCACGCTGCCGACGCCGGACGGCCCGGTGGGCGTCGCCGAAGCACTGCGCGACGGACGCGGACTGCTGCTGGTCGCCGACTCCGCCCGGGCGGAACTGCGCTGGCTCGGCAAGGTCTGGTCCGACCGTGTCACTCCGGTGGCGGTACGACCGGACTCCGTGGAGCCGCTGCACGGGGCCGACGGGCTGCTGGTCCGTCCCGACGGCCATGTCGCCTGGGCGGGGGACGACCCGTGGGCGGCGTCGGCGGCGATCCGCCACTGGTTCGGACGGCCCGATCCCGGGCTGTGACCGGATGACGCGACACCGGACACCACAGTATTGGCAATTCAGATGAAATCATCTCAATTCAGGTTCAGAGAGGGAAGCGCTGTGGACACGGATGTGACGGACGTGATCGTCGTCGGCGCGGGGCCGACCGGCCTCATGCTGGCCGGGGAACTGCGCCTGGGCGGCGCCCGGGTCGTCGTCGTGGAGAAGCTGGCACGGCCGACCGGGCAGTCCCGGGGGCTGGGGTTCACGGCCCGCGCGATGGAGGTGTTCGACCAGCGCGGGCTGCTGCCGCGGTTCGGCGCGCTGGAGAAGAGCCCGATGGGCCACTTCGGCGGGGTGCAGTTCGACTACACCGTCCTGGAGGACGCCCACTTCGGCGCGCGGGGTGTCCCGCAGTCGCAGACGGAGGCCGTCCTGGAGGAATGGGCGGCCGAACTGGGCGCGGACATACGGCGCGGCTGGGAACTGGCCAAGCTGGCCGAGGACGGCGACGGCGTCGAGATCGTGGCGGTCACGCCCGAGGGCGAACAGCGGGTGCGCGGGGCGTACCTGGTGGGCTGCGACGGCGGGCAGAGCGTCGTGCGCAAGGCGGCCGGGTTCGACTTCCCCGGGCTCGCGGCCACCCGCCGGATGTACCTGGCCGACGTCACCGGCTGCGAGATCCGGCCCCGCTTCCTGGGGGAGCGGCTGGACAACGGCATGGTGATGGCCGCGCCGCTGGCCCCGGGCGTCGACCGGATCATCGTGTGCGAGGACGGCACGCCGGCCGGGGACCGCCCGGAGGAGGTGGAGTTCGACGAGGTCGCGGCCGCCTGGGAGCGCATCACCGGCGAGTCGCTGGCCGGTGGCGGCGCCGACTGGGTCAGCTCCTTCACGGACGCCACCCGCCAGGTCTCCGCCTACCGCAGGGGCCGGGTGCTGCTCGCCGGGGACGCGGCCCACGTCCATCTCCCGGCCGGGGGACAGGGGCTCAGCACGGGCGTGCAGGACGCGGTCAACCTCGGCTGGAAGCTGGCCTCGGTGATCCGCGGGGAGCTGCCGGACGCCTTCCTCGACAGCTACCACGACGAACGGCACCCCGTCGGCGCCCGGCTGCTGATGAACACCCGCGCGCAGGGGATGATCTTCCTCGGCGGCGCCGAGGCCGACCCGGTGCGCAAGGTGTTCGGCGAGCTGATGGAGCTGGAGGACGTCCGCCGCCGACTGGCAGGCGTGGTCAGCCACCTCGACATCACCTACGACCTCGGCCCCGGCACCCACCCCCTCGTCGGCCGCCGCCTGCCCCCGCGCCCGCTCCACCTGTCCGACGGCACCCGGACCACCACGACCGCCCTGCTGCACCCGGCCCGCGGCGTCCTGCTCGACCTGACCGACGACGCCACCGTCCGCGAGGCCGCGGCCACCTGGGCCGACCGGATCACCGTCGTCACGGCCACCCCCGAGCACTTCGGCGTCTTCGCCGGCGCGACGGCCCTGCTGGTCCGCCCCGACGGCCATGTGGCCTGGGCGGCCACCGGCGAGAGCACCGAAGCCTCCACGCGGCGCCGGGCGGCCACCGTGGGCGCCCCCGCCTCCGGCTCCGTGACCGCCGACGGCCGTGTCTCCGGTCCCGTGGCCGCGGACACTCCCGCTCCCGCTTCCGGTCCTTCGCCCGTCGCCGGTCGCATCCCCGGCCCCACGGCTGCCGACGGCCCCGTCGTCGGCGCCGAGGTCACGACACCCGAGGCCGACTGGCCGTTCGCCGACGACCCGACCGGCATCGAGGCCCTCGTCATCGCCCTGCACCACTGGTTCGGCACCCCGGAGGTGGCGTAGCACGATGGTCACGTCCCTGTCGGCCGGCCCGCGCGTGCGGCGGATCACGCTCGACGCCGCCGGGCACACCCTGTCGGCCCTGCTGAGCGCACCGCAGAGCACGCCGCCGCGTGCCACCGTGGTCGCGCTGCACGGGGCCGGGATGAGCGCGGGGTACTTCGACGGCGGGGCCCAACCGGACGCCTCCCTGTGCGCGTTGGGGGCGCATCTGGGGTACGCGGTCCTCGCCGTCGACCGGCCCGGCTACGGCGACTCCGCCGCCGGGCTCCCCGAAGGCCTGGACCTCGCCGGGCAGGCCCGCGTCCTGCGGGCCGCGCTCGACCACTTCGACGCCGAGTACGACATCGGCATCGGTACGTTCCTGCTGGCGCACTCCTTCGGCGGCAAACTCGCCCTCACCCTGGCCGCCGAAGCCCCGCCCGCCGAGCTGCTGGGCCTGGACATCTCCGGCTGCGGGCACCGCTACGCCCCGCGCTCCGCGGAACTGCTCACCGGCCCGGACCGGGCCCGCTGGAAGCACAACTGGGGCCGGCTCGGCCTCTATCCGCCCGCCACCTTCAAGCGCAGCGCCGCCTTCGTGAAACCCATCCCGGAACTGGAGCTGCGGGCCGCCTCCGACTGGCCGGACGTCTTCGACGCGCTCGCCCCGCGCGTGCGCGTCCCCGTACGTCTGACCTTCGCCGAGCACGAACTGTGGTGGCGGCACGACGCCGACGCCCTCGATGACCTGCGGACGAGGCTGAGCGCCGCGCCGCGCGTGGTCGTCGACCGGCAGCCGGACGCCGGGCACAACATCAGCCTGGGGCTGACGGCCCGCGCCTACCACCTGCGCGCGCTCGCCTTCTTCGAGGAGTGCCTGTACTTCGAGGAAGGCATGCCGGAGCGGGACGGTCCATGACCCCGGCCAGGACACCGCGCAAGACACCACGCAGGACGCCGCGCAAGCACCGACGACGACCCCGCCGACTGCTCGCCACCAGCCTGCGCTCCCTGACCGTACGCAACTTCCGTCTCTTCGCCGGCGGTCAGATCGCGTCCGCCACCGGCACCTGGATGATGGTCGTCGCCCAGGACTGGCTCGTCCTCGAACTGACCGGAGACTCCGGCACGGCCCTCGCCACGGTCACCGCGCTCCAGTTCACGCCGATGCTGCTGCTGACGCTCTACGGCGGCCGTATCGCCGACCGGTACGACAAGCGGGCCCTGCTGACCGGGGCCAACGTCGTCTCCGGCGTGCTGGCGCTGCTGCTCGGCCTGCTGGTCACCGGCGGCGCGGCCGAGCTGTGGCACGTCTACGTCTTCGCACTCGCCCTCGGCGTCGCGAACGCCGTGGAGGTCCCGGCCCGGCTGTCCTTCATCGCCGAACTCGTCGGACCCGACCTGGTGCCCAACGCCTCCGCGCTCAGCGGCGCCTACTTCAACATCGCGCGGGTGCTGGGCCCGTCACTGGCCGGGCTGCTGATCGAGGCAGCCGGCACCGGCACCGTGATGCTCCTCAACGCGGCGAGCTACGCGGCGACCGTGGCCGGGCTGCGCGCCATGCGGCCCGGCGAACTGCACCGGCCGCACCGCCCGGCGGCGGGCCCGGCCCGGGTCACCGAAGGGCTGGCCCATCTGCGGTCCCGGCCCGACCTGGTGGCGACGCTGGCCCTGCTCGCGGCGGTGTCGCTGTTCGGCCTGAACCTCCAGCTGACCCTGCCGCTCATGGCCCGTACCGTTTTCCACACCGACGCCGCCGCCTTCGGCCTGCTCACCGCGGCGCTCGCCGCCGGATCGCTGCTGGCCGCCTTCACCGGCACCCTGCGCCGGGGGCGGCCCCGGGCCCGCCTGGTCATCGGCTGGGCCTGCGCCTTCGGCGCCCTCGTGGCGGCCACCGGGTGGGCGCCGAACCTGGCGACGGCGCTGGTCCTGCTGGTACCGACCGGCTTCGCCTCCCTGTACTTCGCGCAGGCCGCCAACCACCGCGTCCAGCTCGGCAGCGACCCCGCCTACCGGGGCCGGGTCATGGCCCTCTACACCCTGATCCTGCAGGGCAGCGCCCCGCTCGGCGCCCTGTTCGTCGGCGCCGTCACCTCGCACCTCGGCACCCGTTCCGCGCTGTGGGCGGGCGGCCTGCTCTCCCTGACGGCCGCCCTCGTCGCGGCGGTGGCCGACCGCAGCGACGCACGGGCCGCGGCCACCACCCCGGCCGACCGGCCCCGGGAACACCCGCACCCCACGGACCTCACAACCGACCCCGAAACCGGACCAGCAACCGTCGACGAGCCCACATCCGAACCCACGCCCGGCACCGGGAGCCGCCCATGAACCTCCCCCACATACCGAACACCCCGCGCGGCACCCGGGAATTGGGCCCGTCGGACCTGCACATCTGGCTGCTGCCGCCCCCCGCCTCGCCCCGCGACGTCCCGGACGGCGAACTCGACGAGCACGAGCGGCGCCGCGCCGCCGCCTACCGCAGGCACAGCGACCGGCAGTTGTACGTCGCCGCGCACGTGGGCCTGCGCCGGGTGCTGTCGCTCTACACGGGCGTCGCACCCCGGAGCCTGCCCCTCGGCCGGGAGTGGTGCGAGGAGTGCGGGGAACGGCACGGCCGGCCGGTCCTGGTGGATCTGCCGGGCGCCCCCGAGTTCTCGCTCTCGCACAGCCACGGCCTGGCGCTGGTCGCGGTGGCCCGCACCCGGGTCGGCGTCGACGTGCAGGCCCTGCCGTCGCCGGAGACCGTCGACGCCTGTCTGCCCCTGCTGCACCCGGCCGAGCGGCAGGAGATCACCCGGCTCCCGGCCGACCGGCGCCGGACGGCCTTCGCGCGGCTGTGGTCCCGCAAGGAGGCGTATCTGAAGGGCCTCGGCACCGGGCTCGCCCGCGCCGCCGACCTCGACTACCTCGGCGAGGCCGCCGAGTCCTGGCGCCCGACCGGCTGGACGGTGCGCAACATGCCCCTGTGCGACGGCCATGTCGGCGCCGCGGCGCTGGCCGGCGACAAGGACTGGCGGACCGCCCTGCACCCGGTGCCCGCCGAGTGGCTCCACACCCGGGACGCCGGCCTGCGGATCTCCGCCGTCCAGCCGGCCCTGCGCACGGTGCTGCGCGCCCACGACCCGTCCGCCGTCCGGACGCACGCCCTCATCGACACCAGGAACAGGAAGGAAAGGGCCCAGGCATCATGACCGTCACCGTCACCGAACCCCGAGCTCCCGAAGCTCCCGTGCTCGACACCGCCCCGGACGCCACCGAGGCGGACCGGCTCACGGAGCTGCGGACCATCAAGGAACGCGCCCGCAACGGCCCCGACCCCAAGGCCACCGAACGGCAGCACGCCAAGGGCAAGCTGACCGCCCGCGAACGCATCGAACTCCTACTCGACCCCGGCTCGTTCACCGAGGTCGAGGCCCTGCGTCGGCACCGCGCCCAGGGCTTCGGCCTGGAGGCGAAGCGGCCGTACACCGACGGCGTCGTCACCGGCTGGGGCACGGTGGAGGGCCGCACGGTCTTCGTCTACGCCCATGACTTCCGCATCTTCGGCGGTGCCCTCGGCGAGGCCCACGCCCAGAAGATCCACAAGCTGATGGACATGGCCATCGCGGCGGGCGCACCCCTGGTCTCCCTCAACGACGGTGCGGGCGCCCGCATCCAGGAGGGCGTCTCCGCCCTCGCCGGCTACGGCGGCATCTTCCAGCGCAACACCAAGGCGTCCGGCGTCATCCCGCAGATCAGCGTCATGCTCGGCCCCTGCGCGGGCGGCGCGGCCTACTCACCCGCCCTGACCGACTTCGTCTTCGCCGTACGCGACATCTCCCAGATGTTCATCACCGGCCCGGACGTGGTCAAGGCCGTGACCGGTGAGGAGATCACCCAGAACGGCCTGGGCGGCGCCGATGTGCACGGCGGCATCTCCGGAGTGGCCCACTTCGTCTACGACGACGAACGCACCTGCCTCGAAGAGGTCCGCTACCTCCTGTCGCTGCTCCCCTCCAACAACCGCGAACTGCCCCCCGCCCACCCCACCGACGACCCCGCGGACCGCCCCGGCGACACACTGCTCGACCTGGTCCCCGAGGACGGCAACCGCTCCTACGACATCCGCAAGGTGATCGAGGAACTCGTCGACGACGGCGATTACCTGGAAGTCCACGCCGCCTTCGCCACCAACATCGTCTGCGCGCTGGCCCGTCTCGACGGCCATGTCGTGGGCATCGTCGCCAACCAGCCCGCCTCCATGGCCGGCGTGCTCGACATCCGGGCGAGCGAGAAGGGCGCGCGGTTCGTGCAGTTCTGCGACGCGTTCAACATCCCGCTGATCACTCTCGTGGACGTGCCCGGCTTCCTGCCCGGGGTCGACCAGGAGCACGAGGGCATCATCCGCCGCGGGGCGAAGCTCCTGTACGCGTACTGCAACGCCACCGTGCCCCGCGTCTCGGTCGTCCTGCGCAAGGCCTACGGTGGCGCCTACATCGTCATGGACTCCCGCTCCATCGGCGCCGACGTCGCCCTCGCCTGGCCCACCAACGAGATCGCCGTGATGGGCGCGGAGGGCGCGGCGAACGTCGTGTTCCGCCGGGAGATCGCGGCCGCCGACGACCCCGAGGCGATGCGTCGCCAGAAGATCGCGGAGTACAAGGACGAACTCGTCCACCCCTACTACGCGGCCGAGCGCGGCCTCGTCGACGACGTGATCGACCCCCGCGAGACCCGGCAGATCCTCAGCCGTGCCGTGGCGATGCTCGCCACCAAGTCCGCGGCCCTGCCCACCCGCAAGCACGGCAACCCGCCCCAGTAGGAGCCCACATGACCACGACCCGGACCCCGGCCACGCGCCCGTCCGCCTCCGACCTGCTCGCCGCCACGTCCTTCAAGGTCCTGCGCGGCGAGCCGAGCCCCGAGGAACTCGCGGCGTTCACAGCCGTCCTGACCCTGCGTCTGACCACCCCCGACGCCCCCACCCCGCAACGCCCCACCACGGCCCACTGGACCCGCCCGGAACGTCTGCGCACCTACGCCTGCCCTCGGGCCTGGCACAGCTGAGGCCTCAACTGGCCGCCCGTCGCTGTCCGTTGTCGCACGACAGCACGCCGTAGCCGGTATGGTTGCCCCCGTGACGCACCCGATGGGTGCGTCCTCCCTTCATTCCGGGCCCCACCTCGTCGGGGCCCGGCCCGACGAGAGCGGCTCCGGGACCGTGGCTGGCCGCCTCACGTCGAAGGGAGGACGCCCCCGGATGGGCGGTCACGAGGAGCAGAAACTGACTTTCGTCATGCGGCTGATCCGGCTTCTGCCGGAGCGAGCGGCAAGGCACGCGAGGAGGTGGCTGCTCTGGTGGTACAGCAAGTAGCCGGATATCCCCACAGCCACTGGGGACATCCGACAGGCTCTTGCTGAGCCGGGCCTCGCTCGAAGTACCCGCTTCGGGCGGGGCCCACTTTCATTGGTGGTACCGCAGGTAGCCGGATATCCCCAAAGCCACTGGGGACATCCGACGGGCTGTTGCTGAACTCGGGCCACCGTCCGTCCACACGGCCGGGCGAGGGCCCTTCTGCACCCAAGTACAGCACAACAGCCCCCCACCCGGCAGCACGATCACCCACTGTTCACGCGACCGCGCACCGAGCCGACGGCCCCTGTCGCGAGGGCGATGAGCAGTGCCGCGGCCGCCGCCGTGACCGACACGCCGTAGGCCGTCGCGGGGGAGAGGTGCTCCGCCAGCCAGCCGCCGGTCGCGCTGCCGCACGCGATGCCGCCGAGCAGGGCGGTCACCGCGAGGGTCATGCCCTCGTTGAGGCGGCCGTCCGGGGTGCGCCGCTGGACCAGGGCCATGTTGGTGATCATGGTCGGAGCCGTGGCCATGCCGGCGAACAGCAGCGCGACGCACAGTAGCGGGAGCGAGCCGGTGAGGGACGCGGCGAGCAGGGGCAGCGTCAGCAGCGCGGTCATCGCCGCCAGGCACCACGCGTAGCGGTACTCGGCGGGACCGGAGAGCCGCAGCCGCCCGTACAGCAGACCCGCCGCACAGGAACCCGCCGCCTGGAGCGCGAGCACCGCACCCGCCGCCGCCCGGTGACCCTGGGCGTCCGCGAACGCGATCGTGACGACCTCCGTCGACCCGAACACCGCGCCCATGGCGAGGCAGACGGCCAGCAGCGGGGGCATCCCGGGCGCGCGGAACAGCGAGGTGTCGGCCGTCCCGCCGGCGGGGGCACAGGGCGGCGGTTCCGTCGAGCGCTGGGCCGCGAACGCCAAGACGCCCGTCACCAGGAGCACCACCCCGACGAGCGTCCCCGCCTCCGGGAAGAACGTCCCGCACAGGAACGCCGCGAGCACCGGGCCCAGCATGAAGCACAGCTCGTCCGCGGCCTGCTCGAAGGAGTTCGCGGTGTGCAGGGCCTCGGCGTCGCCCTTGAGCAGGTGCGCCCAGCGGGCGCGGGACATGCCGCCGGTGTTGGGGGTCGTCGCGGTGGCGGCGTACGCGGCGAAGAGGGTCCAGGCAGGGGCGTCGTAACGCACGCACAGCACCAGCGCGAGGCTGCCCAGTGCCGCGCAGAGCGTGGCGGGTACGGCGACCCGGGCCTGGCCGTACCGGTCGACGAGCCGCGCCGTCCAGGGGGCGACCAGCGCCGTCGCCGCGAGGCCCGTCGCGGTGATGGCGCCGGCGAGGGCGTACGAGCCCCGGGCACCGGCGATCATCACGACCGCGCTCACGCTGAACATGCCCATGGGGAGGCGGGCGGCCAGGTTGGCGAGGGTGAAGGCGCGGGTGCCGGGGTGGGCGAAGAGCCGGCGGTACGGGTGGGAGGTGTGACCGGCGGAGGGTGTCGGGGTGTTCGTGGACGGCGATTGCGGCATGGCTCCACCGTCGCCCGCAGTGGATCAAGGGGTCCAACACCTGTTCGGGACGGATTCACGCACCTGTGTTGTGAGACGCGCGCGGGCTGTAGATTCCCCGCATGCCCGCTGCCGCCCCCGCCCACCTCGACCCCCGTCTCCTGCGTGCCTTCGTCGCCGTGGCGGACGAGCTGCACTTCACGCGCGCCGCGGCCCGTCTGTACGTCGCCCAGCAGGCGCTGAGCCGGGACGTACGGCGGCTGGAGCGGGAGTTGGGCGCCGAGCTGTTCGTGCGGACGACCCGGCACGTCACGCTGACGGCCGACGGCGAGCGGCTGGTGCCGTACGCCCGCCGTGCCCTCCAGGCCCAGGACGATCTGCTCGCCGCCTTCGGCCAGGCGCGGCCCCTGCTGGTGGACCTGAACTCGCCGGGCCTGGCCACCGGCCGCCGGGTCCTGCACCGCGCCCGCGAACTCGCCCCCGAGCACGAGCTGATGGCCCGCTACGAGAGCGGTCTGGCGGGAGCTGCCGCGGAGCTGGTCGCGGGGCGGCTGGACGCGTCCTTCGGACGGTTCGCGGGACTCGCCCCGGCGTTGCGGGCCGGCCTCGACCATCAGCCCGTCCGCTACGAGCCGATGGCGATCGTGCTGCCCGAGGACCATCCGCTGGCCGACCTCGAACGGGTGCCCCTGGCCGCGCTGGCCGGGGAGACCGTGTACGCCGGTGCCGGCAACCCCCGTACCCCGGAGTGGACCGACCTCGCGCACCGGCTCTTCGACGGGCGGGGCATCGAGGTCGCCCCGCCCGCGCCGCTCGCCGTCGGCGACGAGGAGTTCCAGCGGATCATGGCCAAGTTGCGCCACCCCGTCCTCGCCGTGGTCGACTTCCCGGCCATGCCCGGGACCGTACTGCGCCCCCTGACCGACCCCGTGCCCCTGTCGCCCGTGTCCCTGGTGTGGCGAAAGGGCCTGGCGCACCCCGCGTTCGACGCCCTGCGACACGCCGCGGCGCGACTCGCGGCCGAGGAGGGGTGGCTGGAACCGCCCGTCGATGGCTGGGTCTCGGATGTGGATTCGGCATCCTGGGCGTATACAACCAACGGCCCGACGTGCGCGTCTAAGGGGCTGGCGTGAGCGTCCGACGGCCCGAACGTGAGCGTCATCACTTGTACGCCAATGTCCCTTATTCGCCAATGTGCTGGGTCACATAACACTTTCCTCCGTGGAGAGTTTGTGAAGGGCGCTGGTAATTTGTAGGCGCGCTGGACTGTGAGGTCGGCATATATCGAATGCGAGGGGGAGGCAGTGGCGCTGAGGGGGCAGGGGGAGGAGCCTCAGGAGCGGGACGCCACCATGCAGCTGAAAGTGTCCGGTTTGTTTCCGGTGGACCAGACCGTTCAGTTGCGGGTGCCGTCACAACGCATATCCGATGGCGACAGTGAATCTGCGATATCCGAAATATCCGCTTCCGCGGAGGCGGACTCATCGCAGCGAATACCCGGCGATGACTCGCCCGACCAGCAGCATCGCCGCGGAAACCGGAACCGCCGCAAAGCCCCCAGCCCGCGCCTGGGCCCCCGCCTCGTAGCAGCGCTCCATCTGGCGCCCGTGCTGGCCTTCCTCGCCCCCCTGTCCGCTCGCCTCGCCTCCCTGGTCGCCCCCCTGGTCGCCCGCCTCGCGCCCTACGCCCGCCGGATGCGGCCGGAGTACCCCCGGCCCGGACGCACCGGCTGGCGCCGGTGGCTGCCCTCCTGGCGGCAGTGGCTCGGCGGCTCACTCGCAGGCGTGGGCCTCAGCAGCCTCCTCCTCGCCGTCGCCTACGCGGCCACCGACATCCCGGACAACCTCAACTCGTACGCCACCCAGCAGGACAACGTGTACTTCTGGGCCGACGGGACGCCCATGGCCCGTACCGGCTGGGTGCAGCGGCAGGCGATGCCGCTGAAGGACATCCCGGACGACGTGCGCTGGGCGGTCCTCGCCGCGGAGAACGCGTCCTTCTACAGCGACCCCGGCATCTCCGTCCAGGGCATCACCCGCGCCCTGTTCCGCACGCTGGGCCAGGGCGACACGCAGGGCGGCTCGACCATCACCCAGCAGTACGTCAAGAACGTCTACCTGAACCAGGACCAGACGCTGCGCCGCAAGTTCAGCGAGGCGATGATCGCCCTCAAGCTCGACAACCGGATGAGCAAGGACGAGATCCTCGAGAGCTATCTGAACACCAGCTGGTTCGGCCGGGGCACCTACGGCATCCAGCGCGCCGCCCAGGCCTACTACGGCAAGGACGTCAGCGAGCTCAACGCCAGCGAGGCCGCGTTCCTGGCCGCACTGCTCAAGGGCGCCGGCCTGTACGACCCGACCCTCAGCGGCGCCAACCGCGCCCGGGCCGTGGAGCGCTGGACGTGGACCCTCGACCGGATGGTCCAGATAGGCAAGCTCTCGCAGGCCGAGCGGGACACCTACAAGAAGTTCCCCGAGCCGCTGAAGCGCAACCCGCTGTACGACACCGGTGAGCAGAGCGACTACCTCGTCGAACTCGCCTCCCAGTACACCAAGAAGGCCGCCGAGATCTCCGACAAGGACTTCGACCTCGGCGGCTACCAGATCTACACGACCTTCGACAAGCGACGGGAGGACCAGCTCACCGAGGCTGTCACCGAGGCGCGCAAGAAGGCTCTGAAGGACGACCCGAAGGCCGCGAAGAGCGTGCACTACGGCGCGGCCTCGGTCGCCTCGGACGGCCGGATCCTCGCCATGCACGGCGGGCCCGACCACCGCAAGCAGGGCTACAACGAGTCCAACGCCACCACCGTCCCGGCCGGTTCGGCCTTCGCGCCGTTCGTGTACGCGGCCGGTCTGGAGCACGGTGTCCGCAAGACCCGCGGCGGGGAGACGACCTCCGTCACCGGGGACTCGATCTACGACGGCGACGACGACGTGCCGGTGACCACGCCGGAGGGGCCGTACTGGGACCGCAGCGGCCGTAAGGTGGCCGCCAGCAACGACGGCAACAAGTCGTACGGGCAGATCTCCCTGCACCGGGCGATGGCGCTGTCGGTGAACACGCCCTTCATGCAACTCGGCATGGACACCGGCCTGGACAAGGTGCGCTCCACCGCCGAGGCCGCGGGTCTGCTGAGCTCCAGCATCGGGGCCCAGGTGCCGGCGCTGGCCACGGGCAGCTCCACACCCAGCGCCATCCGCATGGCCAGCGGCTACTCCACGTTCGCCGCGGCCGGGAAGCACACCGAGCCGTACTCGGTGCGGCGGATCACCCACAACGGCGACAAGATCTCCCTGAACCTGCCTGACCCGCGCCGGGCGTTCGGCGCCGACGTGGCCGAGGAGGTCACCTCCGCGCTCACGGACGCCTTCCGGACCGCCCACCCCGACGCGGCGCCCGCCACCGCGCAGGTGGCCGGGAAGGCCGGGACGACGCCGAAGGACACCGCCTCCTGGTACGTCGGCACGCACAAGTCCGTCTCCACGGCGGTCGTCGTCTACCGCATCGACCTCGCCAAGAGCCTCGAACCGCTGCCACTGAAGGGCCTCGCCGGCACCGCCGACGACAGCGTTCCCTACGGCATCTGGTCCGGTGCCATGAGACCCCTCGGCTGACCACCGACCCGGTACCGCAGTCCAACCGTCAGGAGAATGAGCCGCACATGAAGCCACCGTCTGGGCGTCGCCGCAAGGCCCGGGCATCGCGCCGCACCGCCGCCGCCCGCCGCCCGGGGTTCCTGGCCCTCGCGGCGCTCCTCGTCGTCGCCTCGCTGACGGCGGGCTACCTGGTGCTGAACCGCACGGGCCACACCGAGCCCACCGCGTCCTCCGGGGAGCAGCGCAAGGGGGGCGGGTCCGCCGCCAAGGAGCCGCAGTGGGACGGCAGGACCAAGGTCCTGGGGGACGGTTCCACTTCCTACACCGGTCCGCAGAAGGGCCAGTTGAAGCCGGAGCGGCTCAAGCCCGGACAGAAGCCCCCGCAGTTCGTCGTCTTCTCCTGGGACGGCGCGCTGGAGGGCGATGACCGGCTCTTCTCGCACTACCGCGAGGTGGCGAAGAAGTACGACGCCCACATGACGTTCTTCCTCACGGGGATCTACCTGCTGCCGAAGGACAAGAAGGCGCTGTACGACCCGCCCCAGCACGACCGGGGAGCCGCGGCGATCAGCTACCCCACGGACGAGCACATCCTCACCACGGTGGAGCAGCTCGGCAAGGCGTGGCAGGACGGCAACGAGATCGGCACCCACTTCAACGGCCACTTCTGCGGCGAGAAGGGCGGCGGCGACTGGAGCGTCGAGGAGTGGAAGAGCGAGATCGACCAGTTCAACTCGTTCGTGTCGAAGTGGAAGACCAACACCGGCGCCACGGATCTCCCCCCGCTGCCGTTCGACGTCTCCAAGGCGATCACCGGCGGGCGTGCCCCGTGCCTGGAGGGCCAGAAGAACCTGCTGGAGGCCGCCAAGGACTACGGCTACCGCTACGACGCCAGCTCCGCGGGCGACTTCCAGATATGGCCGACCAAGAAGAACGGCATCTGGGACTTCCCGCTGCAGATGCTCCCCTACGAGGGGGGCAAGTACCAGGGCCTCTCCATGGACTTCAACTTCCTCTACAACCAGTCCGACGGCGAGACCGAGGGCGACCCGGCCCGGTACCCGGAGTGGGAGGAGCAGACCGTCGGCACCTACAAGGCCGGCTTCGACCGCGTGTACTACGGCAGCCGGGCCCCCCTGTTCATCGGCAATCACTTCGAGGACTGGAACGGCGGCATCTACATGCGGGCCGTCGACCGGATCATCGAGGAGGTGTGCACCAAGAAGGACGTCAAGTGCGTGTCCTTCAAGGAGCTCGCCGACTGGATGGACGTGCAGAAGCCGTCGACGCTGGAGCGGCTGCGCACCCTCGATCCGGCGCAGTCCCCGGACTGGTCGACCGTGGTGCAGTGACGTTCGCATAACTTCCTTGAATCACGCACGCATCCCCCTTCACAACAGCCACACATGTCATGCGAAGATGCGCTGCCCCCGGCATCCGTCCGCCGGGACAAGAGGGGAACCATTCAGTGAAGACAAGGAAATTGAGCCGTACGCGGCGACGCGCCACCATACTCGGCGCGGCGGCCGCCTCGGTCGTCGCCGGAGCGGCGATGCTGCCCAACTGGAGCGCGGGCGCCGCGGTCGTCGACGACCCCACGGTGGACGCCAGGACCAAGGCCACCTTCCAGCGGCTGGCGGACGCGGTCTTCACCGACCGCACGGACGCGCTGGTCGACGGCGGGCAGGGGAACCGGGAGAAGCCGCTGACCGACGGCTTCTCCGGGGACGTCCGGATGTCTGCGGGCACGGCCCGCAGCGAGGACGCCGCACTGTCCGCGCTGGACCGGCGCAAGGACAAGCTCGCCAAGCTGGGCGAGAAGTACAGCAAGGGCAGCACCACCGTCACTCTGGACGCCACCAGCGTGAAGGGCCGCAAGGCGAAGGTCGCGGTCACCGAGACCACCACCCTCACCTACGAGAAGGTCCGCGGCAGCGAGCCGGGGACCACCGGCTTCCAGGCCCACCACGAGCTGACCTTCAGCGCCGACCGGCGGGGCGACTGGCAGCTGACCGGGATCCGCGCGACCGACGAGGGCGACCTCGCCGTGAACTCGACGGCCAGGCCGGCCGTCGAGCCCATGACCGCGAAGGCCGCCAGCACCACGCCGTCGGCGCCCAAGGCATCGACCTCGTACCCCGGCCCGGCCAACCCGAAGAACTTCACCGCGTCCGGCCTGGACTACCCGGCCATGGCCACCTACGCCAAGCAGTACTGGTCCAACTACAACCCGGCCTACCCGAACTTCAACGGCCAGGGCGCGGGCGGCGACTGCACCAATTTCGTCAGCCAGTCCCTGAAGGCGGGCGGCTGGAAGCACGTCCCGGGCTACGTGTACGACTACACCAGGTGGTTCGGCAACGCCGACATTCAGTCGCACTCGTTCATCGGCGTCAACGAGTGGTCCTGGTTCGCCCAGAACTCGAAGCGCACGACCAGCCTCGCGAACGTCTACCAGATGGACGTCGGCGATGTCCTCCAGCTCGACTTCGACAAGGACGGCTCGAAGGACCACACCATGATCGTCACGTCCCGCAACCGCGGCGTGCCGTATCTGACGTACCACTCCACCAACACCTACAGCAGGTCGGTGGCGAGCATCATCGCGTCGTACCCGAACGCTCTGTATTACGCGTACCGCACCTGATCCGTGCCACCCCCCTGGCCGCCGGTGTCGTCCACCGGCGGCCAGGGGCCGGGTCATCCGATGGCGATGCGGGTCTTCCAGTAACTTGCCGAGCCGATGATCTCTGTGCCCGGCCCCGGCGCGACGGTGGCCTTGCCGCCCGCGTAGAAGCGCACGGATCCGTCGGACCGCACGCCCCATATGTCCGGGACGGCGTCACCGTTGGCATCGGGGGTGCCCATCAGCAGCGGGAAGTTGCTGACCGCCCACCCCGAGGCGCCGTACTCACTGTCATCGCCCCCGGCCGAACTTCCGGCATTGCCCAGTGACGTCAGGCTCACCCCGCCACCGGATGCGGCGATGCCCTTGCGCAGCAGGAGCCTGCCCGACGAGTCGGACCGGTAGACGAGGTCGGTGACCCCGTCGCCGCTGATGTCCAGCGCGCTGACGATGTCCCGGCTGGTCCAGCCCGAGGCCCACAGCCGGGTCGCCTGGTCGATGGTCGCTCCGTGGTATCCGGTGAAGACCCACAGCTCGTCGCCGATGGTGGCGAAGAAGTCGGTCCGGCCGTCCCCGGTGGCGTCGCCGGCCGACACGAACTGGGTCAGGTCGGCGGGGCTTGGGGCACCCTCCGGGAGGAGGATCTCGCGGCGCTTGTCGATGTTGACGGCGCCGTATCCGTCACCGGGGTACACCCACAGCTTGCCCCCGACGCGGACGACCAGGTCCTGGAGGCCGTCGCCGCCGTAGATGTCGCCGTTGTGGGTGATCAGGGCGCCCTTGAAGTGGCCATTGGGCGCGGCTGCATAGGGCGGCAGCTCGTCGCCGTTGGGGTCCTTGTCGGGGTTGGCCCGGTAGGCGCCGGGCATCGAGTAGTCCAGGTCGCCACTGCCCTTGGCGAGGTCGGTGGCGGTGGCCTGCGAGGGATACATGCCCAGATTGCCGGCCTCGGTGACCACCATCATGTCGGGCAGCTTGTCGCCCGTGAAGTCGCCGGGCGAGTCGGCCTGGTCCCGGGGAGTGACGTAGAAGAAGTACTTCGTGGCATCCGAGGGGTTGCCCGCGCTGTCCACGGCCCTGACGTAGAGCACGTTGGGCCCGGCCGTCGGCGGTTTGGCGTTGGAGATGATCGCGCTGACGCTGGTGGCCGTGCCGGCGTTGCGGGGGAGGCTGCCGGTGTAGCTGGCCGAGTTGAAGCCGTACTCGTAGCGCACGACGTCGCTGTTGAGCGCGCGAACCGTGAACGATCCGGGTGTACCGAACTTCTTCGTGGACCAGTTGGCGTCCTCGGCGTCGTTGCCGAACCCGTTCTCGCCGCCGTCGGCGTTGGGGAAGTCGGTGGAGCTGACCTTCGGCGGCTTCGGCACGGTGGTGTCGAGGACGAAGCGGCACGGCGTCTTGGCCGGTGCGAAACTCGAACTGACACCGGTGTCGTCGACGGCGCGCACCCGCCACGAGTACAGGGTGCCGTTCGTGAGCTTGCTCGTGGAGAAACCCGATGTCGTGCGCAGTGCGGTGCCCTTGTCACCGCCGACGGACACCTTGCCGGTGGAGCCCAGCAGATCGCCCTTCGTCTCCCACTTGCCGTGCGGCCACAGGTCGAAGTCGAGGTAGTCGAGGTTGTTGTCCTTGTCGGACGCCCGCGCGGTGAACGTCAGGTCGCCCGAGCCCATGCGGACGTACGGCTCGGTGGTGGTGCACTTGGCGTCGGGGCCGAGGTCGAGCGACTTCGAGTCGATGGTGGGCTTGCGGTTGTAGACGAGTTCGAGGACCGGCGCGTTGTCGCCGTTCGCCTGGAACTTCTTCCACGAGTACTGCGAGTGCTCGTCCCGTGCCCGCAGGCCGAAGGTGATGGTTTCCTTGCCCTGGTCGGCCCGCTTCTGTGCCGCCTTGCGCACGTCGAACGTCTCGTACGCGTCCCGGCATCCGGACTTGTACCCGTGCGCGAAGCTCTTGGTCGCGAACTTGTTGCCGTCGTGCAGTTTGGGGGCGTTCTTCCAGTTGGTCTTGCCGTTGATGGACCCGGTGAGGTGCACACTCATCGAACGGGCGCTGCAGGACCAGGAGTAGGTCTCCAGCACGCGCAGCTTCGCGCTGGTGATCTTCGTGCCCTTGAGGTCCTTGTCGAAGGCGATGTTGAAGTACGAGCGGGAGGTGCCCCAGGTGTCCGACTCGAAGCCGACACGGGCCTCGTGCGTGCCGCCCTTGTTGAAGCCCTTGCCGTTGTAGAACGTGGCGTTCGGATGACGGCTGTAGGCGGTGGTCCAGTTCTGCGTGTGCTTCTTCACCGACGGGTCGATGAAGACGGGGTAGGTGGTGGCCGGGTCGTCGAGGAAGGCCAGGTCGGGGGTGAGCTTCCAGTTCGGGCCCGTCAGGCTGGGCTCGACCAGCTCGCCGCGCGAGTCGGGCGAGGGACCGTCGAGCCCCGGAAGGCTGAGCGTGGCCGCCGAGCCGGTCTGCGAGGGCGCGGGCGTCGGTTCCGCCGGGGCGGACGGCAGCGGGGACTCCGGCACCGAGGGCTCGGGTCCGTCGGTGGCCGCCGGCAGCGTCTCGGGGGCGGTGTCCGCCTGCTCGTCGGTCTCGATGAGCTCCTCGGTGGGGCTCGGACTCCCGCTCGGCCCGTCGGTGGCCGATTCGGCCGGTGCGGGGCTCTCCGGCGCGGTCGGCTGGGCGGTGGCGCCGACCGATCCGTCGGTGACGGCCGGCCGGCCGCTGCTGTCCCACATCAGCGGGGTCGGCGACATCGCGACCTCGTTGCCGAAGACGTCCTCGGCGGTGAGGATGCCCGTGATCGGATCCAGCCGGAAGTTCAGCGTCGGGGAGGTGATGCCGTACGAGATCTGCCGGGCTCGCGGATCGGCCGCGGCCTGCCGGTTCTTGAGGACCAGCAGTTGGGCGAACCCGTCGTCGTCGGCCGTCAGCACCAGGTCGGCACCCGGGAAGATCTCGGGGTACAGGGCGCGCGAGCCGTCGATGATCGGAGCCGGGATCGTGCCCGGCCAGGTGAGCTGGATCTCCTGGCCGTCGGCGGTCAGGGTGACCAGGGGGCTCGCGGTCTCGTCAGCGGCGGCCCCGTTCAACCCCTGCACCAGAGAGGCCCGGCGCACGGTGGAGCGCGAGGCGCGCTGTTCTCCGCCGCCCGCCGCGGAGCCGGCCGAGAAGACGACTCGGGTGTTCGTGGCCCGGGGCTGCCAACCGGCCTTCGTGCGGTGGAGGTCGTAGTCGATCTCCCTCCATTCGCCGCCCACTTTGGCCCGGACCGGTGACGAGTACAGCTTCTTGGCCATCAGACCGTCGGGCCGAGCCCACGTGCTGGAGTGCGCGGTGCGCAGCGCGGTGACCTCCACGGACTTGCCGGTCTTCACCGCCCGCGCGACCGCGGCGGCCTCGGCCACGGGCTTCGCCTTCGCCTCTCGGACGGACGCGTCACGCGGACCTGGGTCGTCCGGGCCGAGGCCGACGAAGGCGATGCCGGTAGCGGCGAGGGCCGCGGTCACTATGGCGGCGGTGGTCCGCCGTCCGGGCGCACGGCGCCAGTTACGCGTCTTGCGCGTCATCGGGCGAGCTCCCCTTCCCCCTTGGAACCGGCGGCGGGACAGGGCGCGGCCGGGCGAGCCGATGATGACCCATGACCGGGCAGTCGTCACGCTTCGCGAGCGGTGAAGGGGTTTGAGCCGATCAACCTCGTGGGCCGTAAGGGTGGTTGTGCGTGGAGAGCAGTAACTCGGCCATGGCAGCACGGACTTGTGGATAAACCACCGCGAATCATTGATTAACGCGCTTGATTTGACTGCCATTTGCCAAGGGATTTACGAATCAGGCGGTTGATCGCGAAGGCGTAATACCTTCCGCTATCCCGGAAAGGTGCCAAACCCGGGCATCACGTACCGCTATGGATCGTTACGCACCGTGGTGATCATCACATCCGCACATCTGATCTAGCGGAACTCCACGGAGTGGTCACAAAATCTGCGCTATCTGATACGCCATCACGCGTGGTCCGAACCCGGTCCCGCCTCGGTGGTCCGGGGGGACTTCGTCGTGTTCGGTCGCTTTTCGCATGTCCGTCGCCGTCATCTGCGTCGTCTGCGCACGGCCGTCGTACCCGTCCTGGGCGCCGCCCTGCTGGTGGGCCTGCTGCCTGCGCAGTCGCTGGCGCTTCCGCCCGACCCGGCGGTCGAGGAGAAGGGTCGCGAGACCCTTGACCTGGAGACGCTCGACCAGGACGAGCCGGTCGCCGGTGAGACCTTCGAGCGGGACCTGGAGACCCTGAAGGCCGAGGTTCCGCCGGACCAGGAAGCGGCTCCGGCGGGCACAGCCACCGCTCCGGTCGCCGACTCCGGGACGGTCAGCTTCGGCTCTACGGCGTCTGCCACGACGCCGGCCTCGGCACGCGCGGGCACGACCGCCCGGCAGGTCGCCCTGACCCCTGTCGACGACCTTCCCGTCAGCCTCGGGCAGGCTCCGGACCAGCAGGCCCCTACGGGCGCATGGTCCGTCCAGGTCTTCGACCGCACCGCCCCGGTCTCCCAGGGGGTCGACGGCGCGGTCGTCAAGGTGCAAGCACCGGCGACCGGTTCGGTCCCGATCTCGGTCAAACTCGACTACGCCAAGTTCAAGAACCTGTACGGCGCCGACTGGGCCTCCCGGCTGCGTTTCGTCCAGTTCCCCGAGTGCTACCTGACCACGCCGGACAACGAGGCGTGCCAGGTGTACGAGGAACTGGAGACGACCAACGACACCAAGACTCAGTCGATCACGGCGACGGTCGACACGGCGGCGGACGGAACGGTGACCCCGGCCTCGGCCGCGGCCACGGACTCCGACGGTCCGCCCATTGCCCGGGCTGCGTACCGCTCATCGGCCACCCCCGTCGCCGCGACCGGAGACGCCGCGGTCCTCGGTGCGGTCGACTCCGGCCGCGGCGCTGGCGGAACTTTCAAGGCCACGCCCCTGGTCTCCAGCGGCAAGTGGGAGGCGGGCGGTTCCTCCGGCGGGTTCACTTGGTCCTACCCGCTGATGGTGCCTGCGGCTCCGGCCGGTCCCGCCCCCACCGTCTCCCTCAACTACAACTCCCAGACGGTGGACGGCCGTGTCGCGGTGTCCTCTCCCCAGGCCTCCTGGATCGGAGAGGGCTGGGACTACGACCCCGGCCACATCGAGCGCCAGTACCGAACCTGCCAGGACGACCGCAAGGCGCTGAAGTCCGGCACGCCCAACAACACAGCGAAGAAGGACAAGACGTCCGACCTGTGCTGGGTGTCGTACAACGCGGTCATGTCGCTGGGCGGGCGCAGCGTGGAGCTGGTGCGGGACGCGCCCGCCGGCAGCAACCCCGAGGCCGACACAGAGATCTACCGCCCCCAGAGCGACGACCGGACCCGCGTCGAGCGCCGGACGGGCGGCACCAACGGCGACAACAACGGCGAGTACTGGATCGTCACGCACAAGGACGGGACGAAGTACTACTTCGGCCTCAACCAGGTCGGCGGCGGTCACGCCGACACGAGCTCCGTTTCCACGGTCCCCGTCTTCGGCAACCACCCCGGTGAACCCTGCCACGCCACGGCCTTCGCCGACTCCCGCTGTGGCACCGGCAAGAAGCAAGCCTGGCGCTGGGGCTTGGACAAGGTCGTCGACGTGCACGGCAACACGATGGTCGTCAACTGGAAGCAGGAGACGAACTACTACGCCGTGAGGGAGAAGTTCAAGGCTCCTGAACAGTACGGCCGTTACGCCTACCCGACGTCGATCGAGTACGGCATGCGCCCGTCCGACCTGACCAAGCCGTCCGCCACCGTCGAGTTCGGCGTCAAGCAGCGCTGCCTGAAGTCGGAGACGGTCTGCGATGCCGCCAACTTCGCCAAGACAGATGACCCGGGCGCGTACCGCCCCTGGTGGGACACGCCCGGCAACCTCAACTGCAAGTCCACGTCGAAGCTGTGCCCGTCGTTCCCGTCCTTCTGGACGCAGATGCGCCTGGACTCGGTGACGACGAAGGCCGCCCGCGCAGGACAGACGGGTCTCGGCAAGGTCGACACGTACGAACTTCACCAGTCCTTCCCCGAGGACTGGTACGACACCTCTCCCGGCCTCTGGCTGAACTCGATCACCCGCCGCGGCTTCGCCCCCGGCGACACCACCGGCACCCTTCAGCACAAGGACGGCGTCAGCTTCGCCGAGTACTCGGTCGGATCCACCTCGCCGCTGCGGGGCCGCCTGAAGGACCGCCAGCTGCCGAACCTGGTGCCGAGCGGCCCGAACGACCAGCGTCCCGCGTTCACGCGCCCGCGTATCGGCACGGTCGCCACCGAGCACGGCGGTGACGTCGAGGTCGAGTACACGGGTGGCTGCGCCACCGAGCCGTCCGAGGACAAGGGCGAGAAGAACGGCACCTGCTATCCCGTCCGCTGGTCGCCCGACGGCGACGAGAAGACGCCCGCGAAGGCCTGGTTCAACAAATACGTCGTCGACTCCGTGACCGAGACCGACAAAGTCACCTCCCGCGGCAAGCCCGTCCGCACGACGTACAAGTACACGGATCCCGCCTGGGCCAAGAGCGACGACGAGTTCACCCGCCCGTCGCTGCGCACGTACAGCGTCTGGCGCGGCTACCGCCAGGTGGCCGTCACCAAGGGCAGCAGAACCAGCAATCAGAAGAACTTCCCGCAGGCCCAGTCGTACTCCGAGACCCGGTACTTCCTGGGGGTGGGCGGTGCGGTCAAGGACTCCACGGGCACGCACACGCTGCTTGCCGACGACGCGGTGCAGTACGCGGGAATGACCGCGGAGACGATCACATACCGGGACGCCGACAAGCGGATCCACAAGCGCACGCTCAACTACCCCTGGTCGAAGCAGACCGCGTCCCGCCAGCGGGAGGCCGAGAACGGCACCGACATGGATCCGCTGCTCGCGCACCGCACCGGTATCGAACGCACGGAGGAGATCCAGCCCGTCGACAACAGTTGGCGAGCCGTCCGGACGCTGACGACGGTCGACGACACGTACGGCCTGCCGATCCAGGTGGAGACCGCCGTGGTCAAGCCGAACGGCAGCACGGGTGAGACCCTCTCCGACCAGACCTGCACCAAGACGTCGTATGTGCACAACACATCCGCGTGGCTGATCGGCCTGCTGAAGGAGCAGCGCAGTACAGGCACGTCCTGCGCGGCACATGACACGGCCGACCCGGCGACCAAGCTCATCAAGGCGGGGCGGAACAGCTACGACGGTCTGGGATACGGCGAGACTCCGCCGAAGGGGCGGGTCACCTCCGCTGCCGGCGTCAATGGCGCCGGAACGTCGTACTCGGTCGTCACCAAGACCACTTACGACCCACTGGGGCGCATCCGCACCGTCACCAAGCCGGGCGCCGGCACCACAGAAACGCAGTACACGCCTGCGGACACGGGCGGGCCGGTCACCTCGGTGAAGACGATCAACGCCAAGGGCCACACCGTCACAACGAGCTTTGACCCCGGCCGTAGCCTGCCACTGACGGTCACGGACGCCAACGGACGGGTCACGCGCAGCGAATACGACGCCCTCGGCCGCATGGTGAAGGGCTGGTCGCCGTCGCGTTCCTCGGGCGGCAAGTCCCCGGACGTGGAGGTCGCGTATCACGCTGCGGTGGCCACGTCAGCCGAGACCAGGCCCGCCGCCGTCACCATGAAAACGCTGAAGGACGACGGCACGTACAGCCGTCAGGTGACGATATACGACGGCCTGATGCGCCAGGTCCAAACCCAGTCCGAGGCCCATGGTCCAGGCCGGATCATCACCGACACGAAGTACAACGACCACGGCCTGGTCGTCGAGCAGACGAGCGGCTATCTCGCGAAGGGCGAGCCGGTGGCCGAGCTGTTCGCGCCGAGATCGAATGCGCTGATCCCGAGCCGGGTCCAGCACATGTATGACGGTCTGGAACGCCCGTCGATCCAGTTGACGTACCACGGCGACGCATACAGGGGCGACTACCTCTCGTACACCTTCTACGACGACACCAGCGCCTTCACGGACCCGGCGGGTTCGACAGCGCCTCAGACGCGCACGTACACCGACGCGCTGGGCCGCGTTTCCGCGATCCGTCACTACAAGGACAATGTCGCCACGGCCAACTGGGAACCCGCCACCTCCGAGAACAGCGGCCGCAAGACGACGTACGAGTACGACGCCCGCGGCTACCGCACGAAGGTCACCGACCCGGCGGGCAACGCCTGGACCTACACGTATGACGCCCGGGGCCGCGTGACGTCGGCCACCGACCCGGACACCGGCAGGACGGAGACCTGGTACGACGACGCGGATCGCCCGGTCAAGACGACGGATGCCAAGTCGCGGTCGACGTACACGGATTACGACGAGCTCGGCCGGGTCACGCACGTCCGTGAGGGTTCGGCGACCGCCGCCCCGGTCAAGTCGTTCACATACGACAGTCTGCCGGGCGCGCTGGGCCAGCCGGTCGCCTCGACCCGGCACACACCGGGCGGCGACTACGTCAACCGGGTCACCGGCTACGACACCGCCTACCGGCCCACGGGCAGTGAGACGGTGATCCCGTCGAACACGCTGACAGCGGGAGTGTCGGGCACGTACGCCTCCGCGTACACCTACACCCCGACCGGCAAGCCGCAGTCGGTCACCCTGCCGGCCGTGGGCGGACTGGCGAAGGAGAAGGTCGTCACCCGCTACAACAGCGACGGCCTGCCCGAGTCGACTTCCGGCCTCGCCTGGTACACGTCCGACGCGACCTACTCGCCGTATGGCGAAGCCCTGCGCACGGTCTCCAGCTCCCAGCCCCACCGGGTCTGGACCACCAACTTCGTCGACCCGCGCACCGGCAGCCTCCAGCGCACGGTCACCGACCGCGAGACCTCCGGACCGCACCGCATCACGGACAGCTACTACTCGTACGACGCGTCCGGCACCATCACCTCGAACGCCCGAAAACTGTCGGCGGCTTCGGGTGATGCATGGGACACCCAGTGCTTCACGTATGACGTGATGGGCGAGCTGGTGAACGCCTGGACGTCGAAGATCACCCCGGCCGGCAACGGCACCGGGTGCAAGGCGTCGAACGGCTCGACGTGGGGCTATCGCACCGACTACCGGAACTCCTCCGGCCCGGTGGCCCATGCTCCGGACACCGCGAGCGACAAGTCGAGTCCGGACGCCTCCTTGTCGTCGACCCTGGCGGCCACGGCTCCCGACACGGCGACCGTCGCCACGGGCGCGACGGCGTACCGCCAGTCCTTCACTTTCGACTGGCTGGGCAACCGCGCCACACTGACGGAACACGACCCGGCAGACGCGACCAAGAATGTCACCTACACATACGGCTACGGCACCACCGCGCAGCCGCACACGATGAAGTCGATCAGCTCCAACCCGTCGGGCAAGGGCAGCACCTACACGTACGACGACGCGGGCAACACAGAGGTCCGCGACCTGCCCGCCACTACCCAGAACCTGACCTGGACGTCCGAGGACAAGCTCGAAACGATCACCGACGACGGCAAGAAGACGACGTACGTCTACGACGCCGCCGGTAACCGGATCCTGGAGAACTCCCCGTCGGGCTCGACGCTCTACCTGGGCGGGACGGAGGTGACGACGAACTCCGGGGGCGCGATCGCCAAGGCTTCCCGTTCCTACGCGCAGGCGGGTGCTCCGACGGTCGTCCGCACCGCGACGGGCGGCGCGACAACGGGCCACAAGCTGAACGTCCTGCTCGCGGATCACCTCGGCACGGCAAACACAACCGTGGAAGTGTCGAGCGGCCAGCCCGTCACTCGCCGCGAGTCCAAGCCGTACGGCGAGGCCCGAGGCCCCAAGCCGACCAGTTGGCCCAACAAGCGCGGCTACCTGGGCGTGGGCATCGACGACGCGGCCACCGGCCTGACCCACATCGGCGCCCGGGAGTACGACCAGAACGCCGGCCGCTTCCTGTCAGTGGATCCGATCATGGACATCGCGGATCCGCTCCAGATGAACGGCTACGCGTACAGCAACAACAGCCCGGTCAGCGACAGCGACCCGAGCGGCCTCTGGTGCTCCAGCTGCAACGACGGCCAGGGCTGGACCCGCCCCGATGGCGGTACCCAAGGGGACCCTGACGGCGGGCTGAACTCTGACGGCACGGTGCGGGGAACGCCGCACGGTGGTGGTGGCGGTGGCGGCACCGGACAGGCCGTAGTCGTCGACCTCGGCGACGGCAAGCCCACTCTGCCGCCGAAGAAGATCTACCAGGAGTTCCAGAGGAAGCTTCCCAGCATTGGCCAGCTTCAGCGGAACAACACCTACTTCAGCGATCTCAGCTACGAGCTGCTGGTGGAGCTCTATTTCCGAGAGCGATGCAAAGCCGGCACCAGCGCGATCGACGAATGCAGCGCACTGCGCAACTTCTACGAGGGCTGGAAGCACGTCGACGAGATCGACACCGTCGACACATGCCCGATATGCGGCAACGTCGGCTTCCAGTCGATCATGACTTATGTCGGTGCACGCGGGGTCGGGAAACTGAAGTGGCGCTGCAACCAGTGCTTCCTGGCCGGCACGGATGTCCTCATGTCCGACGGCACCACCAAGGACATTGAGGACGTCAAGGTCGGCGACAAGGTCCTGGCCACTGATCCGGAAACCGGTGAGTCGGGCCCCAGAAAAGTCACCCGCCTCATCGTCACCGAGGACGACAAGCACTTCAACGAGCTGTCCATCGCAACAGCGGACGGCATCGAGAAGCTGACGGCCACGCACGAGCACCCGTTCTGGTCTCCCTCAGAGCGCGAGTGGATCGAAGCGAGGGACCTCAAGCCGGGCTTGACGCTGCTCACCGACGAGGGCGACACCGTCATCGTCACCGCCAACCGCTCCTTCACCAAGCACGCCCGGACGTACAACCTGACGGTTGACGACCTGCATACGTACTATGTGCTGGCGGGCCAGACTCCGGTACTGGTTCACAATGCAAACTGTGGACCTCACCTGAAGGACCTGCAAAAGGACTACCCCCGGCGCACTGTGGGCATCCTTGACGTCGGAACTGATCAGCTCCCGATGATTAGCGGCCCAGGTGGCCAGTCGGGACTTCTCAAGAACCTCCCAGGTCGTACGAAGGCCAACGGGGAGCACGTGGAGACTCACGCAGCAGCGTTCTTGCGTATGAACCCGGGTGTCAGAAAGGCCGTGCTCTACATCGACTACCCGACGGGGACCTGCGGAACATGTAGAAGTACATTGCCTGACATGCTGCCCGAGGGTGTTCAGTTGTGGGTGATCTCGCCGCGTAGGACTGAAAAATTCACGGGACTTCCTGACTGAGTCAGGAAAGTAATCGGCGGCCGATCCACCTGGATCGGCCGCCGATTCGTGTTTCACTATCTACCAGGGCAGTGGTTCATCGGTTGTGTAGTCCTGAACGCCGGAGTATGAGCGCCACTTGACTCCTGGCATATTCTCCGCCCAGGAGAGATCGCCTGGCTCCCTCGCTGCGAGGGTGATGTCATGACCTGCGTCGGGATCGTCGCTCGGGTGGACGAGAGCCAGCCAGCTCTCGCCGAGGAGGATGCGCGAATCGCGGGCTGGCCAGTTCCACGCAGGGAAGGGGAGCTCATGGCTTCCTTCCCGAGACCAGAGCCAATCTGCCGGGACTCCTTGCGCGACTTTCGTCGCAGGAGCCCCCAGGATTGCCTCCAGGATTGTGGCGTGAATCAAGAAATCTGAGAGCCGCTCGCCAGTCCGTCTCCACGGGGTCGGTTCGTCGGACGGCTCTCGCTCATACACGGAGTAATCTTCACTTTTCGGGTCGAATGCCCAAAGCCAAGTTCCTTGGTTCTCAGCCCAGAACGGAATCTTTCCGTCTTCTGTTGCGAGTTCAGCGAGGGGGATGGCGTAGTTGTGTGAAGTGATCTCCCCGCCCCACTGGGCAGAGATTTCATGCCACTCGACAAGCTCCCTGGGCGCATCAGATGATTCCCCGAGTTTCACATTGGGTGATTTCGGGGCGCCGTACCACCTCCGCAGAAATCGCAGCAGGCCCGGGCTGTCCGTGGGGGCGAGAGAGTTCATGCGAGACATTATGCGCTACATGCCGGGCGTCGGCGTGGGCTGATCGGTAAATCGCTATAGCAAAACGGGAACCCCGTAGGTGGGGCTCCCGTGGGCCATGACGGCAGTAGTTGACGGCAACGTCAGCGGACGAGGGCGGTGCAGGGTGGCGGTTCGTCGCCGTCGGAGCGTGCCGTCTCGGTGGTCTCCCGGCCGACGAGCGCGGTGCCGAGGGTGTCGATGGCGTCGCGCTGGAGGCGGAGTCGGACGTGGGCGTAGACGGTGGCGGTGACGCCGATGTGGGCGTGGCCGAGGAGTTCCTTGATCACGACGAGTTCGACGCCCTGTTCCAGAAGCAGGGTCGCGGTCGAGTGCCTGAGGTCGTGGAAGCGGATGCGGCGGAGGCCAGCCTTGCGGAGGAGCGTGGTGAAGGCGCGGGTGAGGTTGGTCGGGTCGATCGGTCTGCCCTGCACCGTAGTGAACACGTGCCCGTCGTGCTGCCAGGTGGTGCCTGCGGCCTCGCGTTCGCGCTGCTGCTGCTCGCGGTAAAGCTTCAGCGAGTGGAGGCAACGGCTGGGAAGGGCGATGCGGCGCTCGGAGGCCCGTGTCTTGGTGGGCAGCGTGGTGAGCCCGCCTGCGCTGGTGCGCTGCAAGGTTCGGCGGATTGCGGCGGTGCCCGCGTCGAGGTCGAGGTCTTCCCAGCGCAGGCCGAGGAGTTCGCCCTTGCGGAGTCCGGTGTGGAGGGCGAGTTCGAACAGCGCGTGCAGCCGGTGTCCGCGCGTGGCCGCGAGGAACTGGCGGGCTTCGTCGGTGGTGAGGGGTTCGAAGCGTCGGGGCCGGGGTGTGCCGGTGCGGACGTTGCGGGCGACGTTGCGCGGGATCTCTTCTTCGCGGACGGCGTGCTCCAGGGCGGACTTGAGGACGGAGTTGATGTAGGTGAGCGTCAGCGGGGAGAGCAGCTTGTGGCAGCACTGGCCGGCGGCGCAGCAGCGGGGCTGGTCGCGCCGGGCGTCGATGCCGCGCGTGCAGCACTGGCAGGTGGTGCGGAGCTGGTTGAGCCAGGTGCGGACGTCCTTGGCGGTGAGCTTGGTGAGCTTCTTCTTGCCCAGGCCCGGGATGAGGTACCGGTCGACGCAGGTGGTGTAGCGGGTGTGGGTGTTCTCGCGGAGCTGGTGAATGGCGACGTTCTCCAGCCAGTACGTCAGGTACGCGGCCACGCTGCCCTGCGCGGAGGGGACGGGAAGGCCGCGGTTGCTGGCGGCGATCTTCTCGGTGAGCTTGGCCAGGGCTTCCTTGCGGGTGGTGCCGTAGACGCGGACACGGCGACGGGTGTTGCCGGGGGCGAGGACGTATCCGGCGGCTTCCCAGCGGCTGTCCTTGCGCTGGTAGACGGTTCCTTCTCCGTTGGCGCGGATGCGGCGGGAGGCAGGGGTGTCGCGGGGTGTGGTCATCAGGCGGCGGCTTCCTGGTCGAGGCGGGTGCGGATGAAGTCGGCCAGCGCGTGGGCGGGGATGCGGCGGGCGCGGCCGAGGGTGATCGAGGCGAGCTGGCGGGTGCGGAGCAGGTCGTAGACGGCGGAGCGGCCGAGCTGGAGGCGGGCCATGACCTGGGGCACGGTTAGCAGCTCTTCCGGCGTACTCAGTCCCCGCCGGGTCGGGGCGGGTTCCTGCGCGTTCATCCGCAGCCCCCTTCGGCGATGAACCGGCGTTCCAGTTCCCGGCGGTGCCAGACGGCGGCTGCGAGGAGCGCGCTGCCGGGGCTGTAGCCCGAGCCCTGGTAGGCCCAGTGGCCGACGACGAGGGTGGTGTCCGGGTCGGGCTCGCGCAGGCCGGCGTGGGAGCGGGCCTGTTCGGTGCGCCAGGCGCGGCGGGCGTCGCGCAGCGCGCCGATGGTGGTGGAGTAGCGGCGGGACTTGGTGGAGAAGTGGCCCCGGAAGCCGAGCATGTGTGCCCACTTCCAGAGCTTGAGGTGGGCGAACTCGGGCAGCCTGCCCAGCTCCCAGCAGGTGCGGATCATCTGCCGCACGTGCCGGGCGACGGCGAGCCGGGGCAGGGGCCGGGACTGTCCGGTTCCGTCGCAGGCGGTGCAGGGGAGCGGGGTTCCGTGGGGCAGGAGGGTGGCGCCGCGTCCCTGACAGGGGCGGCAGAACAGGGCGCGGTCGAGGGCGCCGGAGGCGTCGGCGGACTTGGTGGCGTACTTCGCCACGTAGGCGGCCACGGCCTGGTCGGTGAGTTCGGTGTCGGTGTCGAAGGAGGCGATCTCGCGGACGTCGAGCTGCTGACCCCAGGTGAGTTCGCGTTCCCCGACCGCGTCCGAGTTGACGGAGATGCGGGCACGAGGCGCGGCGGCCCTGATGGCGTCGGTGAGCACGGCGACGGTGGCGTACGAGGGCGGGGGCTGGGTGCTGCCGCCGGGGCCGTCGAGACGGATCACGGCGTGGAAGTGGACCAGGCCACGCTTCTGGTACTCGGCGACCTTGGCGAAGGACACCCGCAGGACCGCGTGGGCGGCCTTCTGGCTCATGCCGAGCCGGGCGGCGATCTCCCGGCGCAGGTAGGTGGTGAAGCGGGCCCACAAGGCGGAGGCGTGGGCGTTGAACAGGACCGCGCCCGCGTAGTCGTACGTCGCCGGATTGAGCGGCGTGCCCAGCAGTGGGTCCGTGGGTTCGTGGCGGATTCCGCAGCGGCAGGGCCGGGCGTCGGGGCGGTTGTGTACGGGTCCGAAGGAGGGGGCGGTGAGGGTGGCGAAGACGCGGGGGTGGGTGCGGACGGTGTCGGGGACGGTCTTTCCGCCGGAGAGGCCGGCGCGGATGAGGTGGTAGGTGTCGGCGGCGTAGAGGCGGGAGCAGGTTGGGCAGCGTGAGGAGCGGCGGTTGCCGCATGTCGTGAGCAGGCTGCCTGTGGGCTCGTCGGACGTGGTGTAGGAGCGCAGCACCTCCCCGGTCGTGGTGTCGAGGGTGGTGGTGTGGCCGGTCAGGCGGACGGGTTCGGTGCAGCCGCCGAGGCGTTCGATCTGCTGCTGTGCGCGGTCGAAGTCGGGGTGGTTGACGAGGTGGAGCAGGTCCCGCACGGCGGGGCTTGCCACGTGGCGCAGGTCCAGGGTGACCATTCGGGGCGTGTCCCTTCTGTCGGGTGGGCGGCCCCGAGCAGCAACCAGCCTGGCAAGAAGGCGCGTTGGTACTGCTCGGGGCATGACGAACCAGGCCCATCGGGGGGCGTGGGTCTCGGGGAGGGGGAATCCGGCCGGAGGCCGGTGGCTCAGAGCTGAGCGAGGGCGGCGGTAGCCACCGGAAGGGCGATGCCCATGCGCGCGCCCAGGTGGGCGGCGGTGATCGGGGTCCCGTGCTCGGCACGGTAGGTGTCCGCGATGCGCCGGGCCGCGTCCAGCAGGGCAGCGGGCAGGGCCGGGCCGGAGGTGGGTCGGGCCGTCTGGGTGACGGCGACGGGAGCCGGGTCGGCCGGCGGTTCCTCGGTCGGCGAGGTGACGGCGACCGGGACGGGGGCCGGGGGTGCTGGTTCGGGTGCGGGTGCTTCGTCGGGCACCGGCTCGGAGACAGCAACGGCGGGGTCTTCCAGGCGCGGGGTGGGGGCGGTGGGGGTGTGGAACTGGGCGAGGAGGGCGGGGCCGACGTGGCCCCAGCCGAGGAGCAGGAGAGGGGCGACGGTGTCCAGGCAGGCCCGACCGTAGCGTCCGGCCAGCAGTGGTTCGGCGGTGTTCAGCGCGAGAGTGAGCAGCCCGCACAGGTGCAGCAACCGGGTGCCGGCCCGCAACTCCGCCTTGGGCACCCCGCGCAGGGCCAGGAACCGCAGCGCGACCAGGAGGCCGACGACGGACAGGTCCACCATGGGCCCGATCAGCGGCGCGATCGGACGGGGGATGCCGAGCCGCAGGGCGAGCGCCCAGACGTTACCGAAGGAGAAGACGAAGGCCAGGGCCGCGATGACCGCCATGACCACGGTCACGGTGCGCCGGGTGAACCGTTCCTCCGCCATGATCTCAACCTCCTTTCTGGTGTGGGCGTTTCGGGATCACTTGGTGAGTGAGGGCGCGGGCGATGCTGTCCGGCCGGTCGAGCGCAGGAGGGCATCCAGGCACAGGTCCGGGTCGGCGGTCAGGTGCGAAGTGGCGTCCGCGACGCGGGCGGCATCGGCATCCGGGACGTAGGGGGTGCGGATGCGGGCGTAGCCGGGCCGGCCCTGCATCGCCATCACCGCGACCCCGACGTAGGCGGGGTCCTGCAAGGTCACCGGGCTGGCATCGGGCCAGTTGCGGATGTCCTCGCCCAGCGCGGCCACCGCTGCCTCCACCGTCTTCTGCGCGAAGGACAGCCCGACGGGGCACACGTCGCGGATGAAGGTCGGGATGGCGTCGCCGGTGGTCTTCTGGCTGATCAGGATCACCAGGATGCCGACGCTGCGGCCCTTCTTGACCAGGTCCTCCACCAGCCGGGCGTTCTCCGCCGTCAGCGCGGCCAAACGTTTCGTCTCGGCGTCGCTGCCCTTGTACTCGCGGAAGTACGTGTGGGCCTCATCGATGATCAGGACCGTGAGCGGCCACTGTGGTGAGGGGCCGACGTGCCACATGTTCTTGACGCCCAGCACGTCGCGGATAGTCGCAGAACGCCGCTTGCGCAGCTCTACCAGGCGCTTGAACAGCGCGTTAGCTTCGTCGAGGTCATCCCCGCAGAATGCGAACATCCGCTTGACGAGGTCGGCGTAGTCGCCCTCCGAGGCCCGTGACACCTTGCCGTCCGTACCCGCTATCTGCACGGCCGGTGAGGGCGCGAAGTCGCAGACGAACCTGTTGACTGCCGAGGTCTTGCCCGCACCCGGGGTGCCGGCCACGGTCACTCCGGGCACGTTCGCCAGGGACACGCACACCTGCGCGGCGTACTCGTCCACCCCCAGCTCCCAGCGCGTCAGGTCCGCGGGAGGGCGGCCAGTGGGCCGGTGCTTGGCGGGCGTGGTCAGCGGGTCGGAGCGCACGCCCCGGATCACCACCCGGCCGGGGCCGTCCGGCAGCACGGAGACCCGCGTGCACCGCCAGGCGTCGGCCAGGAAGCGTGCCGCCTTCTGGTACTCCTCCAGTCCGACCTGCGGCAGCGTCCTGGCCCGGACGATCACCCCGAAGGGGTCCGGCTTGACCTTGATCCTCGGGGTCAGCACCCGGGGCGCGGGGGCGGGACTGTCCTTCTGCGCGGTGATCTGCGCGAGCAGGCCCGGGGTCTTGTCGGTGACCGTCAGCCCGGCCATCCGCGCGAGCCGCACCCAGCCCCAGCGGACTCGCACGGCCTGCCGCATGCTGACCCGCGTCCCCCGGTCGGCCCGCACGTAGCGCACGACGCCCCAGCACAGCCAGACGCCCGCCAGCACGGCCACGACCAGCAGTACGTGCGGTGCGTGATCGGTCAGGTTCTCCATGGTCAGTCCCCCTCGCTTGCGCGTATCAGGGGCAGCACGTCGGCCAGGTCGAGCCCGGCCGCGTCCGCCGGGGCCAGGCCGAGCCGGGCGAGCACAGCGCCGGAGACGGAGAACGTCGCCTTGCCCTCGGTCCCCGGCAGGGGCCGGAGCGGGTGCAACTCCCGCTCCGGCGCGGAGTTTTCGAAGCGGATCACTGGGCTGCCTCCGCCGTCACCAGTTCGAGGCGGGCGGCGCGGTAGGCGACGCCGTCGGAGAGCTGGCCGTTGAAGATCCGCGCCCACGGGGTGGCGAACAGCTCCACCGGCCGCACCATCACGCCCGGCTTCAGCCCGGCCGCCAGGCCCGTCTCCGGGACGGTGATCTTCAGGACCTCGGCCCGGCCGTCCTCCATGAGCATCACCGTCACCGTGTACAGCGACGCGCCGGTCTCCCGGTCGGTGGCGACCTCCCCGGTCTGCTGGTCCTTGATCTTCAGCACCGGCTCGGTGCCCGCGATGCACACCGCCGACGGCAGCAGAGCAACCCGGATTCGAGACATGGCCATGCCATCACACCCCTTGATCGATGGAGCCGCTTGATCGGCTCGCAAGGAGCATAAGGAGATCATCGCTCAACTTGCAAGGTCGATTAGATCGTGAAGTCGATCAGGTTGTGAGGCGATCAGGCGGGGAACGCGTGGATGTGCCTGTAGCGCTACGGCTGGCTGGCGATACCGTGGTGGCATGACCCTGCCCTTGGACGAGGACTCCCGGCCGCCGTATCTCCAGGCTGCCGAGGCGCTGCGGGACGCGATCCTGAACGGCGAGTTCCGCCCCGGCGAGCGCCTGCCCTCGGCCAACGTGCTGCGGGACCGCTTCGGCGTCTCCAGCTCCACCGTCCAAAACGCCCTGCGCGTGCTCAAGCAGGAAGGACTCGTCTACTCCCAGCTCGGTCGGGGCAGCTACGTCAGCGTCTCCGCAGGCCAGAGCGCCGGCCCAGATGACGACGACCACGGCGACGCCGAGTCCGAAGGCCCGGACTGGCCGGTCGACCTCATCCGCAACGAAGACAGCCGCCCGCCGTACGTTCAGGTGGCCGACATCCTCCGCCGCGAGATCGAGGAAGGCACCTATCCGCCCGGCTCCCAGCTACCCCCGGCCCGTGAGATCCAGGAGCGGTTCCAGGTCGCCAACTCCACCGCGCAGAACGCCTACCGGAGCCTCAAGCAGGCAGGACTCGTGTACGCGGTCAAGGGGCGCGGCGTCTTCGTACGCCCGACTCCGGAACCTGGCAAGCACCACGGGCCGATCACCAACTACCTGCTACGGGAACAAGTCGACCGCGAGGCCCGCGCCTCCGCCGCCGAGTTCGCCGACCTCACCGATGACGACCTGCTGGAACGGGAAGCGGAGCTGGACCAGCGATTGGCCACGATCCGCGAGGAGCACCAGCGAGTCTTCAACGAGCGCCGGAAGATCAAACGCGAGAAGAGCCGACGCGGCCTGTTCCTGCCAGCCCTCCACGACGACGATGCGGACCCGGACATGTCGCCACGCGAGAAGCTGGAGGCCGCACTGGCCGAGTCGAGGAAGCGGCGACAGCAGCGCCCTTGACGGGAAGTCCGGCAGCTCAGCCAGGGGAGTTCCATGGGACGAGCTGTTCAGAGTTTCTTTACTTGATCAAGGCGGCCCGCTGTCGCGGGCCGCGCGCGCTCCGGCCCTGCGGGGCCGCCGCCCGCTCCTGTCTCCGCCCCGCTTGGCGACGGCCCCGCCGGTCCGGGCGCGCAACAGCCGTACAGCGAACCATCTGGGGCTCTGCCCCAGACCCCGGCCCTCCCTCTGAGGGGCAGCGGGGCCGAGTGCGGGTGCGGCTTCGTCGTGGTGAGTGGTCGCGGGTCGCGGGTGGGGCCCCTCGCCGTTCGGTCACCGGAGGCGTACCAGGAACCCCCGGGGGCCGCCAAGGCCGAGCGCACGCGTCACGGGGTGAGCCTTGGCGGCCCCCGGGGAACCCTGGTCCGGCGAAGCTGCCCGACCGACGAGGGACCCCACCCACTCAGGCCCCGGTTCTGCCGGAGGTCCGGCCCGTCGCGGGGTGGGGCACCTTTGTGGGCGGGTGCCTGTCGGATCACCCCGATTGATGTGCCGGCCGGGCGTACCGTGGAGTGGGAGGTGGTGAGTTGATGACCACGGAGCTGGCTGACAACGTCCGCAAGTACCGGCGTCGCGCGGGGATGAGCCAGGAGGAACTCGCCCACGCCGCAGGCGTATCGCCGGGCACCGTGCGCAAGGCCGAGCAGGGCGGCACCATCCGTATGGAGACCTTGCACACGCTTGCCCGCGCGCTGGGGGTGACCACGGCCGCGCTGATGGCCTCGGATGCACCGGAGCCCGTCGGGCGGGCCGAGGAGCCGAACCGGGTCAACCTGATCCAGCTCCGTGCCGTCCTCACCCCGGCCGTCGGGCTCGTGGACCAGGACGCCGAAGCCGTGGCCGAGGAACCGAACCTGCGCATCTTCCGGCGGACGCTGCAAGACGCACGGGTGTTGTACTTCTCCGACAGCTACAAGAGCGTCGCGGCCCAACTGCCGGGCCTGCTGCGTGATGCCGCACAGGCCGTCGCCTACTACGACAGCGGGGACGAGCACCGGCAGGCCCTGCTGGCCCGCGCCGAGGCGCTTCGTCTGGCCGGCACCTACCTCACCCAGGTACGGCAGTACGACATCGCGTATGCCGCCGTGCGCGGCGCCATCATGGACGCCCGTCAGGCCGGAGACATGCTTTCGGCGGGCTCCGGTGTCGGCTGCATGTGCTGGCTGCTGGTGAGACAGGGAAGGCTGGACGAGGCGGAACAGGTCGCTGCCCAGAGCATGGACGCGGTGGAGCCGAAGATCACCGGGGCTGAGCCGGACCACTACGCGGTGTGGGGCGGCCTAGCGATGGAGGCCGCCGCCGCAGCCGCGAGGAACAACCGTCCAGACGAGGCGAAGGAGTACCGTCAAGCCGCCCGGGTCGCGGCAACCGCAGTCGGGACGGCGCATCGCAACGTCTCCCGGCACTGGTCCGTCTTCGGGCCGGTTACAGCCGCGGTCAAGGCACTCGAAGACGACATGGTCGTCGGCGACGCCCGCGCGGTGGTGCGCAAGGCCAGCGAGCAGGAGGAGTTGTCGCCCAAGGCGTGGAAGCGCTTGGGCAGGCCCAGCACCAACGACGGGAACCGTTTCACCCTCGATGTGGCGCGCGCCCACACCCGGACCGGCGACCTTTCAGCCGCCATGGACGAGTTGACCCGTGCCAGGGAAGCCGCCCCGCAGTGGCTGCGGCACCAGAACGGGGCCGCCGAGACCATGCAGGAGATCCTGCGCAAGCGCAAGCGCACCCTCACGACGGAGATGCGCGAAATGGCCGACTACCTGAGCGTCGTCGGGTAGCTACCACGCAGCGTGGCAGTTCGTGAACCAAGAGTCGCGAACTGCCATGACACCCGCCTGGGGTGACGATCAGTCAGTGCCTACGGTCAGTGAGTCCACCGTCAGTGACCCAGGCCGGGGGTGCCCAGTGAGCCAGCCCAGGAGCGATGCCGACCGCATGCGTCGCAGAGAGCTGTACGACGCCGCGTCGGGTGGGGGAGGTCCCCGCTTACTGCCGTGGACCAGCCCTGAGGGGAAGCCCTGCTACCTGAGCAGCGACGGCCGGGGCTACCTCTCCACCCTCGCCGACAGCATCGAGACGGTACAGCTCAGCATGGGCCAGGAACTGTTGGAGTACGCCCGCGACGCCACGGTACCCGGCGCAAAAGCCCTGTCGGCGACCGAATACCGCTGGCTGGCCCGCCGGTTGACCGAGGCCCTGGCGGACGTGCTCAGGGTCGCGGAATCGCGCGGGCAGCGCATCCCGGATCAGGAAGAGGCGGCCGAGGATGCCTGACTCTCCGAACGCCGGCGCACCAGTACGCAACGCCTCTCGGGGGCGCTACCGCTTCCGCGAGTACCACGTCACCACCGTTCCCGACCCTCTGGCGCTGCCGATCATGGAGGCGGTCTGTGTCACCGGCGATGAGCGCAACTGCAGAGCCACGTCAGGCACGCTGCACACCCCGGACGAACTGACCCGCTGGATCGCCGGACACTGCGCCCAGAGCGGCCACGAACTGTACGAGCAGACCGTCCGCGCTCTCGTCCGCGCCGAACCCGGCGCATGGCAGTAGAGTCCCCCTGTGCCGACACCACGCCAGCGACAACGCGACCGTGTGACCCAAGCCGCTGACGGCAGTAGCGACGGCAACAACCACGGATTTCCACGCACAACCACGGACACCAGTGGAACGCAAATCACGCGCTGACCTGCGAAGAAGCAGGTAGAGGGGTGCCGCGCAGCACACGTACTATGTGCTGGCGGGGAAGACTCCGGTCCTGGTTCACAATTCAGGCTGTGGAAGCGCTGACCCCTTCAGCTTTAGACGTACTGAGGCGCTGTCTGGCAATGCCTCCAAGAGAAATGTCGATTCACTGACGGCATCGATGAAGGAAAACGGCTGGCAGGGCGATCCGATCTCGGTGGGGAAGATCGGAGACGACCTCTATGTCCTTGATGGTCATCACCGGGTCGCTGCCGCGAAGCGTGCAGGCATCGACGTGCCGTACCGGATCCTTCCGGACTCTGAAATCCGGGCCAGATATCCTGGGGGTGCCGATGACATCACGACCGCCTGGGCTGAGGTCGGGCCGGACAAGCTAGTGAACAAGTACAGGAAGCCGGGGTATCGATGACAGGCGAGCCTTTGAGTGAAGTCGAGGCGTACTTGCAAGCCCTGTCCCGGGTGCGCGGCGCTGTTCAGCGCTGCCACCCGGGGGGCGAGGGGTTGGTTAGCCTCCTCCGCCTGTATCGGTCGCGAGCCATGGAAAAGACCGGAATCCTCTGTGAGGGTCTTGAATACAACTTCCATGGTTCTGGATGCCTTTTCGTTGAGGTCGGCGGTGCTGAAGTTGACGTCGATTTTCTTGAGGAGAAGCTGGAGGTCTTTGACCCCTGGCGGGTCAGGCGATTTTCGATGAGCGTCGAAAATGAGCCTTCAGGAAGCCTTGAAGGGATCGCTGAAGCCTGTCGATCCTTGGTTTCTCAGGGGCGATTGACGGAGCCGCGCAGTGGATGGTTTTCAATAGCCGCGTAACGCCGTTGCTGGATTGCGGCGGAGAGTAAATCGTCCCCTATATTTGGGGCCGTAGAAACTGTCGAGGCCCCCTCTCCTGTATTCCTCGGAGAGGGGGCCTCGTGGCGCGTTGACGGCAACGCTGACGGCAACGTCAGCGGACGGTGGCTGCGGCAGGTAGCTCGTCGGGTTCATCGTCGGTCGGGCCGAGGGCGTTGCCGAGGGAGTCGATGGCCTGGCGTTGGAGGCGGAGTCGTACGTGGGCGTAGACGCCGGCGGTGACGCCGATGTGGGCATGGCCGAGGAGTTCCTTGATGACAACGAGGTCGACGCCCTGTTCCAGGAGCAGGGTCGCGGTCGAGTGCCGGAGATCGTGGAAGCGGATCGTTCGGAGTCCTGCGCGGCGGCGGAAGCGGCGGAAGCGGCGGCTCAGGTTGGCGGGGTCGAGCGGCATGCCCTTCGGGGTGGTGAAGACGAGTCCGTTGTCCGTCCAGCCCGTTCCGGCCGCCTGGCGCTCTTCCTGTTGCCGTTCCTGGTGGATCTTGAGGGAGCTGATGCATTCGGCGGGGAGGGCGATGCGGCGTTCGGAGGCCAGGGTCTTGGTGTTCAGGACGGTCAGCCCCTGACTGCGGGTGCGCTGGAGGGAACGGTGGATGCTGGCGGTACCTCCGTCGAGGTCGAGATCTTCCCAGTGGATGCCGAGGAGTTCGCCCTTGCGGAGTCCGGTGCGCAGGGCGAGTTCGTACAAGGCATACAGCCGGTCGTTGCTGGCTGCGTGGAGGAACTGCCGGGCCTCTACCGCTGTGAGGGGTTGGAAGCGCCTGGGCCGGGGCGCGGCGGTCTTGACGTTCCGGGCGACGTTGCGCGGAAGCTCGTCCTCGCGGACGGCGTGTTCCAGGGCGGACTTGAGGACCGCGTGGACGTACGTCACGGTCAGCGGGGAGAGCCGCTTTTCACAGCACTGGCCGATGGCGCAGCAGGATCGCCGAACGGAGTCCCGTTCCTGGGCGCAGCACTGGCAGGTGGTACGGAGCCCGTCGAGGAAGGTGCGGATGTCGCGGGCGGTGAGCCGGGCGACCTTCTTGGCGCCGAGGCCGGGATTGATGTGGAGGCGGATAGCGGCCGCGTAGCGGGTGTGGGTGTTCTCCCGCAGGTGGTGGACGGCGACGCCGTTCAGCCAGTACGTGAGGTAGGCGCTCACGGTGCTGTCGGCTGCCGCGACGGGGAGGCCGAGGTTGCTGGCGGCGATCCTCTCGGTGAGCTTGGCCAGCGCGTCTTTACGGGTAGCGCCGTAGACCCGGACGCGCTTGCGGGTGTTGCCAGGGGCCAGCACGTATCCGGCGGCTTCCCATCGTCCGTCCTTGCGTTGGTAGACGGTCCCGTCTCCGTTCGCACGGGTGCGGGAACGGTGGGACGAAGCGGGGCGGGCTGTGGTCATCATGCGGCTTCCTGTTCCAGGCGAGTGCGGATGAGGTCGGTGAGGGCGTGTGTGGGGATGCGGCGGGCGCGGCCGAGGGTGATCGAGGGGAGTTGGCCGGAGCGGAGGAGGTCGTAGACGGCGGAGCGGCTGAGTTGGAGGCGTTCCATGACCTGGGGGACGGTGAGGAGTTCGGTGCCGGCGGTCACGCGACGGCCCCTGGCCGGTCGGCACTGGTCGGCCGATCAGTGGAGTGACCGACCGGGTGACTGGCGTGGTCGCCGGAGCGCTTCGAGCGCCGGGTTCGGGTCGGTTGCTCGGGTCGGGTCTGCCGTTTTGCGGCCAGGAGGTCGGCGAGGTGGGCGAGTTCGGGCAGGAGGCCGGTTCCTGCGTACTGCCAGTGGGAGATGACCAGCGTCGGGTCCGTACCGTCGGGCTGTGCGGCGATATCGCGGTGACCGGGACGGTGACCTGTGGGGTGACCGTGACCGGGTCGGTGACCGGCGGCCAGGTCAGTGGAGTGTCCGGCGCGGTCACCGACCGGACTGCCGCCCATCTGGCCGGCCTGCGTCTCAGTCGATGCCGGGGCTGGGGTCAGGGGGTCGGGTCGGCCGGTTCGCCAGGCGGTGCGTTCGGCTTGGAGGTGGGCGAGGGTGGTGGAGTAGTGGCGTGTGCGGGTGGAGAAGTGGCCTCGGAAGCCGAGCATGTGGGCCCATTGGCGCAGGCGGAGGTGGGCGTGCCGGCGGTTGGTGGCGAGGTGCCAGGCGGTGTGGATCATGCGGCGGGCGTGGTCGGTGATGTCGTGGGTGGCGAGTTCGGCGAGGAGGCGGAGTCGGCGGTCGAGGGTGCCGGTGGTGGTCTCGGCTCCCTTGGTGGCGTACTTGGCGATGTAGGCGGCGACGTGCCGGTCGGTGACGGGGCCGTCTCCGGTGAAGTCGGTGCCGCGGATCGCGCGGACGTCGATTTGCCGCCCGAACCGGAACCTCAACCGCCCTGCCCGGTCTGAGTTTTGGGGCTGGGACGCGGAGATGTCCCCGGCGGGCTGCGGTTGCTTCGGCGGTTCGCCCTTGTGGTGGATGCGGGTGCGTGCGGCGGCGGCGCGGACGGTGTGGTTGAGGAGTTGGCTGGTGGCCCAGGCGGGCGGTGTGCTGCCGGGGCCGGTGGGGCCGTCGAGGCGGATGACGGCGTGGAAGTGGACCTGGCCGCGTTTTTGGTACTCGGCGACCTTGGCGTACGAGAGCGTGGCGTGGTCCCGCAGGTTTCGCTGCGTCACCCCAGCCGCCTTGGCGATCTCCCGCCGCAGGTGGGTGGTGAAGCGGGCCCACAGGGCCGGGGCGTGCGCGTTCCACAGGACCGCGCCCGTGTAGTCGTAGCGGTCGGGGTCGAGCGGCGTGCCGAGGAGCGGGTCGTCGTCGGGGTGAGTGTGGCCGCAGTGGCAGGCGCCGGTGTCGGGCTGGTTGTGGACGGGGCCGAAGCCGGGTGCCGTGAGGGTGGCGAACACGCGCGGGTGCGCGGCCACGCTGGTGGGGACGGTCTTGCCGCCGCGTAGTCCGGCGGCGATGAGTTGGTAGGTGTCGTAGCGGTAGACGGTGGAGCATGCGGGGCAGCGGGTGGCGCGGCGGTTGCCGCAGCGGACCAGCAGTTCGCCCGCCGGGAGTTGGCCGGAGTCGAAGTGGTCGAGGACCTCGCCGGTCGCGCTGTCCAGACGGGTGCGGTGGCCGGTGAGGCGGACCGGGTGCGCGCAGCCGCCGAGGGTGCTGATCTGTCGTGCGAGGGGTGCGAGGTGGCCGGTGGCGGCGAGCTTCGCCAGCTTGGCGGTGAGCCTGGCGCGGCGCTCCAGCGCCGAACGCCGACCGGCGGACGCGTCGGTGGTGCCGTGTGTCGGGGTGGGCAGCGCGGTTGGTGCGGCGTGCCTCCAGGCGGCAGGCAGTGTGCTTGCGGGGGGCGGGAGTTGGAGCTGTGCGGGCATGGGTTGATGGCCTTTCGGCGGAAGGCGGAAGGCGGAACGTGAGAGGGGCGACGCGGGGTGCGTGAGCAGGCCGAAGCGTTCGGCTCACAGGGGAACGGGCGCCTCGTGGGTGGGCGCGGACGCCGGGACCGGCGGGGTCTGGGCGGCGTGGGCGCGGTGGTGATCACCGGCGGGTGCGTGACGTTAACATCGCCCCACTGGCGCATTCAAGTGCATCCCTCCTCATTCCTTTCTGCGGGCGGTGGGACGCGGGTAGTGTGGGGCCGGTTTCCCGGTTTGGACGGGCCGGAAATAGCTGATAGTGCGCGCGGAAGGCGGCGAGGTGGCGGGCGTGATGGCGACGCGGCGCGGGCGCAGGCCGGCGGACGGCGGGGTGCGGTTGACGTTCGAGGTCATCGCCGAGACCCTGCGGGAGCAGATCCACTCCGGGCGGCTGAAGCCGGGCGACGCGCTGCCGACGCAGACCGCGTTGATGCGGGAGTTCGGGGCCTCCAGCCTGACCGTGCAGAAGGCCATGGCCCTGCTGAAGCAGGACGGCTGGGCGGTATCGCGCCCCGGCAAGGGCGCCTTCGTCGCCCACCACGACCACGCCGCCGACGACGCTGATGACCTCGACGGCCCGGAAGTGACCGCCCCCGCAGGCGGGACGGCGGCCCGCGTCGAGGCCCTGGAGCAGGCGCTGGCCGAGGCGGTCGAGCAGCTCGCCGAGCTCCGCGCCCGCGTCGCAGTTCTGGAAGCGGGCAACGACGAGCCCGGCCGCTGACCCCGTTTCGAGTAGACCTGGGCCTGCGTCCAGATTTTCTGTACGAGGTTCAAGGCGGGCCCCGCTCGCCGGAGCGGGCCGTCATCGCCGACAAACCCTCGCCACTGGCTCCCACGACCAGGCGCCGCTGGAGGCGCTGAGCTGACGCGGTAGCCGGGCGGCGGGAGCGGTGACCGGCTGGCTGACCGTAACTGGGCTCCTGGCGGAGCAAGTTGTCGCCGACGACCGTCCTACGGCCGGATCGCAGGCACAGGGACGACCAGGGGGCCGACCCTTCATGTCTGTCACTGGGCTCACCGAGGGCGGTGGCCGGCGTCGGCGGCCGGGCGCCCGAGAGGCCGCCCGGCGGGTTCGTGCCGTCCCGGACGCCCATGCTTGCCGCCTGGCGGGGCCGTGACGATGGAGAAAGCTGGGCTGATGCCGGTGCGGGGTTGAGTGAGACGCACGTGGCGGGTGATCGGTCGGCACGCCCGCCGTCGTGGCTGACTTTCTGTGGCTGGGGCCAGAACCTCATGGCCATGGGCCAGGCACGTACGTGAGGGCCCGTCCCTGCCGGGGCTGACGAGGACGGGGAAGCCTCGATCGACTGTGCCCGGCAGGGACGGGGGTCGGGTGGGTCAGCGCGGTACGGTGCGTGGGTCACCGGGGCGGGTCACGTCTGCCGCCAGCTCCTCCAGTGCCGGGTGATGATCTCTCGGTAGGTGTGGTGGGACGGGTTCTGGCCGCAGTGCCGCAGCACCCAGTCCTGCGGTTCGGCGAAGTCCTTGCTTGTCGGTGAGGTCTCTCCGTCCACGGCGCACTGCATCGCGTACAGGACCGGCTCCGCGTCCGGTTCGCGGTCGGGCTGGAGAGTCCAAGTCTCGTAGCGCAGGACCGAGCGAGGGGTCACCGTCCCCACCTCTGATTGGCCACGGCCACCTTCGCGCTCAATTCCTCGCCTGGGGTCGGCGGACGTACATCCTCGGGCGGCACGTCCCACTCCCGGCCACCACACGGCGGCCGAAGCTGCACATACGTCCCCACATGCCCCATCACCACGCCGACCTTGCCGTTCCGCCGGTCGACCACCAGGGCGCCCACACCGAGCGAGGCTGTGCGCTCCGCGTCAGGGTTGCGGGCCGTCATCGCGACCACCCCGGCGAGGCGGACCGCGACCAGGCATCCAGTCGCAGGAAGGGAACACAAGTGGTCGCGCTCTTTCGCACGTTGGCACTCCTCGACGGCGTGAATCCGTGCCCCCGGGCGTATCGGTGCCACAGGGTCGACCCCGATCCTCACGCCGGTCACCGGGACGAAGGAACCTCCACCAAACCCCACTCCGGGACGTCCCACGCCATGTAGAACGTCCCTAGTGCCGTCCCGAGACCAAGAGGGAGACTCGTGCCGAACGAGAGACTACGAGCCGTCATGGCAGCCGGAGGCTGGACGTACGCTGCCCTCGCCCACGAGGCCGAGATCGACCCCAAGTCGGTCGAGCGCTGGGTGAACCTCGGGCGCACCCCACGCCGTGCCACAGCCCTCCAGGCGGCCAAGGCCCTGGGAGAAGACGTGCACGCACTTTGGCCGGCCCTGCGCCAAGCCCGCCCCGCCCGCGCCATCAGCCCCGAACTGGTCGCGCTCTACGAGCAGCGGGCCGACCTCCCTGTCTCGACGTTCACCGACCTGATGGCCCAGGCCCGGGAACGGATCGACATCCTCGTCTACGCGGCCGTCTTCCTCCACGAGGCGTACCCGCGGCTGAACGAACTCCTCACCGAACGCGCCGCCGAAGGCTGCGCCGTCCGCATCGCGATCGGGGACGCCGACAGCGACAACGTCCAAGCCCGAGGCAAGGAGGAGCGGTTCGGCCACGGCATCGAATCCCGCTGCCGCCTCGCGCTCATGCACTACAGGCCGCTCGCCGCCACCTCGGGCATCGAAGTCCGCTCCCACGAAACCACGCTCTACAACTCCCTTTACCGCGCCGACGACCAGCAACTCGTCAACGCCCATGTCTGGGGCGTCAACGCGTACGCCGCCCCCGTATGGCATCTTCGCCGACACGAGACAGGCGGCATGTTCGACACCTACGCCGAGAGCTTCGACGGTGTGTGGGCGACGGCGATGCCCGTACGAGAGGAAGGCTGACCGTGGCCCGCACCGAGTACTACGACGACCCGAACGCGCCCAAGCCGAACAGCATGGTCGTCGCCGCATCCGCCGTCGTCACCGACGATCACGGGCGCATCCTCCTCCAGCGCCGCCGCGACAACGACCTATGGGCCCTGCCCGGGGGCGGCATGGACCTCACCGACTCCCTGCCAGGCACGGCCGTCCGCGAGGTCAAGGAAGAGACCGGCCTCGACGTAGAGATCACGGGCCTGGTCGGCACCTACACCGACCCGAAACACATCATCGCCTACACCGACGGCGAGGTCCGCCGCCAGTTCAACGTCTGCTTCACCGCCCGCATCACTGGCGGCCAACTGGAGATCTCCGACGAGTCCACCGAACTCCGGTTCGTACCGCCTGAAGAGATCGAGCAGCTGCCGATGCACCACACCCAACGACTCAGGCTCCAGCACTTCCTGGAACAGCGCGAGAAGCCGTACCTGGGCTGAACCGTCTGACGGCAGTAGCGACGGCAACAACCCCGCACAACCACGGACACCCACGCACTTCACCGGACCAGCAGACCGCACTTGACCTGCGAAAAGGCAGGTCAAAGGCTTCGCGCAGCACACGTACTATGTGCTGGCGGGCGAGGCACCGGTCCTCGTGCACAACTCAACTCCCTGTGGTCCGTCTGCCGGAGCAGGCGCGAACCTGGCGAATCTCACGGGAGCGGAACGAACTCGAATCCAGAACGCCGCGAACCGAATAGGGAAGCCGATATCGGTCGTCGGTAGCCGGACGCTGGGGCCGCAGTCGTTGTCGAATGCGAAGGGATGGCACAGCGAGTCCGACTGGGACTACGTGATCACGGGCGTCAACAGCCGTACCAAGCACTCGGTGTCCAGCTCTCTACCAAAGGCCGACGTCACGTTGGGCGCCGGGCGGCGGCAGGACATCTTCACCGGACCGCTCGACACCACCAGGGCCCACATCACCTTCTATCCACAGGGTTAGTGATGAGCGAACAGGAAACCTCCGCCACGGTGCTGGCGGTTTCGGGAAACTACGCGGTGGTCCGTCTGCCGCACCGCCGGTATCCGGCACTGGCCGTACAGGGAGACTCCCTAAAGGTCCTTCAGGAGGCCGTCGAAGAGTTGGCAGAAAACCTGGGTTCGGGAGAATTGGAAGAGGCGGGTTTCTCCCTTGGGGAGATCCGGTCGACGGTCTCGGCGATGCTGTCGACGTATGAATCGGCTTCGAGTGAAGCCGGATTTGACCTCCCCTACATGCGCTGAGACGGGATCCACTTGTCACGGACGCCTTGCTGGATTCTTCCGGTTTCTTCCGGCGAGGTCTCCTCGGCTCTTGGCTACGGTGGTGTGGAAGGGGCACGTCAGCGCATGGTGCGGCGCCTGCGGGTGGCCGCACCAGGGTGCCGTCGGCGAGGGATACGGTGGAGCCCCTGGCCGCGAGGTACACGGTGGTGTCGCCGTCACGGGCCTCACGCTCCTCGGTGCGCGGTGAGTACGACACCGCCACCGGCCGCTTCTTCCGGCTGCCCTTCCGAATGATCTTGTGAGAGTGCAATTGGACAAGCTGGGGCAGCCGGATACAGCTGAGTGATCGGCATCGTCGATCCCGGGATGTCGTGGACGCATCCGCAGTTCCTCCTGTCGGCCCGGCATGCGGTCAGCGGCCCCGCGCGGGGCCTGAGGAAACCAGCCCGTCCTGGGTCCCTGCGCTTCAGAGCAGCCGCTGCACGCGGAGCCGCTCGGTCTCCCTCTGCACAGGGACCCGCTACCAGAACCTCTCACCCCCCCACCCCCCACCGTGAGAGCAAAGTTCCTTTCCGGTCACCCGATGCCACAGCCCGGAAACGAGCCCTCCCTACCTTCGGGATCAGCCACTCGTAGCGCGACCGAGTAGCGCGACCGAGCCCCTGAGTACCGTGGAGGCGTCATGACAGCCCCGAACACAGCCCCCGCCGAGAGCAGGGGAGGCCGCTGGATCGATCACTGGGACCCCGAGGACGAGGCCTTCTGGGAGGAGACCGGGGAGAAGGTCGCCCGGCGGAACCTGTTCTTCTCCGTTCTCTCCGAGCACATCGGGTTCTCGATCTGGACCCTGTGGTCGGTGATGGTGCTGTTCATGGGGCCGGAGTACGGCCTGACCCCCGCGGACAAGTTCACGATCGTCTCGATGGCCACGCTGGTCGGCGCCATCGTCCGCGTCCCGTACACCTTCGCCGTCGCCGTCTTCGGTGGCCGGATGTGGACGGTCGTCTCGGCGAGCCTGCTGCTGGTGCCCACGGTCGCCGCGTTCGCCGTGATGGAGCCGGGGACGTCATTCACGACCTTCCTGGTGTGCGCGATGCTGGCCGGCGTCGGCGGCGGGAACTTCGCCTCCAGCATGACCAACATCAACGCCTTCTTCCCGCTCCGCAAGAAGGGGTGGGCGCTCGGCCTGAACGCCGGTGGCGGCAACATCGGCGTGCCCGTCGTGCAGCTCGTCGGCCTCGCGGTCATCGGCGCCAGCGGCGGGCCGCGCCTGCTGCTCGGGATCTACATCCCGTTCATCGTGCTCGCCGCCGCCCTCGCGTGGCTCAAGATGGACAGCATCTCGTCCGTCAAGAACGACACCGGCGCCGCCAAGGACGCCGTCAAGGACGCCCACACCTGGATCATGTCCTTCCTCTACATCGGCACCTTCGGATCGTTCATCGGGTACTCCTTCGCCTTCGGGCTGGTGCTCCAGACGCAGTTCGGCCGTACGCCGCTCCAGGCCGCCTACGTCACCTTCATCGGCCCGCTGCTCGGCTCCCTGATCCGGCCCGTCGGCGGCTCGCTCGCCGACCGGTTCGGCGGCGCGAAGATCACGCTGTGGAACTACGTCGCCATGGCCGCCGCGACCTCGGTCATCATCGTGGCCTCGATGCAGAAGTCGTTGCCGCTGTTCACCACCGCGTTCATCGCCCTGTTCGTGCTCAGCGGCCTCGGCAACGGCTCGACGTTCAAGATGATCCCCGGCATCTTCCACGCGAAGGCCCTCGCCAAGGGGCTGGAGGGTGACGAGGCGGCCGCCTACGGCCGCCGGCTCTCCGGCGCCTCCATGGGTCTCATCGGCGCGGTCGGCGCGCTCGGCGGCCTCGGCATCAACCTCGCCTTCCGCCAGTCCTTCCTCACCGTGGGCTCCGGCACCGGCGCCTTCGTCGCCTTCCTGGCCTTCTACGGCCTCTGCTTCGCGGTCACCTGGGCCGTATACCTTCGCCGCCCGGGGGCCGCGCAGGCCGACTCGGCGCCGGCCACCGAGGCAAAGCCGCAGCTCAGCTACGCCGAGGTGTGACGTAACACCACCGACATCAAGCCGAACCGAGCCTGTCACGCACCGTTGACAGGCTCGCTCGGCATACAGGTGTAACCCCGATGGGCGAGAGACCCTGGTACAGGCACCACAACTCGAGTGCGGGACGAGAGTTATGTACGACAAACAGCAGCAACCCGAACACGGGCCCCTCGCGGGGTTCACCGTGGGCGTCACCGCCGCGCGCCGCGCCGACGAGCTCGGGGCGTTGCTTCAGCGGCGCGGCGCCGTCGTGCTGCACGCCCCTGCCCTGCGCATCGTGCCGCTGGCCGACGACAGCGAACTGCTCGCCGCCACCAAGGAGATCATCCAGCGGACGCCGGACGTCGTGATCGCCACCACCGCGATCGGCTTCCGGGGCTGGATCGAGGCCGCCGACGGCTGGGGGCTCGGCGAGGACCTGCTGGAACGGCTGCGCGGCGTCGAGCTGCTCGCACGCGGGCCCAAGGTCAAGGGCGCGGTACGGGCCGCCGGGCTGACGGAGGAGTGGTCGCCGTCCAGCGAGTCCATGGCAGAGGTGCTGGACCGGCTGCTGGAGGAGGGCGTCGAGGGGCGCCGGGTCGCCATCCAGCTGCACGGTGAGCCGCTGCCCGGCTTCGTGGAGGCCTTGCGGGCCGGGGGAGCGGAGGTGCTCGGGGTGCCGGTGTACCGGTGGCTGCCGCCGGAGGACATCGGGCCGGTCGACCGGCTGCTGGACGCGGCCGTCTCCCGGGGCCTGGACGCCCTCACCTTCACCAGCGCCCCGGCCGCGGCGTCCCTGCTGTCGCGGGCCGAGGAACGCGGGCTGCTTCCCGAACTGCTCGCCGCCCTCAGCCACGACGTCCTTCCGGCCTGCGTCGGCCCCGTCACCGCACTGCCCCTGCAGGCGCTCGGCGTCGACACGGTCCAGCCCGAGCGCTTCCGGCTCGGACCGCTGGTCCAGCTGCTGTGCCAGGAGCTGCCCGGGCGGGCCCGGTCGCTGCCGATCGCCGGGCACCGGGTGGAGATCCGGGGCCACGCGGTCCTGGTCGACGGGGCGCTGCGCCCCGTACCGCCCGCGGGCATGTCCCTGCTGCGGGCCCTGTCCCGACGGCCGGGCTGGGTGGTGCCCCGCGCGGAGCTGCTGCGCGCCCTGCCGGGCGCCGGCCGCGACGAGCACGCCGTGGAGACGGCGATGGCCCGGCTCCGTACGGCCCTGGGGGCGCCGAAGCTGATCCAGACGGTGGTGAAGCGGGGGTACCGGCTGGCGCTGGACCCGGCGGCGGACGCGAAGTACGCGGACGGGTAGGTCCTCGCCCCTCAGACTCCCCCGGAGGGGACGCCTCCGGACGGGCTGAGCGGCGCTGACCTGCGCTGGGAACGCCCGTGTTCCACCAGCGCCCGCCCCAGGCACCCCAACGCCACCGTCGACAGCACCGTCCGTACGACATTCCACGCCAGCCACGGGTCCTCGAACTCCTCCCGCAGGGCGGCCGGATCACCGGCCCCCTTCAGGCTGTCGTTCAGCGGGACGTTGAACAGGACGGTGACCACGAAGGCCAGCCCGTACGCGGTCGCCGCCGCCCATACCCACCCCCGGTGGGGCGCCCCGCGGACCTGCCACGCCGCTACGCCCGTCAGCACCAGCGCCCCGAAGAAGCTCAGGAAGAACACCGGGTTCTCGAACGCGTCGTTGATGTCGCGCATGACCTCGACGTACACCCGGTCGTCGCTGCGCGCCAACCCCGGCATCACCCCGCAGGCGAAGATGTAGAAGGCCCCGGCGATCAGGCCCATCGCGACCGTGGCCGCGCCCAGTACGGTCCCCACGACTTTGCTGTTCCGTGTTGTGGTCATGCTCTCCAGTCAACGGACCCGCACGCACCCCGAACATGGCCGTCACGCGCGGGCCCATACGCGGACGTCCAGGCCCGCAGGCGGTACGAGGGGTTCCGGCCCCGCCACCGGACAGGCACTGTTAGGGGGAACGGTTCTCCCTGCTCCTCCTCGCTTCTCCCTGCTCCTCCCAGCTCTCCTCACGGCATCTCACCGACCCCTCATGACCGGGGTGACCCCTAGGCGGTGACAGGCACATGGCACTGGGTACGGCCACGGGCGCGTTCGAGCTGCGGTTCGACGCCGGGCGGATCTGTCTGGATCTCCTCGCGACCACGCACCCCGAGGAACGGTTCGACTCCGTCGAGGTGTTGTGCGCCTGGATAGTCGGGGCCGGCCTGGTCCCGCCGGGCACGCCCCTGACCCACGCCGACGCCTCCTGGCTCGCGGGCTTTTGCGAACTACGGGGGCGTATCGGCCAGTTGGTGCGCGGCGGACTCGCCCCCGAGCGCTGGACTTCGTACGACAGACCGTCGTACGACATCGCGCTCGCCCGCGTGAACGACATCGCCCGCGTGGCGCCACCGGCCCCCCGTGCCGTCAGGGGGGAAGACGGCACCCTGGTCCGGCAGTTGGATCACCCGCCCGAGTGCGCCGCCCTGCTCGGCGCCATCGCGCGGGACGTCCTGGAACTGCTCACCGACCCGGCCGCGCGAGCCGGACTGCGGGAGTGCGAGGGCGACAACTGTCCGATCGTTTATGTCGATACGTCCCGGGGGCGCAGGAGGCGCTGGTGCTCCAGTGAGGTCTGCGGGAACCGCGAAAGAGTGGCCCGGCACCGTCGCCGCGCGGCACTCACCCGAGCCTGACAGTCCGTTATGCGGCTTCTGTGAAACGGCTGTCGAAGTGATTTCGATTACACGTCGTTTACCTACGGGACCGTAGGGAAGCCCTCCTTCGATCTTGCCGATGTGACGGAAATGTAAAGATCGCACGGTGGGAATGTGCTGCCATGTCCCGCTCGTCACGTCACTCCGAAGAAAACTGTCGCCTCAGTTTGAACACTCAAAGCGCCGCTTGCGTACGGGTGGTCGAGCGACCGACTGGGGGAACCCCCGGACATCGGAGGTGGGCGTGCGCAAGGATTCCGTCGTGGCCAATGAACGTGGATCGAGGGCCCGACATCGCATGTCCCAGCCCTCGGAACCTGATGAGGAGCTGATGCGTGCGCTGTACAGAGAGCACGCCGGACCCCTCCTTGCGTATGTCCTTCGACTGGTCGCCGGTGATCGGCAACGAGCAGAGGACGTTGTGCAGGAGACGCTCATCCGTGCCTGGAAGAACGCCGGACAGCTCAATCGAGCGACCGGATCGGTACGCCCCTGGCTGGTGACGGTCGCCCGGCGCATCGTCATCGACGGCCACCGCAGCCGGCAGGCCCGGCCGCAGGAGGTCGATCCGTCGCCGCTGGAGGTCATCCCCGCGGAGGACGAGATCGACAAGGCGCTGTGGCTGATGACGCTGTCGGACGCACTCGACGACCTGACGCCCGCCCACCGGGAAGTCCTGGTCGAGACGTACTTCAAGGGGCGTACGGTCAATGAGGCGGCCGAGACGCTGGGCATACCCAGCGGCACTGTTCGCTCAAGGGTCTTCTATGCCCTGCGGTCGATGAAGCTGGCACTGGAGGAGCGGGGGGTGACGGCGTGATGAGTGTTTACGGGGGAAACCAGGGATTCGGGATGGGCGGTTCGGGTATGTCTGGACCCATGACGGGACATCCGGTTCCGAGCGAACACGAGACCGTCGGCGCCTACGCCCTCGGGATTCTCGACGACGCCGAAGCAACCGCTTTCGAGGCACATCTCGCGACCTGCGAGTGGTGCGCCCAGCAACTGGACGAACTCGCCGGGATGGAGCCGATGCTGGCCGCGCTCGCGGACCTGCCGGGCTCCGGTTCACCCGCGATCGGCGAGTCCCTGTCGGCGAAGCCCAGCCCGCGCCTGGTGAACAAGCTTGTCGACGAGGTCGCCGAGCGCCGCGCCCAGAAGCGCCGACGCAGCTTCTACATGGTGGCCGCGGCGGCCGCGCTGATCGTCGGCGGTCCGTTCGTGGCCGTGGCGACGAACGGCAGCGACTCGGACGGCGGCGGCAGCCCCGGTCAGACACTCGCGGCCAACCCCGCCAAGGACCTGTTCACGGGTAGCGAGAACAAGGTCTCGGGGGCCGACCCGACGACCGGCGCCAGCGCGACCGTCGGCATGTCGGAGAAGGCGTGGGGCACCGAGACCGCCCTCGAACTCAAGGGCGTCAAGGGTCCGCTCAAGTGTTCCCTGATCTTCGTCAGCAAGGACGGCGAGCGCGAGACGGCCGCCTCCTGGTCCGTCCCGAAGTGGGGCTACGGCATCCCGGACGCCAAGACCGAGCAGGCCAGGAACCCGCTCTACGTCAGCGGCGGCGTGTCCATGTCCATGGACAAGGTCGATCACGTCGAGGTCATGGACTTCGACGGAAAGAAGATCGTCGAGGTGGACGTGTAGTCGCCGTAGCAATTCCGGGTCCCCTTCGCGTACGGTTGACGGCTGCCCAGCACGTCAGAAGGGGGCCCGGTGGCCGCTCAGGCTCCACAGGAAACCGCGCTCGAAGACTCCTTGAGAGACCGGGAGATCGGCGTCGAACAGGTACATCTGGACCGGGTGTACCAGCGCCTCGAGGAGAAGATCCACGAGGCGGAGTTCCTCATGAACGACGCGGCCCAGCGCGGCCAGGTCGGCACGCCCGGTGCGCTCGCCGAGCGGGACGCGCAGGTCTTCCGCGCAGGTGTCCACCTCAATCGGCTCAACAACGAGTTCGAGGACTTCCTCTTCGGACGTATCGACCTGCTGCCCGGCAAGGACGGCAAGAAGGGGCCCGACGGCGCGTACACCGCCGTCGAGCCCGCCGAGGGCGCGGTCCGCGAGGACAACACCGCCGACATCGCCGAGACCCTGCACATCGGCCGCATCGGCGTGCTAGACCAGGACTACGCCCCGCTGGTCATCGACTGGCGGGCCCCGGCCGCGGCACCCTTCTACCGCTCCACCCCGGTCGACCCCGGGCGGGTCGTACGGCGCCGTGTCATCCGCTCCAAGGGGCGCCGGGTGCTCAGCGTCGAGGACGACCTGATGCGCCCCGAGCTGAAGGCGTTCCTCGGCGGCGACGAGCTGCCCGTCATCGGTGACGGCGCCCTCATGGCCGCCCTCGGCCAGGCCCGCAGCCACACCATGCGCGACATCGTGGCGTCCATCCAGGCCGAGCAGGACCTGGTCATCCGGGCGCCCGCCGCCTCCGTGACGTACGTCGAGGGCGGACCCGGCACCGGCAAGACCGCCGTCGCCCTGCACCGCGCCGCCTACCTGCTCTACCAGGACCGGCGCCGGTACGCGGGCGGCATCCTGATCGTCTCGCCGACCCCGCTGCTGGTGGCGTACACCGAGGGCGTGCTCCCGTCGCTGGGCGAGGAGGGCCAGGTCGCGATCCGCGCGATCGGCTCCCTCGTCGACGGTGCCGAGGCCGCGCTGTACGACTCCCCGGCCACGGCCCGCGCCAAGGGCTCGTACCGCATGCTCAAGGTGCTGCGGAAGGCGGCGCGGGGCGCGCTGGAGCTGGGGCCGGGCAGTGGGACCGACGCTCGTCGGCCCGCAGTGGGCGACACCGCGGCGAACCGGACCGGACAGCTCGCCTTCGGCGACGACGACGCCTCCACACAGATTCCCGCCGGACTCCCCACCCGGCTGCGCGTGGTTGCCTTCGGGCGCCGTCTCGAGCTGGAGGCCGACGCGCTGGAACGTATCCGCCGCACCGCGCTGGGCGGCACCGCACCCGTGAACCTGCTGCGCCCGCGCGCCCGCAAGCTGCTGCTCGACGCCCTGTGGGCACAGTCGGGCGGCGCCACCCGGCACACCGACCCCGAGCTCGCCGCCGAGCTGCGCTCCTCCTTCGACGAGGACGTGATGTCGGAGGACAGCTTCATCGCCTTCGTCGATGCCTGGTGGCCGGAGCTGACGCCGAAGGCGGTCCTGACGGCGATGGCCGACGAGCGACGCCTCGGCCGCTGGGCCCGCCGGATCCTCAACCCCGGCGAAGTGCGCAAGGTCGCCCGCTCGCTGAAGCGGGACGGGTACTCCGTGCACGACATCGCCATGCTCGACGAGCTCCAGTCGATCCTCGGCACCCCGGCCCGCCCGAGGAAGAAGCGCGAGCTGGACCCGCTCGACCAGCTCACCGGCCTCGAGGAGCTGATGCCGGTGCGCGAGGAGTCGCAGCGCGAGCGCGCCGAGCGGCTGGCGGCCGAGCGCACCGAGTACGCCCACGTCATCGTCGACGAGTCCCAGGACGTCACGCCGATGCAGTGGCGCATGCTCGGCCGCCGCGGCCGGCACGCCACCTGGACGGTCGTCGGCGACCCGGCCCAGTCCTCCTGGTCCGACGTCGACGAGGCGGCCGAGGCCCGCGACGAGGCCCTAGGCACCCGCCCGCGCCGCCGCTTCCAGCTCACGGTGAACTACCGCAACCCGGCCGAGATCGCCCAGCTGGCGGCGAAGGTACTGGCCCTCGCCATGCCGGGCTCGACGGCCCCGTCGGCGGTGCGTTCGACCGGCGTCGAGCCACGCTTCACCGTCGTCCGGGACTCCCTCGCGCAGACGGTCCGCGAGGAGGCCGCCCGACTGCTGGACCGGGTCGACGGCACGGTCGGCGTCGTCGTCGCCATGCAGCGGCGCGAGGAGGCGGCCAAGTGGCTCGCCGGGCTCGGCGACCGGGTCGTGGCGCTCGGCAGCCTGGAGGCGAAGGGGCTGGAGTACGACGCGACGGTCGTCGTCTCCCCGGCGGAGATCGCCGACGAGTCCCCGGCCGGCCTGCGGGTGCTGTACGTCGCGCTGACCCGGGCCACCCAGCAGCTGACGGTGGTGTCGGGCGAGCGCGACGAGCCGGACGCCGGCGGGGTACCGGACCTGCTCAGAGATTGATCCGGATGAACCACCGGTACGAACCACCGGTACGAACCACCGGTACGGGAATGGCCTTACGGGATCGGTTTGTTAGCCTGGGTGTGGCACCGGCTCGATCCAAGCCCCCGGGCCCAACCTTCGTCGCTACGAGCGACCACTTGCCGCGAGGCGAGCATGGCGGGTCGGTGTCATGAACGTTGAAGAGACCCACGTCACGAATGTGACGTGGGTCTCTTTTCATGGGAAGGCGTGGCGAACAATACGTTCGCAATTCAAGCCCGGCTAACTCCTACTCGGCGGTAGGTGCGACGATCGGACGGCATCCAGCGTCACAGGTGAAAGCAGAGGAAGTCGGCCATGGCAACGGCGCCCAGCGTCTCCTACTCGATGACGGTCCGGCTGGAGGTGCCCGCGAGCGGAACCGCGGTCTCCCAGCTCACCGGGGCCGTCGAGTCCCACGGAGGCTCGGTCACCGGCCTCGACGTCACCGCCTCCGGGCACGAGAAGCTCCGGATCGACGTCACCATCGCCGCCACCTCCACCGCGCACGCCGACGAGATCGTCGAGCAGCTGCGCGGCATCGAGGGCGTCACCCTGGGCAAGGTCTCCGACCGTACGTTCCTGATGCACCTCGGCGGCAAGATCGAGATGCAGTCCAAGCACCCCATCCGCAACCGTGACGACCTGTCGATGGTCTACACGCCGGGTGTGGCCCGGGTCTGCATGGCGATCGCCGAGAACCCCGAGGACGCGCGGCGCCTGACGATCAAGCGCAACTCCGTTGCGGTTGTGACGGACGGCTCGGCGGTGCTGGGCCTGGGCAACATCGGCCCGAAGGCCGCACTGCCCGTCATGGAGGGCAAGGCGGCCCTCTTCAAGCGGTTCGCCGGCATCGACGCCTGGCCGCTGTGCCTCGACACCCAGGACACCGACGCGATCGTCGAGATCGTCAAGGCGATCGCCCCCGGGTTCGCCGGCATCAACCTGGAGGACATCTCCGCGCCCCGCTGCTTCGAGATCGAGGCGCGGCTGCGTGAGGCCCTCGACATCCCCGTCTTCCACGACGACCAGCACGGCACGGCGATCGTCGTCCTGGCCGCCCTCACCAACGCACTTCGGGTCGCGGGCAAGGCGATTGAGAACATTCGCGTCGTCATGTCCGGTGCCGGCGCGGCCGGTACGGCCATCCTGAAGCTGCTGCTCGCGGCGGGCGTGAAGAACGCCGTCGTCGCCGACATCCACGGCGTCGTGCACGCCGGGCGCGAGGACCTGCGTCAGGCCCCCGCCGACTCCCCGCTGCGCTGGATCGCCGACAACACCAACCCCGAGGGCCTGACGGGCACGCTGAAGGAGGCCGTGCGCGGCGCGGACGTCTTCATCGGCGTCTCGGCCCCGAACGTGCTCGACGGCGACGACGTGGCCGCCATGGCCGACGACGCCATCGTGTTCGCGCTCGCGAACCCGGACCCCGAGGTGGACCCGGCAATCGCCCGCCAGACGGCCGCAGTTGTGGCCACGGGCCGCTCCGACTTCCCGAACCAGATCAACAACGTGCTGGTCTTCCCGGGTGTCTTCCGCGGTCTGCTGGACGCCCAGTCCCGCACGGTCAACACGGACATGATGCTCGCGGCCGCGAAGGCGCTGGCGGACGTGGTGACCGAGGACGAGCTGAACCCGAACTACATCATCCCGAGCGTGTTCAACGACAAGGTCGCGGGCGCGGTCGCGGGAGCGGTGCGGGAGGCGGCGAAGTCCGCCACCGCGGCGGGTTCGGTCGAGTAATCGTCGAGAAAACACCGGGTGTCGCTGCCTCACAGCCCCGAAATTTGTGTGTGGGCTGTGAGGATCGCCACGGCAAGCCCTTGTAACGGCGCGTCGTGGAACCTGGGGCCTATTGCTGCCGTTTATCGTGACGCGAAAAGCTCAGGCCCTCTCTTCGTGTGACTCCCAAGGGTGTTCTCACGACTCCTCCGGGTGCCGGATTGGCTTTCCCGCCGCAGGTAGGGGCAGGATGCGTCTCTGGGCGCGAGGGTCCGAGGACGGACCCGGGTCCGGGGACTGTCCGAGGACCCTGGCAGCATCGGCTTCGCTGTGCCCAATATGCGGCTCCGCCGCGTGGCACGCCTCAACAGCAAGAAGAACACGGGAGTAACAACATGAACCGCAGTGAGCTGGTGGCCGCGCTGGCCGACCGCGCCGAGGTGACCCGCAAGGACGCCGACGCCGTGCTGGCCGCGTTCGCCGAGACCGTCGGCGAGGTTGTCGCCAAGGGCGACGAGAAGGTCACCATCCCTGGCTTCCTGACCTTCGAGCGCACCCACCGTGCCGCTCGCACCGCGCGCAACCCGCAGACCGGTGACCCGATCCAGATCCCGGCCGGCTACAGCGTGAAGGTCTCCGCGGGCTCGAAGCTCAAGGAAGCCGCGAAGGGCAAGTGACCTTGCCGTCTGTACGCCACGGGACGGCGTGCGGCTTGTAGAAACGCCGATGGGGCGGCACCCGGTTCCGGGTGCCGCCCCATCGTGGTTCGCGCCTACAGACAGCCCCCAGGGCCGCCAGAGCCGTGAGGCGTCGTCAGCCGAGGGCCTTCCCGGCGATTCCACCCTCGCGCCGAGCTCGGCCAACTTCGCCATGCTGTGCCTGCCCGGGGTGCGCCCCCGGACTTCCGGCCGGGGGCGGCACTGCGTGGGCCGTAGCGGACAAGTGTGAGCGGCCGGGGCCCTCACCCGGGTGCGGCGCCGGGCCGCCCCGAGCTGTGAGGCGTCGTCAGCCGAGGGCCTTGCCCGGCAGTTCCACCTTCGCGCCGAGCTCGACCAACTTCTCCATGAAGTTCTCGTAGCCGCGGTTGATGAGGTCGATGCCGTGGACCCGGGACGTGCCCTGGGCCGCCAGGGCCGCGATGAGGTAGGAGAAGCCACCGCGCAGGTCGGGGATGACCAGGTCGGCGCCCTGGAGCTTGGTGGGGCCGGAGACGACCGCGGAGTGCAGGAAGTTGCGCTGGCCGAAGCGGCAGTCGGAGCTGCCGAGGCACTCGCGGTAGAGCTGGATGTGGGCGCCCATCTGGTTCAGCGCGGAGGTGAAGCCGAGCCGGGACTCGTAGACCGTCTCGTGGATGATGGACAGGCCGGTCGCCTGCGTCAGGGCCACCACCAGCGGCTGCTGCCAGTCCGTCTGGAAGCCGGGGTGCACGTCCGTCTCGAGGGCGATGGACTTCAACTGGCCGCCGGGGTGCCAGAACCGGATGCCCTCGTCGTCGATCTCGAAGGCACCGCCCACCTTCCGGTAGGTGTTGAGGAACGTCATCATCGAGCGCTGCAGGGCGCCACGGACGTAGATGTTGCCCTCGGTCGCGAGCGCCGCGGACGCCCAGGAGGCCGCCTCCAGGCGGTCCGGGAGGGCGCGGTGGGTGTAGCCGCCGAGCGTGTCCACACCGGTGATGCGGATCGTGCGGTCGGTGTCCATCGCGATGATGGCGCCCATCTTCTGCAGAACGCAGATGAGGTCCTCGATCTCGGGCTCCACGGCCGCGTTGGACAGCTCCGTGACGCCCTCCGCGAGCACCGCCGTCAGCAGCACCTGCTCGGTCGCACCCACGGACGGGTACGGCAGCCGGATCTTCGTGCCGCGCAGCCGCTGCGGAGCCTCCAGGTACTGCCCGTCCGCCCGCTTCTCGATGGTCGCGCCGAACTGCCGCAGCACCTCGAAGTGGAAGTCGATGGGCCGGCCGCCGATGTCGCAGCCGCCGAGGCCGGGGATGAACGCGTGCCCGATGCGGTGCAGCAGGGGGCCGCAGAGGAGGATCGGGATGCGGCTCGAACCCGCGTGGGCATCGATGTCAGCGACGTTCGCGCTCTCCACGTGGGAGGGGTCCATCACCAACTCGCCGGGTTCCTCACCCGGACGGACCGTGACCCCGTGCAGTTGGAGCAGACCGCGTACGACCCGGACGTCACGGATGTCGGGTACGTTGCGCAGTCGGCTTGGTGCGCTGCCCAGCAGGGCGGCGACCATGGCCTTCGGTACGAGGTTCTTCGCACCGCGGACACGGATCTCGCCCTCCAGCGGGGTTCCGCCGTGGACAAGCAGGACATCGTCGTTGACGGTCATGTATCTCGCGTTCCGATGAGTTGGGCAGGGGCCAGGAGGGAAAGGGTAATCGCCGCAGACCCCCCTTCTGTAAGCCCAAGTACGGCTCAGGAACGTCATAGCTCTGTCACAACACGAACCGTTCCGCCCCGGGTACGAGCGGTCACCGTCCCGGCCGTGCGCCGGGGGACGCTCCTTTCCGCCCTGAGCTGCATTCACTGACGAACCGGCATTGCCTCCCCACGCGAAGGGAAGATGCGGGATCATGTCTGGCATGACCGAGGTGTCCTCGCTCACAGGGCGGCTGCTCGTGGCCACGCCCGCCCTGGCGGACCCGAACTTCGACCGCGCGGTGGTGCTCCTTCTCGACCACGACGAGGAGGGCTCCCTCGGTGTCGTGCTCAACCGTCCGACGCCGGTGGACGTGGGCGACATCCTGGAGGGCTGGGCGGACCTCGCCGGCGAACCCGGTGTCGTCTTCCAGGGCGGCCCGGTGTCCCTGGACTCCGCGCTCGGCGTCGCCGTCATCCCCGGCGACGCGAACGGCGAGAGCGCCCCGCTGGGCTGGCGCCGGGTGCACGGCGCCATCGGGCTCGTGGACCTGGAGGCGCCGCCGGAGCTGCTCGCCTCGGCCGTGGGCAGCCTGAGGATCTTCGCCGGGTACGCCGGCTGGGGGCCCGGCCAGCTGGAGGACGAGCTGGTGGAGGGCGCCTGGTACGTCGTCGAGTCCGAGCCCGGGGACGTCTCCTCGCCGTCGCCGGAAAGACTCTGGCGCGAGGTCCTGCGCAGGCAGCGCAACGAGCTCGCGATGGTGGCCACGTATCCGGACGACCCGTCGCTCAACTGATGCCTGTGAGCTTCAGTACCCTTGGCGATATGAGCACTCTCGAGCCCGAGCGCGGGACTGGTACGGGAACCCTCGTAGAGCCGACGCCGCAGACGTCCCACGGCGACGGCGACCACGAGCGCTTCGCCCATTACGTCCAGAAGGACAAGATCATGGCGAGCGCCCTCGACGGGACCCCCGTCGTGGCGCTCTGCGGCAAGGTCTGGGTCCCCGGCCGCGACCCGAAGAAGTACCCGGTATGTCCCATGTGCAAGGAGATCTACGAGTCCATGGGCGCCGGCGGCGACAAGGGCAAGGACGGCGACAAGAAGTAGCGGTCCCTTCCGTCCGGCAGACGTAAGGCCCTCAGGTGCGTTTTGCGCGCCCTGAGGGCCTTTGTGCTGTCCGGGCGTTGCATGGAGTGCGTTCGCCGGTCACAGAGTGGTTGAGACCTCTTGTGATCGTGTTCATGAAGTCCCTAGCCTCCGAGTGTTGTGCACAGCGAAACCGTCATTGCGCATGTTGCAACACTCCATCGGAGGAGCACTCCATGAACGCCAGGAAGCCGTCCGTCCGTTTCCTTGGGGCCACCGCTCTCGCGGCCGCCACCCTGATCGTCTCCGCCTGCGCCCCGCAGACGTCCACCAACTCCTCCTCCGACAAGGACGAGAAGACCGGCACCCTGCGGGTCTGGCTCTTCCAGGAAGTCGGCAACAAGCCGAAGGAGAAGGTCGTCGACTCCGTCGTCACCGCCTTCGAGAAGGCCCACGAGGGCACGAAGGTCGACGTCGAGTACATCCCGATCGAGACCCGCGCCCAGCGCGTCAAGGCCGCCTTCAACGACCCGAAGTCCGCGCCCGACGTCATGGAGTACGGCAACACCGACACCGCCGGCTATGTGAAGGACGGCGGACTCCTCGACGTCACCGAGGAGTTCGGCGACTGGACCGAGGCGAAGGACACCGACCCCACGGCCAAGCAGTCCGTCACCGTGGACGGCAAGATCTACGGCGCGCCCTTCTACGTCGGTGTCCGCGCCCTGTACTACCGCACGGACGTCTTCGAGGAGCTCGGCCTCGAAGCGCCGAAGACCATGGACGAGTTGGCCGAGACGGCCCGCAAGATCCGCGCCGCGAAGCCCGAGCTGTACGGGCTCGTGGTGGGCGGGGCGTACACGTACGGCGCGATGCCGTTCGTGTGGGCCAACGGCGGCGAACTCGCCACCGGCAAGGGTGGCTCGTACGCCTCCGCCATCGACGGCGCGGCCGCCCAGAAGGGCATCAAGGCGTACACATCCCTGTTCGGCGACGACAACTGTCCCGCCGCCAAGTGCGCCGGCATGGGCGGCAACGACACGATCACCGCGTTCGCGGCGGGCAAGGCGGGCATGGCGATCGGCGGCGACTTCAGCCACACGGCCGTGGAGGCCGGGAAGGCGAAGGGCAAGTACGCGGTCGTGCCGCTGCCCGGCGTGAAGGCCGGTTCCATCGCGCCGGCGTTCGCGGGCGGCAACAACATCGGCGTCCTGAAGAGCACCTCGCACCGCACCCTGGCCGTCGACCTCATGGAGCAGCTGGCCTCGAAGAAGACGCAGACCTCGATGTTCGAGGCGATGGGCTTCCTGCCCACCTTCTCGGACGTACGGCAGCAGGTCGCCGCCGAGGAGCCGTACGTCAAGCCCTTCGCGCAGACCCTCTCCGCCGGCACCAAGTTCGTCCCCGCGTCGCCCGCGTGGGCGCAGATCGACTCCTCGCTGGTGCTGCCGACCATGCTCCAGGAGGTCATCAGCGGCAAGAAGGACGTGGCGGAGGCTGCGGGGGAGGCGGCCACGAAGATGGACGCCGCGTTCGGCTCCGCCGGGTGACGCCGGTGCCCAGTAAGTCGCGGGTTGTGGAGCGCCGGCGGGTGCGGGTGGATCGTGGATACTCGCGCCCACGCGGCGGCAGCCGCACATTCAACACCGCCCCGCGCCCCTCGGGGGGTTCGGGCGCACGGCGTCGAAAGAGCCGGACCCCGTGGTTGTACCTCGCTCCCGCCCTCGTCGTCCTCGGCGGGCTGCTCGTCTATCCCATCTACCAGCTCGGGCTGATCTCGTTCTTCGAGTACACGCAGGCGCAGGTCAGCGGCGGGGAGCCCACCACCTTCCAGGGGTTCGGCAACTACTCGGAGCTGTTCTCGGACTCCCAGTTCTGGCAGGTGCTGCTGGCCACGGTCGTGTTCGCCGCGGCGTGTGTCGTGTCGACCCTCGCCGTCGGGTGTGCGCTCGCCGTGCTGCTCACGCGCGTGCGTGCCGTGCCGCGGCTCGCGTTGATGCTGGCGGCGCTGGGTGCGTGGGCGACGCCGGCGATCACGGGGTCGACGGTGTGGCTGCTCCTGTTCGACGCGGACTTCGGGCCGATGAACCGCATCCTGGGGCTCGGCGACCACTCGTGGACGTACGGGCGTTTCAGCGCCTTCTTCCTCGTCCTGCTCGAAGTGGTCTGGTGCTCCTTCCCGTTCGTGATGGTGACGGTGTACGCCGGTATCCGCTCCGTACCCGCCGAGGTGCTGGAGGCCGCCGCGCTGGACGGTGCCTCGCAGTGGCGGATCTGGCGGTCGGTGCTGGCGCCGATGCTGCGGCCGATCCTCGTGGTGGTGACCATCCAGTCGGTCATCTGGGACTTCAAGGTCTTCACCCAGATCTACGTCATGACGAACGGCGGCGGCATCGCGGGCCAGAACCTCGTGCTGAACGTGTACGCCTACCAGAAGGCCTTCGCGTCCTCGCAGTACAGCCTCGGCTCGGCGATCGGCATCGTGATGCTGCTGATCCTGCTGGCGGTGACGCTGGTGTATCTGCGGCTGCTGCGCAGGCAGGGGGAGGAACTGTGAGGTCCGTGAAGTCCGTGGGTTCCCGGCCCTTCGTACGGCGGCCCTGGCGGCTGCTCGCGGAGGTGTCCGCGCTGCTGGTCGCCGTCGTGGTGGCCTTCCCGCTGTACTGGATGGTGCTCAGCGCCTTCAAACCGGCCGGGGAGATCGAGTCCAGCGAGCCGCGGCCCTGGACGCTGGCCCCTTCCCTGGATTCCTTCCGGCGGGTGTTCGAGCAGAACGAATTCGGCCGCTACTTCCTCAACAGCCTTGTCGTGGCGTGCACGGTCGTGATCGTCTCGGCGCTGATCGCGTTTCTCGCCGCGACCGCGGTGACACGATTCCGGTTCCGCTTCCGGACCACCCTGCTGATCATGTTTCTGGTGGCCCAGATGGTGCCGGTGGAGGCCCTGACGATCCCCTTGTTCTTCCTCATGCGGGACTTCGGCCAGCTGAACACACTCGGCTCGCTGATCCTGCCGCACATCGCCTTCTCGCTGCCGTTCGCGATCTGGATGCTGCGGGGGTTTGTGAAGGCGGTTCCCGAGGCGCTGGAGGAGGCCGCGTACATCGACGGGGCGAGCCGGTCGCGATTCCTGTGGCAGATCCTTTTCCCGCTGGTCTTCCCGGGGCTCGTGGCCACGAGCGTGTTTTCCTTCATCTCGGCCTGGAACGACTTCCTGTTCGCCAAGTCCTTCATCATCAGCGACACTTCGCAGTCGACCCTCCCGATGGCCCTGCTCGTCTTCTACAAGCCGGACGAGCCGGACTGGGGCGGCGTCATGGCGGCGTCGACGGTGATGACGATTCCGGTGCTGATCTTCTTCGTGCTCGTGCAGCGACGGCTGGTGTCGGGGCTGGGCGGAGCGGTAAAGGACTGACGTGACTGAACTGATTCCAGCGCCGGGCCATGTGACGGGCCGCGGTGCGCGCTTCTTCGAACTGGGTCCGGCGACAAGGGTGGCCGCGGGAGAAGGCACCGAGCGGACGGAACGCTGGCTGCGCGCCACGCTGGGCGCGGCCACCGGCCTGCCGCTGGCGCCCGCGCAGCCGAACGAGGGCGACGTCATCCGCCTGTCCATCGACCCGGTGGTCACCAAGGACCTGGGCGAAGAGGGCTACCGCCTCGCCGTCACGCCCGAAGCCGTCCAGCTCGCGGGCGGCGGCCCCGCCGGCGTCTTCTGGGGCGCCCAGACGCTACGGCAACTGCTCGGCCCCGACGCCCACCGCCGGGCCCCGCTGCCCGGCCGGCAGTGGCAGCTGCCGGAGATCCGTGTGCAGGACGCCCCCCGATTCCGCTGGCGCGGCCTCATGCTCGACGTCGCCCGGCACTTCATGCCCAAGGACGGCGTCCTGCGTTACCTCGACCTGATGGCCGCCCACAAACTCAACGTCTTCCACTTCCATCTGACGGACGACCAGGGCTGGCGCGTCGAGATCAGGAAGTACCCCCGGCTCACCGAGGTCGGCTCCTGGCGGGCGCGTACCAAATTCGGCCATCGGGCCTCCCCGCTGTGGGACGACAAGCCGCACGGTGGTCACTACACCCAGGACGACATCCGCGAGATCGTCGCGTACGCCGCCGAGCGGCATATCACCGTCGTCCCCGAAATCGACGTGCCCGGCCACTCGCAGGCCGCGATCGCTGCGTACCCGGAACTCGGCAACACCGACGTCATCGACACCTCCGCACTCACCGTCTGGGACACCTGGGGGATCAATCCGAACGTACTCGCCCCCACTGACAACACCCTGCGCTTCTACGAGGGAGTGTTCGAGGAACTCCTGGAGCTGTTCCCCTCGGAGTTCATTCATGTCGGGGGTGACGAATGCCTCAAGGACCAGTGGCGGCAGTCGCCGACCGCGCAGGAGCGCATCAGGGAACTCGGGCTGAAGGACGAGGACGAGCTCCAGGCGTGGTTCATCGGCCACTTCGACAAGTGGCTGGCCGCGCGCGGGCGCAGGCTGATCGGCTGGGACGAGATCCTGGAGGGCGGGCTCGCGGAGGGCGCGGCCGTGTCGTCCTGGCGCGGCTACGCGGGCGGCATCGCGGCGGCCCGCGCGGGCCACGACGTCGTCATGTGCCCCGAGCAGCAGGTGTATCTGGACCACCGTCAGCACGGCGGCGACGCCGAGCCGGTGCCCATCGGGTACGTGCGCACCCTGGAGGACGTCTATCGGTTCGAGCCCGTTCCCGCGGAGTTGACGCCGGACGAGGCCCGGCACGTGCTCGGCACGCAGGCCAACGTGTGGACCGAGGTGATGGAGGACCACGCGCGCGTGGACTACCAGACGTTCCCGCGCCTCGCCGCCTTCGCCGAGGTCGCCTGGAGCAGCCTTCCGGCCCCGGCGGAACGGGACTTCGCCGACTTCGAGCGGCGGATGGCCGCCCACTACGGGCGACTTGACGCCCTGGGAGTCGCCTACCGGCCGCCGACCGGACCGCGGCCGTGGCAGCGGCGCCCGGGGGTCCTCGGCCGCCCGATCGACGGCCCGCCCCCGAACAGGTAATTGAAAAAAACCGGCAAGGTGTCACCGAAGAGTGTCAATCGGTACTCACTGGTGATGCCGTACGAAAACGGACCATCTCCCCGATGAGGTGGGCGAATGCCTCCTAGCGGACCCGTGTCCTCGGGTCCTGCGAAGATGTGCCAGAGTTGCCACGTCCGCCCTGTCAGCACGTACCGTACGGCAGCACAGGTGGGACCAGGTGGGGCAGCGGGAAGGGGCAGCCGGTTTGACCACGCACGCACCGCAGGCGGCGCAGTCCGTCACGCTGCCCACGACGCTGGACGAGGCCGTGGCGGCACTGGCCGCCATGCCCGCCGCCGTGCCCGTCGCGGGCGGCACCGACCTCATGGCCGCCGTCAACTCCGGGCAGCTCAGGCCCGCCGCGCTGGTCGGCCTCGGCAAGATCAGCGAGATCCGCGGCTGGCAGTACCAGGACGGCCACGCCCTGCTGGGAGCAGGCCTCACGCACGCGCGTATGGGCCGCCCCGACTTCGCCGCGCTGATCCCGGCGCTCGCCGCCGCCGCTCGCGCCGCGGGCCCCCCGCAGATCCGCAACGCGGGCACCCTGGGCGGCAACATCGCCTCGGCTTCCCCGACCGGTGACGCCCTGCCGGTCCTCGCCGCCCTCGAGGCGACCTTGATCGTCGCGGGCCAGGGCGGAGCGCGCCGGGAGATCCCGGTGTCGCACCTGCTGGCCGGCATGGAGATGCTGCGCGCCGGCGAGCTCATCGGCTACGTCCGCGTGCCCCTGCTGCACGCCCCGCAGGTCTTCCTCAAGGCCACCGGCCGCACCGGCCCCGGGCGCGCCATGGCTTCCGTCGCCGTCGTCCTCGACCCCGCCCGGCGCGGCATCAGGTGCGCAGTGGGCGCCATAGCGCCGATGCCGCTCAGGCCGCTGGATGCCGAGCACTGGGTCGCCCAGCTGATCGACTGGGACAACAACCGCGCGATCGTCCCCGAGGCGCTGGCCGCGTTCGGGGAGTACGTCTCCGCGGCCTGCATCCCGGACCCGACGCCGGTCGAGGACGGCTCCGTACCGCAGCATCCGCCCGCCGTACTGCACCTGCGGCGCACCGTCGCCGCGCTGGCCCGACGAGCACTGGGGAGGGCGCTGTCGTGACCGACGACCAGCACGGAGAGGGCACGCCCCAGGGCGCGGGCCGCTGGGACCCGCTGCCCCAGGGCGACTACGACGACGGCGCCACCGCCTTCGTCAAACTCCCCGAAGGGGGCATCGACGCCCTCCTGGCCTCCGCCGACAGCCCGCTCGCCGCGCGCGGCCACGGCTATGTGCCTCCGCAGATAACGGCCGCGCCGGGATCGGGCACGGACCCGGCCGCCCCGGGCGGCTGGCCGGTCGCGGGTGCGCCCGACGGCAACGCCCGGTGGCCCGACCCCAACGCCGTGCCGCAGGACGGGGGCACCGGCCAGTTCCAGTACAACCCCGGGGCCACCCAGCAGTGGAACATCTCGGAGACCGCCGCAGGCCAGGACGCCGCTGCCGCGCCCCGGCACGACGTCACCGGGCAGTGGTCGATCCCCGTCGCCAACGGTGACCTTCCGGACGAATCGGGCGAGTTCACCACATCGTCGCTCGTCGAGCAGTGGGGCGGAACGCCTCCGGCCACGCTGCCGGGCGGCGCGCCCGCGCCGTGGGCGACACAGCCGACCGGGCAGCCGTCGGCACCGCACGCGGACGCCGCGGCGACGACCGGGGAAGCGGTGGAAGCCGGGCCCGCGGCCGGGCACCCGCCGGGCGCCGGGCACGTGCCCGGACGACCGGGGCGCCCCGGGGCGCACTCCGGGGACCAGCACGCCGGTGGCGCACCCGACTTCGCCGCCGAGCCGGCCGCCCAGGACTCCGCCGAAAGCGCTTCAGAGGCCCCGCAGGCCGCTTCCGGGGCCGCCGGCCCCGCCACGGACACCCGGGGCGCCGAAGAGGCCGCAGACGGCCCGGCAGTGGCTTCCGCCGCGTCCGGGCCGGGCGAGGAAGGCCCCTCCGACGCCGAGGCCGCGCAGGAGCCCGAGCGGGCCGCCGCCTCCGAGGACGCATCGGCGCCCTCCGGCGAGGAACACCCGCTCGCCTCCTACGTGCTGCGCGTCAACGGCGCCGACCGGCCCGTCTCGGACGCCTGGATCGGCGAGTCGCTGCTCTACGTGCTGCGCGAGCGGCTCGGCCTCGCGGGCGCCAAGGACGGCTGCTCGCAGGGCGAGTGCGGGGCGTGCAACGTGCAGGTCGACGGCCGGCTCGTGGCGTCCTGCCTGGTGCCCGCCGTCACCGCCGCCGGCAGCGAGGTCCGTACCGTCGAGGGCCTGGCCGCCGACGGGCAGCCCTCCGACGTGCAGCGCGCCCTCGCGCGGTGCGGCGCGGTGCAGTGCGGCTTCTGCGTGCCCGGCATGGCGATGACCTTGCACGACCTCCTGGAGGGCAACCCGGCCCCGACCGAGCTGGAGACCCGCCAGGCGCTGTGCGGCAACCTGTGCCGCTGCTCCGGCTACCGGGGCGTGGTGGAGGCCGTCAAGGAGGTCGTCGCCGAACGCGAGGCGCACTCTGCGGCCGACGGCGGCGAACAGGACGGCGACGAGCCGCGTATCCCTCACCAGGCGGGCCCGGGAGCCGGCGGCGTCCACCGCTCGGCGTTCGAGACCCCCGGTGCCAGGGGACCGCATGACCAGGCGTACGGCCAGGACGGAGGCCAGGCGTGAGCAACGAAGCCGCCACCGCGACCACAGCCGCGGAGGCAGCCCCCGCCCCCGATCAGATCCCGCACGGCCTCGGTGCGTCCCTGCCGGCCGCCGACGCCCGCGCCAAGACCGAGGGCACGTTCCCGTACGCGGCCGACCTGTGGGCCGAGGGCCTGCTGTGGGCGGCCGTGCTGCGCTCGCCGCACCCGCACGCGCGCATCACGTCCATCGACACCACCCACGCGCGGGAGATGCCCGGCGTCCGGGCCGTCGTCACGCACGAGGACGTGCCGGGCAGCCCGCTGCTGGGCCGTGGCAGGGCCGACCGCCCGGTCTTCGCCTCCGAGGTCGTACGCCACCACGGCGAGCCCATCGCCGCAGTGGCCGCCGACCACCCCGACACCGCGCGCCTGGCCGCCGCCGCCGTCATCGTCGAGTACGAGGTGCTCGACCCGGTGACCGACCCCGAGCAGGCCTTCGAGGCCGAGCCGCTGCACCCCGACGGCAATCTGATCCGCCACATCCCGCTGCGCCACGGCGACCCCGACGCGGCCGGCGACATCGTCGTCGAGGGCCTGTACCGCATCGGCCGCCAGGACCCGGCCCCCATCGGCGCCGAGGCGGGTCTCGCGGTACCGCGCCCCGACGGCGGCGTGGAGCTCTACCTCGCCTCGACCGACCCGCACACCGACCGCGACCGCGCCGCCGCCTGCTACGGCCTGGAGCCCGAGCGCGTCAAGGTCGTCGTCACCGGCGTCCCCGGCGCCACCGCCGACCGCGAGGACCAGGGCTTCCAGCTCCCGCTCGGCCTGCTCGCGCTCAAGACCGGCTGCCCGGTGAAGCTGACGGCCACGCGCGAGGAGTCCTTCCTCGGGCACACGCACCGGCATCCCACCCTGCTGCGGTACCGCCACCATGCCGACGCCGAGGGCCGGTTGGTGAAGGTCGAGGCGCAGATCCTGCTGGACGCGGGCGCGTACGCCGACACGTCCTCCGAGGCCCTGGCCGCCGCCGTCGCCTTCGCCTGCGGCCCGTACGTCGTTCCGAACGCCTTCATCGAGGGCTGGGCCGTACGCACCAACAACCCGCCCTCCGGCCACGTACGCGGCGAGGGCGCCATGCAGGTGTGCGCCGCCTACGAGGCGCAGATGGACAAACTGGCCAAGAAGCTCGGCGCCGACCCGGCCGAACTGCGCCTGCGCAACGCGCTGGCGACGGGCGACGTACTCCCGACGGGCCAGACCGTGACGTGCCCGGCCCCCGTCGCGGAACTGCTCCAGGCCGTACAGGACCACCCCCTGCCGGCGCTCCCCAAGGACACGCCCGAGGACGAGTGGCTGCTGCCCGGCGGCCCCGAGGGCGCGGGCGAACCCGGCGCCGTGCGACGGGGTGTGGGCTACGGGTTGGGCATGGTGCACATGCTCGGCGCCGAGGGCGCGGACGAGGTCTCCACGGCGACCGTGAAGGTCCACGACGGCGTGGCGACCGTGCTGTGCGCGGCCGTCGAGACCGGCCAGGGCTTCGCGACGCTGGCCCGGCAGATCGTCCAGGACACCCTGGGCATCGACGAGGTGCACGTGGCGCCCGTGGACACCGACCAGCCCCCGGCGGGTGCGGGCTGCCGCGGCCGTCACACCTGGGTGTCGGGCGGCGCGGTGGAACGGGCCGCCAAGATGGTCCGTACGCAGCTGCTGCAGCCTTTGGCGCACAAGTTCGGCATGTCCACGGAGCTGCTCCAGATCACGGACGGCAAGATCACGTCGTACGACGGGGTCCTGTCGACCACCGTCACCGAGGCGCTGGACGGCAAGGAACTGTGGGCGACGGCCCAGTGCCGTCCGCACCCGACCGAACCGCTCAACGACGCCGGCCAGGGCGACGCCTTCGTGGGCATGGCCTTCTGCGCGATCCGCGCGGTCGTCGACGTCGACATCGAACTGGGCTCGGTCCGCGTGGTCGAGCTGGCGCTCGCCCAGGACGTCGGCCGGGTGCTCAACCCGGCCCAGCTGGAGGCGCGCATCGAGGCGGGCGTGACGCAGGGCGTGGGCATAGCGCTCACGGAGAACCTGCGTTCCGCGCGCGGCCTGATCCGCCACCCCGACCTCACGGGCTACTCCCTGCCGACGGCCCTGGACGCCCCCGACATCCGGATCGTGAAGCTGGTCGAGGAGCGGGACGTGGTCGCGCCCTTCGGCGCCAAGGCGGTGAGCGCGGTACCGGTGGTGACGTCACCGGCGGCCATCGCGTCGGCCGTACGCGCCGCGACGGGCCGCCCGGTCAACCGCCTCCCGATCCGGCCGCAGGCGGCGGTGGTGACCGGCCAGTGAGCCGGCTCCCGCTGTCGCACCGACCGTCCTGCCGACTGCTCTGACGGACGGGGCCCGCCCTCGCCGCGAGTCGCTGCCATGGGCGGCCCCTCGGAGTTGAGCGCGCCGAGGACCCGGCGGCGATTCTCGCCGTGACGGAAACGCGGGTGAAGGGAACGCTCAAGGGTGGGCCGAGCGTCTACTGATGTGAAGCGCTGTCATGGGTCGGGCTGATTCGGCGGGCGTTGTCAGTGGTGGCGCGTAGTGTTCTGGGCAGTGGGGACGGCGGCCGGGGCCGGCGGGCCGGTCGGTCGGCCGTGTCGTGCCCCGGGGTGGTGGGAAAGCGCATGCGGGGGAGCCATGAGCACGACGATCACGACGCACGCCGGTGATACGGCGATCATTCTGAGCGAGGCCGCGCTGGATCCGTACGTCACGCACGCGTCGACGCGGCGCTGGCTGACGGGACCCGGACTGCCGGGCGACAGCGGGGTGTTGAGCTTCGCCGAGCTGTGCCGGGACGGCCTGCGGACGGTGGCGGACTCCACGGGCGATCCGGCGGGCCGGCTGGCGGCGGAACTGCGGGACCAGCTGGTGATAGGCGGACTGCTGGGCCCCGGCGGCCTGGAGACGGAGTCGGTCCTGCTGGACGGCGCGACGGGCGAGGTCACGACGACGTCCTTCCTGCACGACCGCCCCGACCTGATGGACCGCCGCGCGCTGGCACCGTCACTGCGGACGCTGGTCCGCTTCGCCGAGGCGACGGACGAACTGGCGGGCCTGCGCGGCCAGTTCGCTTCCTACGTCGGCCGCTACGGCCCGCAGGCGGTGGCGGACGCGTCCCGGCACCTGCTGGCGGTGTTCGAGGAGGGCGCGGACGGAGAGCCGGCGCCGTTCTGGAGGATGGCCGCCCTGATCCGCCCCCTGGCACTCGTCGCGGGCCGCGCCGGGCACTCGGGCCTTGCCCTGGACCTGCCCCGGCGCCTCCTGGACCAGGAGTTCGGCCAGGGCAAGATGGTGCGCTTCGAGGAGGTCGACTTCCCCGCCATGCTCACGCACGAGCCGACGCGCCGCTTCCTGCGCGAGGTGGGCCTGCCGGAGGACGGCTTCCTGTTCTCCCTCGACACCGATGTGCCACTGCAGACGCTGGCCGAGTACTACGCCGACGACGAGTGGTCGGCGGAACTGCCGCTCGGGGCCGGCCACTTGATTCGCCTCGGTCATCTCGTCGAGGACAACAACCTGGTCATCGACGGCGCGACGGGCGCCGTCCTGAACTGGAGCGAGCCCGAGGCGAGACTGTTCCCCCTGAACACGGACGTCTCCACCCTCGCCTTCACGCTCTGGCTGCTGCACCGCGAGCAGGCGATCGACGCGCAGTCGGGCCACGCGCTGACGACCGACACCTACGACCAGCTGGCCATGACCATGCTCCAGGTCCTGTCGACGGTCGACCCGACCGGCATCAGAGCGGCGGGTGGGGACGGCCGGCACTACTGGACCGAGGTGTTCCAGGACGAGTCGAGCGGGGTGCTGGAGTCGGTGGGCGGGGCCTGGTGAGCCCGATCGGGAAGGCCCGTTCGGACAACATCACCGTCCGCCCGGCCGAACCGGGGGAGTTGGAGGCCGTCGCGAGACTGCGCTGGCAGTGGATCCTCGAGAACGACGACGCGGCACCGGCAGCCGCGGACCGTGACGGCTTCGTACGCCACTTCGTCGACTGGGCGGGTCGGAACGCGGCGTCGCACCGCTGCATGGTCCTGGTCGACAACGACGCCGGCGGTGACCTCGGGATCATCGGCATGGCGTGGCTGGCGGTGGTCCGGCGCGTGCCGACGCCGCACGCGCCGGACCGGGCGTCCGGTGACCTTCAGTGCGTGTACGTCGTCCCCGAGGCACGCGACTCGGGGCTGGGCGGCCGGCTGATCGCCGAGACCCTGGCCAGGGCGAGGGACCTCGGGCTGGAGCGGGTCACCGTCCACTCCTCGCCCCGGGCGATCCGTGCGTACGCCCGCCAGGGTTTCGAGAACTCGCCGCGCTTGCTCCAGACCCACGTCGCGCGGACGACGCCGTATCCCTGAGGCGTCGTCAGGAGGACTTGCCGACGGTGCGACGACGGCGTACGGCCAGGACCAGGACACTGCCGAGGGCCGCCGCGGCGGCTGCGGCGCCGGCGATGAGCGGGGTGCCGTCGGAGCCAGTGCTCGCCAGGTTGCCGTTCACGGATCCGGTGGAGCCGCCCGTCGAGGTGCCGGCCGACGTGCTGCCCGAGCCGCCCGTGCCGCCGTTGCCGCCCGTGGACTGACCCTCGGGGTCGTTGCCGCCCGTGGTGGAGCCGCCGTCCGTGGAGCCGCCGCCGGTGGAGGAGCCGCCGGACGTGGTCGGGCCGGGCTCGTAGTCGGTCGGGATGGCGACGCGGATCTTGGCCTTGTCGTTGGCGGGGTTCTTGTCGAAGGCCGGGTGGATGTCGTAGACGGAGGTCGCCTTCACCTCGCCGGTGGTGGTGCGGGCGTCCTTGTCGATCTTCAGCATGAAGGTGAAGGAGAGGGACTCGCCGACCTCGATGGTGTGGTCGGCGGGCCAGCAGACGTACGTGGACTTGCCGGGCGTCCCGGCGGGCCCGGACGGACCGTCGATCCCGAACGGTGCGCAGTCCTTGGGCACTTCGGTGGCGACCGTATCCTTCGGGATCCGCACCATGAGTGCCGGCTGGTCGTCGCTCTCCTGGTTCTGGATCCAGCCGGGGCCGTCGTTGCGGAGCTGCACCGAGATGGACTGCTCGCCGCCCGCGAGGGCCTCCGTGTCCTCACCGACGGCGACGAGGTCGGCGGTGCTGTCCGCGGTCAGGGTCAGGCGCCGGTTGCTGTCGTCGAACCCTTCGCCCGGGGCCTCACCGGTGGCAGAGGTGCCGTACTCGACGGCCTCCATCAGGGCGTTGGGCAGCGCCTTGAACCGTACGGGCGTCTCGACGGAGGCGCCGGGTTCGATGACGGTGTCGAGCTCGCAGAGCGCCTGGCGGACCTTGTCCCCGACGGTCGAGTAGGTGCAGCCCTCGACGGCCCCCGGGAAGTCGAGCCCCCGGGTCAGCCGGATCCGGAAGGTGACGCCGTCCGCGGCCGCGGTGCCCTTGTTGGTGATGACGACCTTCTCGTCGTACACGTCGCCGGGCTTGGGAGACGTACTCGGCAGGGTCGAGATCACCAGGGAGGGGTCACCCTCCTCCGCGTACGCCGCGGGAGCGACGACTGCGGGAAGCGCCGCGACGGCGGCGGCAGCGGCCACGAGGGCCGCCGAGTGACGGATGTGTGAGGGGCGGATGCGCTGGCGCACGGATGGGTCTCCTCGTGGGGCGGGAAGTACGGCGACCGGAGGTTTTGCCTCCAGTCATGTACTGGACACCTTGAGGCCGCCCGGGGTTGTGCTGTTCGTACGAGGAACTGCCACTGGACCGCGAGGAATTGTCTGTATCGGGCAGACCGGGCAGGCTTTCTCCGGTCTCATGTACTCGGGTGCGGCTGAGTACATGAGCCCTGTTCGCGCGACGGGCGGGCCGCGACGCTTGGCCCATGAGCCAAGGACCACGGAGACCCGCCCCCTCGCTGCTGCCGACCCTCGTGACGGCCGGCATGTCCCTCGCGGTGTGGGCCGCCTGGCTGGGCTGGGACCAGCACCGCGACATACAGCCGGACGGCACGACGACCGGCCCGTACGAGGCATGGCAGGTGACCGGCCTGGCACTGACCCTGCTGATCCCGGTGTACTGGGCGGCTTCCCGGCGCCACCGCACGGCCGCCGTGCTCGGCCCCACGATCGGCCTGACCGTCGCCGCCTTCCACGACTGGTCGGACGACGCCTCCGGCCTCTACATGGTCGGAGTGGTGATGGTCATGCTGGGGAGCCTCGCCGCGACCGCCGCGGTCTCCGCGGCGATCGGAGCCATGTACCGGGACGGACGGCAAGCAGCGCACTGAGCCGACGAGGACGACGGCGAGGGGGTGGAGGCTGTGGCGGGATTCGAACCCACGTAACTCGCCATGCGGCAAGTGAGGGCGGGAAGGAGGCGGTGATCCGGGTGGAGCCGGAGAACGCCGCTTCGGCCGCAGTCGCCCGCCGGGCGGGGTTCACCCCTGGCGAGCACACGCACAGCGAGGACGGGACGTGGTCAAAGGTGTTGGATCACGGTGCCGTCCCAGCAAGGATCAATCGTTCTTACGGAATCTCGGGAGCCGGTACGTTGTCGCCTCGAAGCCGGTTCGGAGAGAGGCTGCTGGGGTGCTTACGCTGACGGAGATTGCTGAGGATCCCCTTCGCCTGACGCGCCGTCTGCAACCCTATGGCGGTTCGGATGTCATCCTCCGCCCCCTGACGCACGCCGACACGGGGCAATTGGCCGAGTTCCTCGGTGCCCTGTCGTCCGAATCGAGGCGCTTCAGTACATTCGATGGGTACGACCTCGCGACCGCCCGGGAGCTGTGCGACGCGATCGCGCGCTACGACAAGCTCAGGCTGGTGCTCGAGGACGTGCCGTCCGGCAGGATCGTCGGCCTTCTCGAATTCAGCCTCGCGCTGGCCCCTGCGGACATCGCGCGCTATCAGGACGCGGGCATCCGCCTCACCGAGACGACTGACTGCCGCTTCGGCCCCACCCTGGCTGACGACTACCAGGGCCGAGGCGTCGGGACGCTCGCCTTCCCGGTTGTCACGGAGGTCGCACGACTGCTCGGCAGGACGAGGATCATCCTGTGGGGCGGCGTCCGCGCCGACAACCCTCGCGCCATCCGCTACTACGAGAAGAACGGCTTCCAACCGGTCGGCTACTTCACCGAGGCGGACGGCTCCCTGTCGCTCAACATGATGCTGGACCTGCACTAGGCACCGGATCCGGCAGGGCCCTCGACCCGACGCAGTCACCCGTAGCAGCGCCGGAGCGCTCGACGAGCTTGAACGCCATCGCCAGGGTGGCGGCGCGGGAGTCGGCGCCCTTGGTGACCTTGGTACGGAGACGGACGGTGGCGAAGGTCGACTCCGAGAAGAGAACGGCCATGTCTCGGTCAGGCAAGTAGAGGCCGTGGCGGGATTCGAACCCACGTAACTCGCTTTGCAGGCGAGCCCCTGAACCACTCGGGCACACGGCCGTTGCACCGGCTTCGGGCGGTCCGCCCTGGTCGGTGAGTCGACCGTAGGCGGGCGTGTCCGGGCCGATCAAGGGAGTGGGGGGCCCTGCAATGGGACTGCCACACCGCGTTCATGAACGCCGTCGGTCTTACGACCAAGGTCCCAGCCCGGGGCCGTCTTCCGACAGGGGTCAATGTCAGTTGTGGCCCTTACGCTGGCGGACATGACTGCCCTCGAGCCGCGCGACGCCGGTGTCGCGAAGAGATCCGATGTCCCCTTGGTCCCGGAGTCCGAGGAGACCGTGCTGAGCCGGGACTATCGGGCCCTGAGCATCGGGATCGTCTCCGTCGTGCTGCTCATCGCCTTCGAGGCGACCGCCGTCGGGACGGCCATGCCGGTGGCGGCGCGGGAGCTGCACGGGGTGTCGTTGTACGCCTTCGCGTTCTCCGGGTACTTCACCACCAGCCTGTTCGGGATGGTGCTCGCGGGGCAGTGGTCGGACCGGCGCGGGCCGCTCGGCGCGCTCACCGCCGGAATCGCCTCCTTCGGGGCCGGGCTGCTGCTGGCCGGGACCGCGGGAGCGATGTGGCTGTTCATCCTCGGGCGGGCCGTGCAGGGGCTCGGCGGCGGTCTGGTGATCGTCGCCCTGTACGTCGTCGTCGGGCGGGCCTACCCCGAGCGGTTGCGGCCGGCGATCATGGCGGCGTTCGCGGCGAGCTGGGTCGTGCCGTCGATCGTGGGACCGCTGGCCGCCGGAGCGGTGACCGAGCAGCTGGGCTGGCGCTGGGTGTTCGTCGGGATTCCGGTGCTCGTCGTGTTTCCGCTCGCGCTCGCGCTGCCGCAGATACGGCGGCGGGCGGGAGGACCGGTCGAAGCCTCCGCCCGCGGCACCTCGTTCGACCGGCGCCGGATCCGGCTCGCCCTCGGCATCTCACTCGGCGCGGGACTGCTTCAGTACGCCGCCCAGGACCTGCGGTGGCTCTCCCTCGTCCCCGGCGTCGCGGGCGCCGCGCTCCTCGTGCCGGCCGTGCTCGGCCTGCTCCCGCGCGGCACGTACCGGGCGGCGCGCGGGCTGCCGTCCGTGGTGCTGCTGCGCGGGGTCGCGGCGGGGTCGTTCATCGCGGCCGAGTCCTTCGTGCCGTTGATGCTGGTCACCCAGCGGGGGCTGTCGCCGACGCTCGCCGGGTTCTCGCTCGCCGCCGGTGGCGGGACGTGGGCGCTGGGTTCGTGGATGCAGTCGCGGCCGCGGGTGGAGCCGTACCGGGAACGGCTGATGACGCTGGGGATGGTGCTGGTGGCTGCCTCCATCGCTGCCGCGCCGAGCGTCCTGATCGACTCCGTGCCCGCCTGGACCGTCGCCGTGGCGTGGGCGTTCGGCTGCTTCGGGATGGGGCTGGTGATCTCCTCCACCAGCGTGCTGCTGCTTCATCTCTCCGCCCCCGAGCAGGCCGGCACGAACTCCGCCGCCCTCCAGATCTCCGACGGCCTGTCCAACGTCGTGCTCCTGGCGGCCGGCGGCGCCGCCTTCGCCGCCCTGGGCGGCGGCACGGTGAGCCACGCGGCCACGGGGGCCTCCGGCGCCGGGTCGCATCCGGCGGCGTTCGCGGCGGTGTTCCTGCCGATGGCGGGGGTGGCGTTGGTGGGGGCCTGGGTCACTACGCGGGTGCGGGAGCGGTGAGTTGGGGCGGGGGAGGGGCCGGGGAGAGGCAGAGGGGGCGTAAATCGATCGTGGGGCTGTGATCGCGGGCCGTACGCTCGCGCCATGCACGAGCTCACCGTCCGCCTCGACCCCGCCACCCGGCAGTCCCTCGACGACCTCGCCGACGCCACCGGCCGCCGGCCGGAGGACATCGCTCAGGAAGCCGTACGGAAGTACCTGGACGACGAGGCCCGGCGCGTGCGTTCCGTCGCCGAGCGCCTCGGCGCCGCGCACGCCGACCTGCTGAGGAGGCTCGGCGAATGACCCGCCACCTCACCGTCGCCGACGTCACCGCCCTCGCCGAGGTCGCCTTCGGCGGGCGGGCGCCCGAGGCGCGGGAGCCCGGGCTGCTCGCGTCGGCGGTGCACCGGCCGCGTGCCCGCATGTTCGGTACGTCGGCCTACGACGACCTCCACGAGCAGGCCGCGGCACTCCTGCACGCCATCGCCACCAACCACCCCCTCGTCGACGGCAACAAGCGCACCGCCTGGCTCGCCACCGCGACTTTCCTCGCCCTCAACGGCGTCGACCTCACCGGTGTCGACCAGGGCGTGGCGTACGCGCTGGTCATCGACGTGGCCTCCGGGGCGGAGGGGGACGTCGGGGTGATTGCGGGGCGGCTGCGGCGGCTGTGACGTCGGTCCCACCCACGTGTGACCCGGCCCCGCTCGCCCATGGGCACGGCCGGGCCGCCGGTAGGGTGGCCCGGTTGTCATACGTAGCCGAGCCGCCCGACCCCTTTACGGAGACCGTGACTACCACCGCCGCCTCCTCCTCGCACCACCTGTCACCCGCCTTCCCCGGCCGCGCCCCCTGGGGCACCGCCAGCAAGCTGCGTGCCTGGCAGCAGGGGGCGATGGACAAGTACATCCAGGAGCAGCCGCGTGACTTCCTCGCGGTCGCCACACCCGGCGCCGGAAAGACGACGTTCGCGCTGACGCTGGCCTCCTGGCTGCTGCATCACCATGTCGTGCAGCAGGTCACCGTGGTCGCGCCGACCGAGCATCTGAAGAAGCAGTGGGCGGAGGCGGCCGCGCGCATAGGCATCAAGCTCGATCCCGAGTACAGCGCCGGGCCGCTCGGCAAGGACTACCAGGGCGTCGCCGTGACCTACGCGGGTGTCGGCGTGCGGCCCATGCTCCACCGCAACCGGGTCGAGCAGCGCAAGACCCTCGTCATCCTCGACGAGATCCACCACGCCGGTGACTCCAAGTCCTGGGGCGAGGCCTGTCTGGAGGCCTTCGAGCCCGCCACGCGACGACTCGCCCTCACCGGTACGCCGTTCCGGTCCGACACCAACCCCATCCCCTTCGTGACGTACGAGGAGGGGAACGACGGAATCCGGCGGTCGGCCGCCGACTACACGTACGGCTACGGCAACGCGCTGGCCGACCACGTCGTCCGGCCGGTCATCTTCCTGAGCTACAGCGGCAACATGCGCTGGCGCACCAAGGCGGGCGACGAGATCGCCGCGCGGCTCGGCGAACCCATGACCAAGGACGCCATCAGCCAGGCCTGGCGTACGGCGCTGGATCCGCGCGGCGAGTGGATGCCGAGCGTGCTGCGCGCCGCCGACCAGCGGCTGACCGAGGTCAGGAAGGCCATCCCGGACGCCGGTGCGCTCGTCATCGCCTCCGACCAGGACTCCGCGCGCGCGTACGCCAAGCTGATCCGTGAGATCACCGGCAGCAAGGCGACCCTCGTCCTGTCCGACGACGCCGGTGCGTCCAAGCGGATCGACGACTTCAGCGGCAACAACGACCGGTGGATGGTCGCCGTACGCATGGTGTCCGAGGGCGTCGACGTGCCGCGCCTCGCCGTCGGCGTGTACGCCACCACCATCTCGACCCCGCTCTTCTTCGCGCAGGCCGTCGGCCGTTTCGTGCGATCCAGGCGGCGCGGCGAGACCGCCTCCGTCTTCCTGCCGACCGTCCCGGACCTCCTCACCTTCGCCAACGAGATGGAGGTCGAGCGCGACCACGCCCTCGACAAGCCGAAGAAGGAGGGCGAGGAGGACCCGTACGCCGAATCCGAGAAGGAGATGGAGGAGGCGAACAAGGAGCAGGACGAGGACACCGGCGAGCAGGAGCAGTTCTCCTTCGAGGCGCTGGAGTCCGAGGCCGTCTTCGACCGGGTGCTCTACGACGGCGCCGAGTTCGGTATGCAGGCCCACCCCGGAAGCGAGGAGGAGCAGGACTACCTCGGGATTCCGGGGCTCCTCGAACCCGACCAGGTGCAGATGCTCCTCCAGAAGAGGCAGGCCCGGCAGATCGCGCACAGCCGCAAGAAGCCGGCCGCCGAGGCCGACCTGCTGGAGCTGCCCGCCGAGCGACGGCCCGTCGTCTCGCACAAGGAGATGATGGAGCTCCGCAAGCAGCTCAACACGATGGTGAGCGCGTACGTCCATCAGAGCGGCAAGCCGCACGGCGTCATCCACACCGAGCTGCGCCGGGTCTGCGGCGGACCCCCGAGCGCCGAGGCCACGGCCGGGCAGCTGCGGCAGCGCATCGCCAAGGTTCAGGAGTGGGCCACCCGGATGCGGTGACGCTGAGCGCCGTGCCTTGGCCGCGGTCACTGGTGCGGTTCCTGTCGTGGTCGGCCGCGGGCCCGTTGTGGCTGGGCGCGCAGTTCCCCGCACCCCTGAACGGGCGCTGCACGCGCCGTACGTATCCGGGCAAACGGGAGTGGTCCGTACCGGCCGTTGCCCGGATTCTGGACGGAGCCTTCCGCTCAGCGAACCGGCTTCGCTAATGTCCCGCTACGCACACGCCCCGTGGCAGCGCCGCCGCGGAGCGCAGCCGTGAAGCGACGCGGTCCGGACAGTCAGTCCGGGCCGCCGGCCGATCGGCGGCCTCTGAAGCGCGTCACTGACGGGACTCCGTGACGCACCCGCCGCGAGGGGGCTGCCGACCTCACCACTAAGGAGTGGGCGTCGTGACCGCGGAGACCTCTCAGACGCTCGACCGGGGACTGCGCGTCCTCAAGCTGCTGGCCGACACCGACCACGGGCTGACCGTCACCGAGCTTTCCAACAAACTGGGCGTGAACCGGACCGTTGTGTACCGGCTGCTCGCCACGCTTGAACAGCACGCCCTGGTACGCCGTGACCTGGGCGGTCGCGCCCGCGTCGGACTCGGTGTGCTGCGACTGGGCCGACAGGTGCATCCGCTGGTACGGGAGGCCGCGCTGCCGGCGCTGCGTTCGCTGGCCGAGGACATCGGGGCGACGGCCCATCTGACACTGGTGGACGGCACGGAGGCGCTGGCCGTTGCCGTGGTCGAGCCGACGTGGACGGACTATCACGTGGCCTACCGGGCCGGTTTCCGGCACCCGCTGGACCGCGGTGCCGCGGGCCGGGCCATACTCTCCGCCCGGCAGCAGCCGCTGGAGGAGCCCGGATACACCCTGACCCACGGGGAGTTGGAGGCGGGAGCGAGCGGGGCCGCCGCGCCGCTGATAGGCGTGACCGGCGTCGAGGGCAGCGTGGGCGTGGTGATGCTGGCCGACGCGGTGCCGGAGCGAGTGGGGCCGCGGGTCGTGGACGCGGCTCGGGAGGTGGCGGAGGCGTTGCGCTGACGCGGGGCGAGACGGCGGGAGCCTTGCGCCGAGTGGCGCGGGAGTGGCGGAGGCGTTGCGTTGACGCGCGGGTGCACTAGGCAGGGCCCCGCACCACCTCCGACACTCGTGTCATGACCTCACTGAGCATCCGCACCGTCCACGAGCCCGCCGGGTTCACCGCTGTTGCCGACTACTTCAGTGACGTATGGCAGACGCCTCGTGCCGCGCCGCCCTTGCTGCCCGAGACGCTGAACAGCCTCGCTCACGCGGGCGGGGCGGTGCACGCCGCGTACGACGGTGACCGGCTCGTCGGTGGCTGTGTCGCCGTGTTCGGGCCGCCGGCGTCGCGGGAGACGTACTCGCTGCTGGCCGCCGCCGAGCGGGGGCTCGGGCCGCAGCTCAAGCGGGCGCAGCGGGCCTGGGCGGTGGAGCTCGGGGCGCTGACCATGCGCTGGACCTTCGATCCGCTGGTCGGCCGGAACGCCCGGTTCAACTTCGTCAAACTGGGCGCCACCGGCACCGGCTACCTCATCGACTTCTACGGCCCGATGGCGGACGGCGTGAACGACGGCGACGAGAGTGATCGGCTGGAGGTGACCTGGGACCTGATCGGGCCACCGCAGGGGCAGTCCGGCCACGCCGGGCCCGGCATCCCGGATCGCGAGGCCGCACCCGCCACCCACACGGCCCCCGACGGCGGGCCGCTCGCTCGCCGGGACCCGCAGGACCGGTATGTCTGGTGCCGCGTACCGGACGACATAGTGGCGCTGCGGGCCGCGGACCCGGAGCTCGCGCTGGGCTGGCGGCGGGCCGTGCGCGAGGTGTTCACGAAGGCCTTCGCCGACGGGTTCACGGCGACGGACATGTCCCGGGACGGCTGGTACACGCTCACCCGCCGGGAGGCCACCTCGTGAAACTCGAACGCGTCGAGATCGTCCACGTGGCGATTCCGCTGGTCAGCCCCTTCCGTACGTCCTTCGGCACGATGACGACGAAGGACACCTTCCTGCTGCACGTCGTCACGGACGCGGCCGAGGGCTGGTCGGAGTTCGCGGCCGACCCCGAGCCGCTGTACTGCTCGGAGTTCGTGGCCGGCGCGGAGATCGTCCTGCGTGACTTCCTGCTGCCGCGCGTCGCCGCCCTGCCCCTGCTCGGTACGGCCCACCTCGCTCCGGCGATGGCGGGCATCAAGGGACACGAGCTGGCGAAGGCGGCGCTGGAGACGGCCGTACTCGACGCGGAGCTGCGGTCGTACGGGATGCCGCTGGCCACGTATCTCGGGTCGGTGCGCGAGCGGGTGCCGGCCGGGGTGTCGGTCGGGATCAGGGGGACCGTCGCCGAGCTGCTGGACGACGTCGAGGGGTATCTCGCCGAGGGGTACGTCCGGATCAAGCTGAAGATCGAGCCGGGCTGGGATCTGGAGCCGGTACGGGCCGTGCGCGACCGCTTCGGAGCGGACCTGCCGCTCCAGGTCGACGCCAACACGGCGTACACGCTCGCGGACGCCGAGCATCTGCGGCGGCTGGACGAGTTCGGGCTGCTGCTGATCGAGGAGCCGCTCGCGGAGAACAACCTGTACGCCCACGCCCGCCTCCAGCAGCGCATCGCGACCCCCGTCTGCCTGGACGAGTCCCTGCACAACGCCGCCGACACCGCGTCCGCGATCGCGATGGACGCCTGCCGGGTGGTGAACGTGAAGCCAGCGCGGGTCGGGGGATACCTGGAGGCGCGGCGTGTGCATGACGTGGCGTACGCGCACGGGGTGCCGGTGTGGTGCGGCGGCATGCTGGAGACGGGCATCGGCCGCGCCCCGAACCTGGCGCTGGCGGCCCTGCCCGGCTGCACGCTCCCCGGGGACACGTCGGCGTCCAGCCGCTACTTCGCCGAGGACATCACGGAGCCGTTCGTGCTGGTCGACGGCCATCTTCCGGTGCCCCGGTCGCCGGGCATCGGGGTGGCGCCGGTGCCGGAGACACTGCGGCGCTTCACGAAGGAACGGCGCGACCTGTACGTGACCTGAATGGGGCAACCCGGGCAGCTCCGACCTGCGCCTGGCCGGAACCCGCCGCCACGTTAGATTGATCCCGTGCTCTCTCGTCTCACGCGCCCCCGGGCCATCGCCGTCTGCGCCCTGCCGGTCGTGGCCCTGCTCGCCACGGCCGCCTTCGCGCCGCTGCCGTTCTCGCTGACGCAGCCCGGTCTGACGGCGAACGTGCTGGGCGACAACAAGGGCGAACCGGTGATCACGATCTCCGGGGCGCCGACCCGGGACACGAGCGGCCAGCTGCGCATGACGACCATCGAGGCGACGTCCCCCGACACGGACGTGCGGTTCGGTGACGTGATCGACGCCTGGTTCAGCACGGAGAAGGCGGTCATGCCGCGCGACTCGGTCTATCCGAGTGGGCAGAGCACGCGGGAGATCGAGCAGTACAACACCGAGCAGATGAAGGAGTCCCAGGACGCCGCGACCGAGGCCGCGCTGAACTACCTGGACCTCGACGACAAGAACATCAAGGTCACCCTCACCCTCGCGGACGTGGGCGGCCCCAGCGCCGGCCTCCTCTTCTCCCTCGGCATCATCGACAAGCTGAACGGCAACGGCGAGGGCGGCGGCCTCACGGGCGGCCGCAGCATCGCGGGCACGGGCACGATCGACGCGGCGGGCAAGGTCGGCGCGGTCGGCGGCGTCTCCCTCAAGACCCAGGCCGCCAAGCGGGACGGGGCGACGGTCTTCCTGGTCCCGAAGGCCGAGTGCGGCGACGCGAAGGCGGAACTGCCGGAGGGGTTGCGGTTGGTGCCGGTGACGACGCTGAAGGGGGCGGTGGGCGCGCTGGAGGCGCTGGAGTCGGGGAAGGGCTCTGTGCCGAGCTGCTAGCCGGTGGCGACGGTCGGCCGCGGAGGGGTGGCGAGGCGCAGGCCGATCTCCACCAACGTCCAGCCGAGGCGGGCCCGTAGGTGGCGGGGCTGCCTGGCTTCGGTGGCCAGACGGTGGGCGTGGGCTTGGGCGTGGAGGTCGGCCGCGTGCAGGTGGTGCAGGGAGAGACGCGTCTCGGGGTCGGTCATCGGGGCCCCTCCGGGTCCGTGGTGACGGGGAAGACGTGCGTGTGGAGGCGGACCTGCGCCGCGTCCGGGTCGTCCTCCGCGGCCTCATGCGCCTGGTAGCTGTTGAGCAACTCGTGCATCCTGCCGATGAGTTCGCGGGAACGCTCGGGTGTCAGCCGTAGCGTGAAGTCGCTCAGGTCCATCGAGTGGTCCGTCCATCGCGGGAACCATCTGTCACGCGTGGACAGCCAGGAGGACAGCTCGCGGGTGTGCCGGTTCACGAGCTCGTGCAGCAGCAGGTCGGCCGCGCCGCGGACTGCCGGGTCCGGGCTCTGGAACAGGTTCTCGTCCATCGCGATCCCCGAGTCCACGGCCCGCCACCAGCGCTCCCGTCCCTTGCCGTGCTCAGGGGCGTCTTCGACGAACCCGTGCGCGGCGAGCTGGCGCAGGTGGTAGCTGGTGGCACCGCTCGACTCGCCCAGCCGCTCGGCGAGCATCGAGGCCGTGGCGGGTCCGGTGCGGCGTAGCGCGTTGAGCAGCTCCATCCGCAGGGGATGAGCGAGCCCACGCAGTGAACGCGCGTCGAGTTTCCGTACGTTGTGCTCTTCCGGCATGCGTACAAAGGTAGCTATGCAAAGGTTACTTTGCAACGAGTTCTTTGGAAGTTGGCTCCGGATCCGACCGCGGGCCCCCTACTTCACGAACCCCTCCTCCTTCATCCAGTCCAACGCCACCTGATGCGGATCCTCCCCGTCCACGTCCACCTTCGCGTTCAGGTCCTGCGCCACCGTGTTGTTCAGCTTCTTGGTGATCGGGTCGAGGACGTCGGGGATGGCCGGCCATTTCTTCAGGGTCTTGGTGTTGATCACCGGGGCGGCGTTGTAGTTGGGGAAGAAGTGCTTGTCGTCGTCCATCACCACGAGGTTCATGGACTTGATGCGGCCGTCCGTCGTGTAGACCTCGCCGTAGGTGCAGTTCCCCTTCGCGGCCTGCGTGTAGATGATCCCGGTGTCCATCTGGGTGATGTTCTTCGACGGCACGTTCATGCCGTACGCCTTCTGCATCCCCGGCAGCCCGTCCGCCCGGTTGGCGAACTCGACCTCCACGCACAGCGTCACCGCGGACGGGTCGGACTTGGACAGCGCCGCGACCTCGGAGAGGTCGTTCGTGCGGTACTTCTTGTGGTTCGCCTGGTTCATCGCCAGGGCGTACGTGTTGTCCAGCGCGGACGGCGGCAGCCAGGTCAGCCCGTTCTTCACGTCCTCCTTGCGCACCGCCTCCCACTGCTCGTGCGGGTCGGTGATGGGCTCGCTGTGCCCCAGGTAGGTGATCCAGGCCGTGCCCGTGTACTCGTACCCGGCGTCGGCATCGCCCTTGCGCACCGCCTCGCGGCTGCCGATGGAGCCCTGGATGCCGGTGCGGTCGAGTACCTCCGCGCCCGCCGCCTCGAAGGCGATGCCCATGATCGCGCCGAGGATGAGCTGCTCGGTGAACGACTTCGACGTCACCGTCAGTTCGGCCCCCTCCAGCGGCTCGCCCCGTCCGATGCTCCCGGGCCGTACGTCGTCGACCATGGGGGAGCCGCTGGTCAGACCGCACCCTGCGGCCGCCACCAGCAGTCCCCCCGCGAGCAGGACCGTCCGCCGCCTCACAGGTCCAGCCCCCGTGGCCGCAACAGCACTTCCACCAGCGATGCCAGCCAGTCGACCAGCAGGGCGAGGGCGACCGTGAGGATCGAGCCGAGGACCAGGACCGGCATCCGCTGGTTGGTGATGCCGGCCGTGATCAGCACGCCCAGCCCGCCGCCTCCGCCGAAGACCGCCAGGGTCGCCGTACCGACGTTGAGGACCAGGGCCGTGCGCACGCCCGCCAGGATCAGCGGAACCGCCAGCGGCAGCTCCACCCGCGTCAGCACCCCCGTCGCGGACATGCCGATACCGCGCGCCGCCTCCAGCACGGTCGGGTCGTTCGCCTTGAGGCCGGCGATGGTGTTGGACAGCACGGGCAGGACGGCGTAGGCGATCATGCCGATCAGGGCCGCCTTCCTGCCGATGCCCAGCCAGATCACCAGCAGGGCGAGAAGACCGATCGCGGGGGTCGCCTGGCCCATGTTGGCGAGGGCCATGGCCACCGGTGTCGCCTTCCTGAACGCCCGCCGGGTGAGCAGGATCCCCAGCGGGATCGCGATGATCAGCACGAAGAACGTGGAGATCACCGTGAGTTCGATCTGCTCCCACAGGGCCTGCGAGACCTGACCGTTCGACAGCGCGTTCTCGGAGACCGGGTCGAGGTCGGCCTGCTGGAACCACAGCCAGGTCGCGAGCAGCAGCACCACCAGCATCGCCGGCACGATGGTGAGCTGCTGCCAACTCAGCTTGCTGGCCGGGCGCTTCGCGGCGAAGCGCGAGGGGGCCCCGTCGCTCCCGTCCGGCTCGGGGTTCTCGGGTGCCTCGCCACGTTCGGACGTCTCCTGAACCCGGGACGTCCTCGGGGTCTCGGGAGTGCTCACGCCTTGTGCTCCCCTCCGTCGCCCTCCTGCTCGGCGTGCGTGCGCCCGGCCCGGGAACCCTCCAGCTCGTGCTGGGCCTCGAGCGCCTCCAGCCGGTCCGCCTCCAGCAGCTCGTGCACGGAGTTCATCAGCGTCTCCATGTCGACGACGCCCGTGTACTCACCGCGCCGCCCGGTCACCACCACCCGCCCCGCGTTGTCGGTGAGGACCGCCTCCAGGGCGTCCCGCAGCGTGGCGTCCCGCGTCACGGTGTCGTTCACCAGCGTCCCGGCCCGCGCGAGCGAACCCCTGGCCCGCATCAGATCGCCGCGCCGCAGCCACTTGTAGGGCCGGCCCCGCTTGTCGAGCAGCAGGATCTCGTTGGTGCCGCTGGAGCGCAGCCGGTTGAAGATCTCCTGGAGCGGATCGTCGAAGGTCACCGTCGGATAGTCGGTGATCTCCACGTCCCGTACCCGGGTCAGGTTCAGCCGCTTCAGCGCCGCACCGGCTCCGACGAACCCGGACACGAAGTCGTCGGTGGGGTTGGTGAGGATCGCCTCCGGGGTGTCGAACTGAGCGATGTGCGACTGTTCGCGCAGCACGGCGATACGGTCACCGATCTTGATCGCCTCGTCGAAGTCGTGCGTGACGAAGACGATCGTCTTGTGCAGCTCGTGCTGCAGCCTGATCAGCTCGTCCTGGAGGTGATCACGAGTGATCGGGTCGACCGCGCCGAACGGCTCGTCCATCAGCAGCACCGGCGGATCGGCGGCCAGCGCCCGCGCCACGCCCACGCGCTGCTGCTGCCCGCCGGAGAGCTGGCGCGGATAACGGCCGTGGAACTCGCCGGGGTCCAGCCCGACGAGGTCGAGCAGCTCCTCGACCCGCGAGCCGATCCGCGTCTTCGACCAGCCGATCATCTTCGGTACGAGACCGATGTTCTGCGCGACCGTCATGTGCGGGAACAGTCCGGCGGACTGGATGGCGTAACCGACCTTGCGGCGCAGCTTCACGGGGTCGATGTCGGTGACGTCCTCGCCGCCGATGCGGATACGGCCGCCGGTCGGCTCGATCAGCCGGTTGATCATCTTGAGCGTCGTGGACTTCCCGCACCCGGAGGGGCCGACGAGGATGACCACCTCGCCCGCCTTGATCTCCATGTTCACGCTGTCCACGGCGGGCTGTGGGCTGCCGGGATAGCGCTTGGTCAGGTTCTCCAGCTCGATGGAGGCTCCGTGCCGGCCGCTGCCGGACTCGTGCTCAGACACGGATCCCCCTGGGGATGGTCAGCCGTCCGATCAGGACGTACGCGGCGTCGAACAGCAGCGCCAGGATGATGATCCCGACCGTGCCCGCGAGGACCTGGTTGAGCGCGTTCGCGCTGCCCAGCGAGGCGAGCCCGCGGAAGATCACATTGCCGAGGCCGGGCCCGGAGGCGTACGCCGCGATCGCCGCGATGCCCATCAGCATCTGCGTCGCGACCCGGATCCCGGTCAGGATCGGCGGCCAGGCGAGCGGCAGCTCCACCTTGAGCAGCTGGGTGAGCCGGGACATGCCGATGCCCCGGGCCGCCTCCACCAGGGACGGGTCGACGCCGCGCAGCCCGACGATCGAGTTGCGCACGATCGGCAGCAGGCCGTACAGCGTCAGCGTGATCACCGTGGGCGGCACGCCCAGCCCCACGATCGGAATGAGCAGACCGATCATGGCGAGCGAGGGAATGGTCAGGATGCCCGCGGTGGTCAGCGTGGCGAAATTGCCGGCCCACTCGCTGCGGTACGTGGCCACGCCGATCAGCACCCCGAGCAGGGTCGCCACGACCATGCACTGGAAGACGGCGCTGGCGTGCTGGTAGGCGTCGGTGAGCAGCTGCTGGTGGCGGTTGCCCAGGTACTCCCAGAAATTCACACGGACTCACCCCACCAGGTCGCGGGCTAGCTGTGTGCCCGGTCCTCCGCCGCCTGCTCCACCAGCGGGATGATCCGCAGCGGAACGGGGTTCTCCATCACGATCGCCGTGGAGGCCCGGACGATCCCATCGAAACCGACAACCCGGTCGATCACACGCTGAAGATCGGCGTTGGAGCGCGCCACGAGACGGCACAGCATGTCCCCGGTCCCGGTGGTCGTGTGCAGCTCCAGCACCTCCGGCACGGTCGCCAAGTGCGCCCGTACGTCGGCCCCTTGCCCCTGCCGGATCTGCAGCGTCGCGAAGGCGGTGACCGGATACCCGAGTGCCGCCGGATCGACCTCGGGACCGAAGCCGCGGATGACTCCGTTCGACTGAAGCCGGTCCAGCCGCGCCTGCACGGTCCCGCGGGCCACCCCCAGCCGCCGGGACATCTCCAGCACCCCGATCCGCGGCTCCCGCGCCAGCAGCACGATGATCCGTCCGTCCAGATGATCGATCGCCACGACAGCCCGCCTCTTCTCGCCACTGGGGGTGGTCATCCTGTACAGAAAGCCCGCAGGAACGGGCCCACCACTGAGCAGATTGCCCAGCCGAAAACCAAACTATTGCGCACCTTGCCGCATGGCATGAGGCTGCGCTTATGACGCAGACCACACACCACACTCCCGACACCGCCCGGCAGGCCGACCCCTTCCCGGTCAAGGGAATGGACGCGGTCGTCTTCGCCGTGGGCAACGCCAAGCAGGCGGCGCACTACTATTCGACCGCTTTCGGCATGCGCCTCGTGGCCTACTCCGGACCGGAGAACGGCAGCCGCGAGACCGCGAGCTACGTGCTGGAGAACGGCTCCGCCCGTTTCGTCCTCACGTCCGTCATCAAGCCCGCCACCACCTGGGGCCACTTCCTCGCCCAGCACGTGGCCGAGCACGGCGACGGTGTCGTCGACCTCGCCATCGAGGTGCCGGACGCGCGACAGGCGTACGCGTACGCGCTCGAGCACGGCGCCACGTCCGTCACCGAGCCCTACGAGCTGAAGGACGAGCACGGCACCGTCGTCCTGGCCGCCATCGCGACGTACGGCGAGACCCGCCACACCCTCGTCGAGCGCACCGGCTACGACGGCCCGTACCTCCCCGGCTATGTGGCGGCGAGCCCCATGGTCGAGCCGCCCGCCCAGCGCACCTTCCAGGCGATCGACCACTGCGTCGGCAACGTCGAGCTCGGCCGTATGAACGAGTGGGTCGGCTTCTACAACAAGGTCATGGGCTTCACGAACATGAAGGAGTTCGTGGGCGACGACATCGCGACCGAGTACAGCGCGCTGATGTCGAAGGTCGTGGCCGACGGCACGCTCAAGGTCAAGTTCCCGATCAACGAGCCCGCCATCGCCAAGAAGAAGTCCCAGATCGACGAGTACCTGGAGTTCTACGGCGGCGCGGGCGTCCAGCACATCGCGCTCAACACGAACGACATCGTCGAGACGGTACGCACCATGCGCGCGGCCGGGGTTCGGTTCCTCGACACCCCGGACTCGTACTACGACACCCTCGGCGAGTGGGTCGGCGACACCCGCGTCCCCGTCGAGACCCTGCGTGAGCTGAAGATCCTCGCGGACCGCGACGAGGACGGCTATCTGCTGCAGATCTTCACCAAGCCGGTCCAGGACCGCCCGACGGTCTTCTTCGAGATCATCGAACGCCACGGCTCCATGGGCTTCGGCAAGGGCAACTTCAAGGCCCTGTTCGAGGCGATCGAGCGGGAGCAGGAAAAGCGCGGAAACCTCTGACGGCCGGCTGAGCCTCTCCCGGAGTGCGGGTTCCACGGGGGGACCCGCACTCCGGGGCGCCCGGCCACAGCCGCGCACGCCCGCGCGATGCCCGAACGCGCCGTACGCTGACCCCATGGCCAGGATCAACGACGTCGGCGGCGTCGAGGGGTTCGGTCCCGTCGACACCGCGGACGACTCCGAGCCCTTCCACGCCGACTGGGAGGCGCGCGTCTTCGGGATCTGGAACGCCCTGCGCGCGCAGGAGATCTTCAATCTGAACGAGTTCCGGGACGCGATCGAGTCGATCCCGCCGCGCGAGTACCTGGCGGCGTCGTACTACGAACGCTGGTTCATCGCGATCAGCGACCTCCTCGAACGCAAGGGCGTGCTGGAGCCCGGCGAGCTGGATCGGGACGGGCTCGATGGCTGACCGTTTCGCCCCGGGGTCGCGTGTGGTGACGTACCTCCACGACCCGGCCCACCACACCCGCCTGCCCCGCTACGCACGCGGCAAGCGGGGCGTCGTGATCGAGCCGGAGGGGCCCGCCGAACTGGCCGACATCAGCGCGCAGGGGCGTGCGGACGTGCCGGTGGAGCAGGTGTACGCGGTGCGGTTCCAGGCGCGTGACCTGTGGGGCGAGGGCGACCATCACGTCGTACTGGATCTGTGGGAAAGCTACTTGGAAGAGGACCGTGGCGATGAGCGGTGACCACTCCGACGCGACGATCGCCCGCCGGGTGCGGCGCCTGGAGACCCTCCTGGAGGACAAGGGTGTGCTCACCGGCGGGGAACTGGACGAGGCGATCGACGCGTTCCTCGCGGGCGCCTCACCGGCGAGCGGGGCGCGGGTCGTCGCGCGGGCCTGGACCGACGAGGACTTCAAGTCCCGTCTGCTGACGGACGGTACGGCGGCCGTGCGCGAGCTGGGCTTCATGGAGGGCGGCTACCAGCGCCTGCGCGTCGTCGAGAACACGGCGTCGACGCACAACGTCATCGTCTGCACCCTCTGCTCCTGCTACCCCATCCGCCTCCTCGGGCCGTCCCCGAGCTGGTACAAGTCCGAGCCGTACCGCTCCCGCGTGGTCCGCGAACCCCGGGCGGTCCTCGCCGAGTTCGGCCTGGACCTGCCGATCGACACGCGGATCACGGTGTGGGACTCCAGCGCCGAGACCCGCTACATGGTGCTGCCGCGCCGACCGCAGGGCACGGAGGGGACGCCGGAGGCGGAACTGGCGGGACTGGTCAGCCGCAACGCGCTGATCGGCACGGCGGTCCTGTAGGGGCGGTCACCGCCGCTTCGGCTCGGCGTCCATGTCCGGTACGTCCTCCACCGACGGCTCGCCCAGCTCCTTCAACGCCGCCTCGGCCGGCGGCACCCGCGTCGGTGAGAAGTGCGGATTGATCCGCAACGCCTCCTGCAGATGACGCCGCGCGGCCCCCGGCATCTCCAGTTCCCGCTCGATCATCCCCTGGTGATAGACGTACAGCGCGCTGCGCACCCCGCCCCCGCGCTTCTTGTCGTTCGCCAGCCTCGCGAACTCAAGTGCCTCCTTGTGCTCCCCGGACCGGTGCAGCGCCCACCCCAGCGCGTCGGCCACCGCGACCCCCGGCTGCCGCCGCCACTCGGTCCGCAGCCGCTGCACGGCGGACTCCGGGTCGCCGTGGTCCGCCTCGAAGTGGCCCAGCACGAGTTCGTCGTCCACTCCGCCGGCCGCGGCCCGTGCCGTCCGCTCCCGCAGCAGGTCGTACTGCACGTGCGCCGCCTGCTCCATGCCCAGCGACTCGTACAACTCGCCCAGTTCCAGGGCGTATTCGGGGAGCGGCTGCTTGGCGAGGGCGGCCCGGTACGCGTTCAGCGCCTCCGTCGTGCGGCCCAGTGCCGCCAGCGTCCGCCCCTGCCCGGCGAGCGCGGCCCGCTGGTCGGGGTCGAGGCGCACGGCCTTCTTGAAGTGGCGCAGGGCCACGTCCAGGTCGCCGCGTTCCCAGGCGAGCTGCCCGGCACGTTCGAGATACGCAGCGCGCTCGGCCGGGGCCCGCGCGCCCGCGGCCGCGTCGGACAGCGCCACCGCCGCGTCCTCCCGCCAGCCCCGGTCCCGGTAGACGGCCGCCGCCCGGGCCTGCACCGCCGGGCCGGAGCGCAGCTCCAGCAGCCGGTCCAGCGTCCGCTTGGCCGCCTTGTGGTCACCCAGCCCCGTGTAGGCGTCGATCAGCGGCGGATACGTCGTCCACCGCTTGCGGTCCGTCTTCAGCGCCGCCTCGCCCCAGGTCCGGGCCGCGCCGAAGTCCCGCCGCGCGTTCGCCAGCGCCGCCATGCCGGCCATCGCCTCGGCGTTCGGGTCCCGCACCTTCAGCGACGTACGCAGCGCCTTCTCGGCCTTCGGGTAGTACTCCGGCTCGGCGGTGCGCCGCCCCTGCTCCACATACGCCGCGCCCAGCACCGCCCACGAACGGGCGTCCTCGGGGTGGGCCCGCAGATGGCTCTCCCGCTCGTCGATCAGCACCGCCAGATCGGGCAGCGCGGCCGGCACGCCCGCGGTGACCGCGGCGAGCGCCTGCGCCCCGGGCGCCGGTCCGGGCGCCCGTGACCCGCCCTGACCCCACGGCAGCAGCACCAGCACCCCACCGAGCACGGCACACCCCGCCACCGCGGCGATCAGCACCCGCCGCCGGATACGCCGCCGGCGGCCCGGCGTGCCCGGTCCGTTCCGCGCTGTGTTCTTCGAGGCGTCATTCGAGGCGTCATTCGAGGCGCCGGTCTGCGCGGCGCTGTTCCCCGTGGCGCTGTTCTCCATGGCGCTCACTGTGCGTCAAGCCATGCGTCAATACGACGACCACACCCGTTCGACCCCGACGGCCGTACGCGGGGTTCACACCGATGGCCCCGAGTGCGACGCTGTGATCATGAGCCGTACCGAAGCCGCACCCGACCAGGCCCGGGGTGACCTCACCGAGCGGCTGCTCGCGGGTCTGCCTGCCGAGGCCGTCCTCACCGATCCCGACGTCACGGCCGCCTACGCCAACGACATGGCCAGCTTCTGCCCGGCCGGCGCCCCCGCCGTCGTCGTCCTGCCGCGGACCGTCGAAGAGGTCCAGCACGTCATGCGTACCGCCACCGCCCTGCGCGTCCCGGTCGTCCCGCAGGGCGCCCGCACGGGCCTGTCGGGCGGGGCCAACGCCTCCGACGGCTGCATCGTGCTGTCCCTGACCAAGATGGACCGCATCCTGGAGATCAACCCCGTCGACCGCATCGCCGTCGTCGAGCCCGGCGTCATCAACGCCGCCCTCTCGCGCGCGGTGGGCGAACACGGCCTGTACTACCCGCCGGACCCCTCCAGCTGGGAGATGTGCACGATCGGCGGCAACATCGGCACGGCCTCCGGCGGCCTGTGCTGCGTGAAGTACGGGGTGACCGCCGAGTACGTGCTCGGCCTGGAGGTCGTCCTCGCCGACGGGCGGCTGATGTCCACGGGCCGCCGTACGGCCAAGGGCGTCGCGGGATACGACCTGACCCGGCTCTTCGTCGGCTCCGAGGGCTCGCTCGGCATCGTCGTACGGGCCGTCCTGGCGCTGCGGCCGCAGCCGCCGCAGCAACTGGTCCTGGCCGCCGAGTTCGCGTCGGCGGCGGGCGCCTGTGACGCGGTGTGCCGGATCATGGCCGGCGGGCATGTGCCGTCGCTGCTGGAGATCATGGACCGTACGACGGTCAAGGCGGTCAACGACCTCGCGCACATGGGGCTGCCGGAGACGACCGAGGCCCTGCTCCTGGCCGCCTTCGACACCCCGGACCCGGCCTCCGACCTCGCCGCCGTGGGCGCCCTGTGCGAGGCCGCCGGCGCCACCCAGGTGGTCCCGGCCGACGACGCGGCCGAGTCCGAACTCCTCCTCCAGGCGCGGCGGTTGTCCCTCACCGCGCTGGAGGCGGTGCGCGGTGTGACGATGATCGACGACGTGTGCGTGCCCCGCTCGCGGCTCGGCGACCTGATCGAGGGCGTCGAGCGGATCGCCGAGAAGCACCAGCTCACCATCGGGGTCGTCGCCCACGCCGGTGACGGCAACACCCACCCGACCGTGTGCTTCGACGCGACCGACCCCGACGAGTCCCGGCGCGCCCGTGAGTCCTTCGACGAGATCATGGCCCTCGGCCTGGAACTCGGCGGCACGATCACCGGCGAGCACGGCGTGGGTGTCCTGAAGAAGGAGTGGCTGGCACGCGAGATCGGCCCCGTCGGGATCGAGATGCAGCGGGGCATCAAGCAGGTCTTCGACCCACTGGACATCCTGAACCCGGGGAAGCTGTTCTGATACGTCCGTCGGACACTGCTCACTGGGCGAGCAGCTGGTCGAGCGCGTCGTCGATCCCCAGCTGCCCGCCCTCGGCACCCGGGGGCACCAGCCGCAGCGTGCGCTCCAGCCAGGCCGACACCTGCGCGGCCGGCGCCTCCAGGAGGGCGTCCCCGTCCGGTGAGCTCAGCGCCATCAGTACGACACTGCGGCCCTCGACCTTCGTCGGCCATACCCGCACGTCCCCGTGCCCGCACGGCCGAAACACCCCCTCCACGAGCAGTTCGCGGGCGAAGGTCCAGTGCACCGGGTGCTCGGAGTTGATGTGGAAGGCGATGCGGACGGCGAACGGATCGTCGCTGTGATAGCTCAACAGCGCCGGCACGCAGACGCTGCGCTCGGGCGACAGGACGAGCCTGAGCTCCAGCTCACGCTCGACGACGGTGTGCTCCATGGCGTGCGTTCCTCTCTCATGACGCGTACGGCCCTCTGTGACCGGGCCCGTACGAGTGGAGAGGCAGCGCAGGGGTGGACCATTACGCGGGTTCACGAAACTTTTCCCGACCCAGCGCCCAGGGCCGTACCGCACATGTGAAGCACGTGCTGGGCCGGTGGGTCGCGTTCTGCTTCCGCTCGTGTGAAGTACGTGTACGAGGTTGCCCGGAAAGGGGTGGGTCCTACGGGACTGGCAGTGGTTGTTGCGCCGGTCTGATAGATGTGGAGGCCTCTATTTGACCCACGAGCAGATACCGGACGACGGACATGAGCGCCCCAACCCCGGCCCCGGGTGACGACAGGCCCCGCGATGGGTACTACCCGGACCCGTCCATTCCTGGATATGTCCGGTACTGGAACGGCGCCTCCTGGGTGCCGGGCACCAGCCGTCCGGCACCGACGGACGGCGAATCGCTCGCGCCGCCGCCCGGCGCGAACCCCGACGTGCCCTCGGCCGGTTCGGTCGAGGAGACCGGCCCGCACTTCTTCGACGAGGAGCCGGTGCAGGGGTCCTCGCCGGCCGACGCCCAGCACGGCAGCCGGCCCGAGCCGGCGTCCGCCTGGGGCGCCGACCCCGCCCACCAGGCCGGCTTCGGCGGGGAGCAGGACCACCGCGTCTCCTGGGGCAACCCGCAGGAGCCCGACCCGAGGGACCCGCGCGCGGCGGCGGCCACGGGCGGCACCGCCCGCACGGACGGCACCGCCTCGAACCCGCCCGCCGAGCCGGACGCGCCCGCCGGGGGCGTCGCCTCCAATGACACGTTCATGATGCGCAGGCCCGTGGCGGAGTCCGGCGGCCCCGCCCCCGTCGACGGCACCATGGCCATCCGCGCGGTGTCCCCGCGCACGGGGCAGCAGGGCAGGGCGGCCGGGGCGCAGTCCGGAAGCACGGGCGCGTCCGCCGGTTCGGGCGCCGCACGTCCGGACGCGGACCGCCCCTCCGCGGCCGGCGCCCCGCAGGGCCCCGGCTTCGGCGCCGGGAAGGCCGCCTCCGAGCGGGCCGCGGTGGCCCAGGGACAGGCGCAGACGGCCGCCGGGGCCGCGGCTGCTGCCCAGGCCGCCACCGGCGCCCCCGCGGCCTTCTCCGGCCCACAGCAGGCCTCCCCGAGCATCCCCCAGCAGTCCGGCGGACCGCAGCCGGCGGCGGCCGCGTCGGGCACGCCCTTGACGTCGGGCTCCGGTGGCGGCCAGTCCTCCTGGGCGCAGCAGGTGCACCGGCTCGCGGGCCCCGGCGACGACCAGCCGGTCGCGCCGTGGAAGCCGCCGACCCTGGACCCGTTCCAGGCGGCCGCCATGCGTCAGGCCGCCGCCCGCCCCGCGGGCCTCGGCAAGCGGCTGGCCGCCCGGTTGCTGGACACCGTCGTGCTGGCCGCCGTCACCGCCGTGGCCGCCGTACCGCTCGGCACCAAGGCCCTCGACCACGTGAACGGCAAGATCGACGCCGCCAAGCTCTCCGGCGAGACGGTCACCGTCTGGCTGCTGGACGGCACGACCTCGGCGTATCTCGGCGTCATCCTGGCCGTGCTGCTCCTGTTCGGCGTGGTCTACGAGGTCCTGCCCACCGCCAAGTGGGGCCGCACGCTGGGCAAGAAGCTGCTCGGCCTGGAGGTGCGGGACATCGAGGCCCACGAACCCCCGGTGTTCGGCGCGGCCCTGCGCCGCTGGCTCGTCTACAGCATCCCCGGCCTGCTCGCCGTCGGCGTCGTCGGCGTGCTGTGGTGCCTGTTCGACCGGCCCTGGCACCAGTGCTGGCACGACAAGGCGGCGGGTACGTTCGTCGCGGGCTGACCGCATACAGCAAACGGCCCGGAAGATTCCGTACCCCGGACGGCCCCGCGCCGGATGCGGAGCCGCCCGGTTCGCGGTCGACTCGGGCCATGAGCAGCGAACCGCCTCCCGGCCCCGGTCAGCAGCCCCCGGAAGACGATCCGTTCAAGAAGCAGCCCCCGCCGGACGGGGGCTCGGGTTCGCCGTACGGTGATCAGCCACCGTACGGCGGCCAGCCTCCGCCTCCCCCCGGCGGCCAGCCCCCGCCCCCCTACGGTGGCGGCGGCCCGTACGGAGGTGACCCGTACGGCGGCGGCGGTCAGCCCACCGACCCGCTCGCCGGGATGCCGCCGCTCGCCGGCAGCGGCAAGCGCACGCTGGCCCGCATCATCGACATGATCCTGGTGGGCGTCGTCGTCTGGCTGCTCACATGGGGGTTCGGCGTCACCGAGTACGACGTGGACACCGACAAGGTGGAGTACGGCAAGTCGTTCCTGCAGTCACTGGTCGCCGCCGTGCTCTTCATCGCCTACGACACCTACCTGACCGCCAAGACGGGGCAGACGCTCGGCAAGAAGCTGCTCGACATGCGGGTGGCCAACCTCGACAACGGGGCCACGCCGTCCGTGCAGACCTCGCTGATCCGGGCGGCGGTGCTGTGGATCCCGTTCGCGTTCTGCTGCGCCTGCATCTGGACCGTGATCTGCGGTGGCTGGAGCTACTTCGACCGGCCCTACAAGCAGGGCCTGCACGACAAGTCGGCGAAGACGGTGGTGGTCAGCACCAGCTGACGCCGGCGCCGGCAACCGCTGTCGGTGCCGGCGGACGGTGTGCGTCAGGACTGGGTCAGGACAGGCTCCTCGGCCTGCTCCCGTTCAGCGCGGGCGGGCTTGCGCACAACCACCACGCGGGGCTTCTTGGGCATGGGCACCGTCATGGCGACCAGCAGCCCGAGCAGAAGCGCCGATACGGCGATGACCGCGATCCCCACGCCCGAACTGGTCTGTGACAGCAGCAGCATGGCGAGCGTCGAGAAGATCACGGTGCACGAGCCGTAGGCGAGCTGTGCGGCAGTCGGACGAGGCATGATCATCGTGTCCTCGGAATCAGGGGTGCACGGGGGTCTCGGCCTGGCTTTCCGCCGACGTCCGGGCGTTCCGCCATCCGACTCTAACGGCCTGCATGCCCGAGTGGAACAAACAGTAAGCGTGACCTGACCAACAGTGCCGGTGCACGGGGGGCGCACGGAGTCATCTCGTCCACCAAGTGGACGGCGGCACGCGCCCATTGCCGGAAAGGTCGTTGTCCGCTAAACGAACATCAACTCCGCATAATGCAATTGACCTGTCCAAGTCAAGGTCTGTTTTTTCTGCTTAACCTCTAGTCAAATGTCGTCACTTGACTACACGCGTTGATCAGGCGCACGCGGAGACTCCACGACCAGGACCCTTCCTTCCGCGTGCCCGGACGCGGGGGAGGAAGCAAGTGACCAGTAGACCCTGGACGTTCCGAACGGCGGCAACCGCCGTCGCGCTCGCGACCGCAGCGGCCACGTTCTCGACCTTCGCGGTGGCTCAGGCCGACGAAGGCGCGCCGGCGGCGTCCGTCGAGCGGCACGACCCGGCGGAGCACACTCACGCCGACCACAACCTCGACGGCCCGATGAGCAAGACTCAGGAGGCGCAGCGCGAGGAGGCCCTGAACCAGCTCATATCCGGGCGGACCAAGGCCAAGAAGCGTGGCGGCTCGCAGGTCGTCGAGCTCAAGAGCAAGAAGGGCGACAGCAAGTACGTCGAGCTGGGCCGCGAGAAGACCGACAAGATCTTCACGATTCTGGTCGAGTTCGGCGACAAGGTCAGCGAGTTCGGGGGCACGCCCGGCCCGCTGCACAACCAGATAGCCAAGCCTGACCCCAAGAAGGACAACTCCACGGCCTGGAAGGCCGACTACAACCAGAAGCACTTCGAGGACCTGTACTTCGGCACCGGCAAGAAGACCGAGTCGGTCAAGAAGTACTACGAGAAGCAGTCCTCCGGCCGCTACTCGGTCGAGGGCGAGGTCTCCGACTGGGTCAAGGTCCCCTACAACGAGGCCCGTTACGGCAACAACGCCTGCGGCCAGACCAACTGCTCCAGCGTCTGGAACGTCGTCAGCGACGGTCTGAACTCGTGGGTCGCCCAGCAGAAGGCGGCTGGGAAGACCGACGCCGAGATCAAGGCGGACGTCAAGCAGTTCGACCAGTGGGACCGCTACGACTTCGACGGCGACGGCGACTTCAACGAGGCCGACGGCTACATCGACCACTTCCAGGTCGTGCACGCCGGTGAGGACGAGTCCGCGGGCGGCGGCGCGCAGGGCACCGACGCGATCTGGGCCCACCGCTGGTACGCGTTCGGCACCGACGCGGGTGCCACCGGCCCCGACGGCAACAAGCTGGGCGGCGCGAAGATCGGCGACACCGGCGTCTGGGTCGGCGACTACACGGTCCAGCCCGAGAACGGCGGCCTCGGCGTCTACGCCCACGAGTACGGCCACGACCTCGGTCTGCCGGACCACTACGACACCCAGGGCGGCGAGAACTCCACCGGCTTCTGGACCCTGATGTCCTCCGGTTCCTGGCTCGGCACCGGCAAGAAGGAGATCGGTGACCTGCCCGGCGACATGACCGGCTGGGACAAGCTGCAGTTGGGCTGGCTGAAGTACGACACGGCCAAGGCCGCGACGACGTCCGAGCACAAGCTGGGCCTCGCCGAGTACAACACCCGGCACAAGCAGGCCCTCGTGGTCGAGCTTCCCAAGAAGAAGGTCACCACCGAGATCGTCGCCCCGGCGCAGGGCGCGAACCAGTGGTGGAGCGGCAGCGGCGACAACCTCGCCAACACGCTGACCCGTTCGGTGGACCTCACCGGCAAGTCGGCGGCCTCCCTGACGCTCGACGGCTGGTACGACATCGAGGCCGAGTACGACTACCTCTACACCGAGGTCTCGACCGACGGCGGCGCCAACTGGACCGCGATCGACGGCACCGTCGACGGCGCGGCCATCCCGAAGGACGCCAGCGGCAAGCCGGCGATCACGGGCACGGTGGACGCGTACAAGAAGCTGGTCTTCCCGCTCGACGCCTACGCGGGCAAGAAGTTCGACCTGCGCTTCCGCTACCAGACGGACGGCGGAGTGGCCCAGAAGGGCTTTGCGGCCGACCAGATCACCGTGACCGCCGACGGCACCGCCGTGTTCTCCGACAACGCCGAGGCCGCGGACGCCGCTTGGAAGACCAAGGGCTTCTCGCGCATCGGCGCGTCCATCACGGACGACTACGCGCAGTACTACATCGCCGAGAACCGCCAGTACGTGTCGTACGACAAGACCCTGAAGACGGGCCCGTACAACTTCGGCTTCTCGACGACCCGTCCGGACTGGGTCGAGCACTACGCGTACCAGAACGGCCTGTTGATCTGGAAGTGGGACACCTCCCAGGCGGACAACAACACCAGCAAGCACCCCGGTGTCGGCCTCGTCCTCCCGGTCGACTCCCACCCGGCTCCGCTGAAGTGGTCCGACGGCACGCTGATGCGCAACCGCATCCAGTCCTACGACGCGCCGTTCAGCACGTACCGCACGGACGGCATGACGCTGCACAACGCGGACGTCGCGACCCGGATCCCGTCGCGTGCCGGGGTGCCGGTCTTCAACGACCACACCAGCACGTACTACAGCACGGAGACCCCGACCGCGGGTGTCAAGATCACTGACACCAACACCAAGATCAAGATCATCAAGGAGCCCAAGGACGGCTCGACGATCACGGTCGAGGTCGGCCCCGCGGTGAAGTAAACCGCATATATGCAGGTCAAGGCGCGATCGGCGGCAACCCTCTGGCGGGTTGCCGCCGATCGTGTTTAGGTGCACCCTGTGCTTCCGTTATTGACACCGGAACTGACATCGACCCTGACACCGACTCGCACGGGGGTGTGACCGCATGGCCGCAGGAGGTTTCTGCAAGCTGCCGACCGGCAGCGTCGTGGTGGCGCTGAACCTGCCCAGACCCACCGCCGACGGCACGGGCTGCGTCCGTGTCCTCGTCCACGCCCAGAACCGCGCCCGAGCCCTGACCAGGCTCCGCAACCTGGGCATGCGCGCCGTCTACCTGCGGGGCAACGCCGCCCCGCCGACCCCCGACGAGATCACGGCCGTCCTGCACCACCCCGACGGCCTGATATGGCGAACGGCACCTGACAACGGTGTCGTCCTGGGCCCTGACCTGGCGCAGGAGCTGTGGCACCCGATCCGGGCACTGCTGAGGCGCCCGGCGGCGCCGGCGTGAGCGCGCTCAGGAACTGAAGCGGCACTGACCGGATCGGCGACGGTTCGGCAACGCCGCCCCGGGGCGCTGAGCTGCATCGATGTGCGACTCCGCGCGCGGTCGCGACCAGCCACAGCGGCGCCGCAGCCGCCCGATGGCCGAGCGCGGCACCCCCGCGGAGCGCCCGGCGGCACTCCGGCGGCACCCGCGTGAGCCGCTGAGGGCCTGTGTGAGCCGCTGGGCGAGGGCCTAGGCGACGACCGGCTTGCCCGTCAGTTCGACGCCCGCCTCGCGCATCTCCTCGAGTGCCCGGTCCGTGGTCTCCGAGGCCACCCCGGCGGTCAGATCCAGCAGCACCTGCGTACGGAAGCCCTCCCGCGCCGCGTCCAGCGCGGTCGCGCGCACACAGTGGTCCGTGGCGATGCCCACCACGTCCACCTCCACGACCTCCCTGGCCCGCAGCCAGTCCGCCAGCCGCACCCCGTTCTCGTCGGCCCCCTCGAACCCGCTGTACGCCGCCGCGTACGCCCCCTTGTCGAACACGGCGTCGATCGCGCCGGACGCGACGGCGGGGGCGAAGTTCGGGTGGAAGCCGACACCCTCCGTGCCGGCGACGCAGTGCGCCGGCCAGGAGTGGGCGAAGTCGGGGTTGGTGGAGAAGTGGCCGCCCGGGGCGATGTGGTGATCGCGGGTCGCCACGACGTGCTGGTAGCCCGACCCGGCCGCCTGCCCGATCAGCTCCGTGACGGCGGCGGCCACGTCGGCACCGCCGGCCACCGCGAGGCTGCCTCCCTCGCAGAAGTCGTTCTGCACATCTACGACGATCAAGGCGCGGCGCATGGTCGGTGTCCTTCGGTTTGGACGCTGAGGTCGGGACGGTGAAAGCGTGCGGGCCCGGCCGTGAACCTCCGAGCCTAGAGACTTCGGGTGCACTGCGGGAGGGGGGCATTTAAGCGAGCGCGCCGGGCGCGCTCACTTCACGACCCCGTCAGGCTCCCCGAGCGCCCGTTGACATATTCCGTCGGGATGACAGGTTCCCCGCGCGACAGCTGGGTCGCGGACAGCGGCAGGTTCGCGCGAGCGGCGGTGTGCCGGTCCCGTACGACATCCAGCGACTCGCGGGCCACCACGTCACCGCCCTTGACCAGCTCGACCAGCAGCTGCCGGTCGGCGAGAGCGTCCGGCACCGGCCCGGTGCCGACGACCTCGGCCTCGGCGACGCCGTACTCGTCGAGGCGCCGGGCCGCCCACTTGCGGCCGCCGATGGAGGTCTTGCCGCCGGTCGACTTCTTCGCGACCGGCACCAGCGGTGCCGTGGGCTCGGCGGACTCGGCGCGGGCGACCAGCTTGTAGACCATCGAGCAGGTCGGATGCCCGGACCCGGTCACCAGCTGGGTGCCGACGCCGTACGCGTCCACCGGTGCCGCGGCCAGCGAGGCGATGGCGTACTCGTCCAGGTCGGAGGTCACGATGATCCTGGTGGCCGTCGCGCCCAGCTCGTCCAGCTGCTGCCGGACCCGGTGCGCGACCAGCAGCAGGTCGCCCGAGTCGATCCGGACGGCGCCCAGCTCGGGCCCGGCGACCTCCACGGCCGTACGGACGGCCTCGGCGACGTCGTAGGTGTCCACGAGCAGCGTGGTGCCCCGGCCCATGGACTTCACCTGGGCCTGGAAGGCGTCCCGCTCCCGGTCGTGCAGCAGCGTGAAGGCGTGGGCGCTGGTGCCGACGGTGGGGATGCCGTAGCGAAAGCCCGCGGCGAGGTCGGAGGTGGAGGTGAAGCCGCCGAGGTACGCGGCACGTGACGCGGCCACCGCGGCAAGCTCGTGGGTGCGCCGGGCGCCCATCTCGATGATCGGGCGCTCACCGGCGGCCGACGACATCCTGGAGGCGGCCGCGGCGATCGCGGAGTCGTGGTTGAGGATGGAGAGGATCACCGTCTCCAGCAGCACGCACTCGGCGAAGGTGCCCTCCACCCGCATGATCGGCGAGCCGGGGAAGTAGACCTCGCCCTCGGGGTAGCCCCAGATGTCGCCGGAGAAGCGGTAGTCCGCGAGCCAGTGCAGGGTCTCCTCGTCGACGATCTTCCGCTCGCGCAGGAAGGCGAGGACGTCCGGGTCGAAGCGGAAGTTCTCGACGGCGTCCAGCACCCGGCCGGTGCCGGCCACGACGCCGTAGCGCCGCCCCTCGGGCAGCCGCCGCGTGAAGACCTCGAACACGCTCCGCCGCTCGGCGGTGCCCGCCTTCATGGCGGCCTGCAGCATCGTGAATTCGTACTGATCCGTGAAGAGCGCCGTCGAGGGAACATCCACCGGCAGCCCAAGGTCCGCTGTGTTCATGGAGAGGGATGCTACCCCCATCTCGTCAGTTTGACGATTTGTGGGGTGGGGCGTCACAACGGGCGCGCCTGCGCAGCCCGTTTGTGCGACCACCCCCCTGCGGTGGCAGCATGGGCACTGTGACGTCACCCGCTCCCCTAGAGATCGAACGCACCGAGTCGGCGGAGGAGGTTTTCGCCGTCCCCGAGCCGGACGTCCCCTGGGTCACCATCGTCCACAACGACCCGGTCAACCTGATGAGCTATGTGACCTACGTCTTCCAGTCGTACTTCGGCTACACCAAGGACAAGGCCACCAAACTCATGCTCGACGTCCACCACAAGGGCCGGGCGGTCGTCTCCAGCGGCAGTCGCGAGGAGATGGAGCGCGATGTGCAGGCCATGCACGGCTACGGTCTGTGGGCCACCCTCCAGCAGGACCGCAAATGACCGCCCGCCCGCAGCCCCGGCACCACCGACAGGACCGGAAGTAGCGAATCCCCTCCATGCCAGGAACCTTCGAACCGCTCCCCGGCGGCGGTGCGGCCGTCGCCCTCGACGACGTCGAGATCTCCATCATCCGGTCGCTGGCCGTCCAGCTCCTGGAGCTCATCGGCCCCGGTCCCGCCGAGGACGCCCCCGACGACCCGCTCGCCGAGCTGTTCAGTGACGGGCCGAGCGAACCGCCCGCCGACCCGGTCCTCAAGCGCCTCTTCCCGGACGCCTACGGCGACCCCGAGGGCACCCCGCAGGCCAAGGAGGCCGAGGAGCAGCGGGCGTACTCCGCGGAGTTCCGCCGCTACACCGAGAACGACCTGCGCGCCGGCAAGCGCGACAACGCGCTCATGGTGGTCCGCTCCCTGGACGGGCTCAGCACCGCCTCCGCCGGTGAGGGGGGTGCGGTGCTCAAGCTCTCCCTCGCGGAGTCCCAGCAGTGGCTCGGCGCCCTCAACGACCTGCGCCTGGCCATCGGCTCCCGTCTGGACATCGCCGACGAGGACGACACCGACCTGCTCTACCGGCTCCCGGACGAGGACCCGCGCAAGCCGATGGTGATGGCGTATCTGTGGCTGGGCGGTCTCCAGGAGACGCTGGTCGCCACGTTGATGCCGTAGGTTGCAACGCTTTCGTGGCGACATGTGACCATTCTGTGTTCGCTCAGCGGACGCTCAAATCCGGATAACGATCAAGTCAATGCCGTCACCCACATTGGGGGACGGCTTTCCTTTTGTCCGGTTCTTCTTGTGTGGTGCGCCACACTTCCCTGAGTCGATCAATGTGACGGCCGTGATAAATCTTCACGACGCCCGGCGAGCACCACCCGAATGTTCGGCCGGGTGCGCCACATGGTCGACGGATCGTCGGCCGGGCACAGCTCCAGCAATCCGGGGGGATCGAGACCCGATCCGGGGCCGACGAAGGTCCGGGTCGGCATGGAGAAAGGCGCACCACACATGACCTCTGCGAAGGTCACTGACGAGAAGGCCACGGGTACCCCGGAAGAGGGGTACGAGCGGGGTCTCGGCAGCCGTCAGGTCCAGATGATCGCGATCGGCGGCGCCATCGGCGTCGGCCTCTTCATGGGCGCCGGGGCGAACATCGCCAAGGCCGGCCCCAGCATCATCCTCATGTACGCCCTCGCGGGCGTCGTCATCTTCTTCATCATGCGGGCCCTGGGCGAGCTGCTCCTGTACCGCCCCGTCTCCGGCTCCTTCGCCGAGTACGCCCGCGAATTCCTCGGCCCCTTCTTCGGGTTCGTCACGGGCTGGACGTACTGGCTCATGTGGGTGGTCACCGGCATGGCCGAGCTCACGGCCGCCGCGATCTACATCCACTTCTGGTTCCCCGAGATCCCGCAATGGGTCAGCGCCCTGGTGTTCCTGGTGGTGCTCTTCGGCGTCAACCTGATCTCCGTCAAGATCTTCGGCGAGGTCGAGTTCTGGTTCTCGATGATCAAGGTCACGGCCATCATCGGCATGATCGTCATCGGCCTCGGCGTGCTCACCCTCGGCTTCTCTGACGCCGGTGACACCGCCACCGTCTCCAACCTCTGGTCGCACGGCGGCTTCTTCCCGAACGGCATCGGCTCCAGCCTGATGACGCTCCAGGGCGTCATGTTCGCCTACCTCGCCGTCGAGCTCGTCGGCGTCACCGCGGGCGAGTCCGAGAACCCCGAGAAGACCCTGCCCAAGGCCATCAACACGCTGCCCTGGCGCATCATCGTCTTCTACGTCGGCGCGCTGCTGGTGATCCTCTCCGTCGTCAAGTGGACCGAGTTCTCCGCGGGTGAGAGCCCGTTCGTCCACGCGTTCGGCAAGATCGGCATCCCGCTCGCCGCGGGCATCGTCAACTTCGTGGTGCTCACCGCGGCCCTGTCGTCCTGCAACTCCGGCATGTACTCGACCGGCCGGATGCTGCGCGACCTCGCGTCCAACAGCGAGGCCCCGCAGGCCTTCGGCAAGCTCAACGCCCGCAAGACGCCCGCCGTCGGCATCGCGGTCTCCGTGGCGCTCATGGGCATCGGCGTGGTCCTGAACTACGTCGTCCCGGAGAAGGCGTTCCTCTACGTCACCTCCGTGGCCACCGCGGCAGGCATCTGGACCTGGATGATGATCCTCGTCAGCCACATCCGCTACCGCGCCGCGGTCGACGCGGGCCGGCTGCGCGCCTCGTCCTTCCCCGCTCCCGGCGGGGCGCTGTTCAGCTGGGTCGCGCTCCTCTTCCTCATCGGCGTGACCTTCATGATCGCGTACGACAAGGACGCGCGGATCTGCCTGTACGTCGCGGCAGGCTGGGCCGTCGCCCTGGGTGTCGGCTGGTCGATCCTCAAGAAGCGCAACCCGCAGCTCACCGCTCGCCGCGGTGACGAGCCCGAGCTCGAGAAGGTCGGCTAGGCGCCTCGCCGACGGGGCCGCGAGGGGATGGCCGCATCAGGCCGTCCGGTGTCTGCGGCGCCGTTGTGGCTGGTCGCGCAGTTCCCCGCGCCCCTTCAGGAGCGTTGCCGAGCTGCTTGTCCAGGACGTCCCGCCGTCGGGAGCACTCGTGGCGCTCCCGACGGCTGCCGCTCAGGGCGTCCGGTATATGGGCCGCCCCGTACCACTCTTCGGTACGGGGCGGCCCTCTGCTTATCCTGACGAGCATGCTGACCATCACCCAGGCCCTCGTCGACCAGATCGTCGCCCACGCGCGCAAGGACCACCCCGACGAGGCGTGCGGCGTCGTCGCGGGCCCGGCCGGCTCGGACCGCCCCGAGCGCTTCATCCCGATGCTGAACGCGGCGATGTCGCCCACCTTCTACGAGTTCGACTCGGGCGACCTGCTCAAGCTCTACCGCGAGATGGACGACCGCGACGAGGAGCCGGTGGTCATCTACCACTCCCACACCGCCACCGAGGCCTACCCCTCGCGCACCGACATCTCCTACGCCAACGAGCCCGGCGCGCACTACGTCCTGGTCTCCACGGCGGACACCGACGGCCTCGGCGACTTCCAGTTCCGCTCCTACCGGATCGTCGACGGCGAGGTGGCGGAGGAGGAGGTCAAGGTCGTCGAGGCGTACTGACCGGCGGCCCGGGTCGGTGGACCGGGCCGGTCTGAACAGCCCCGTCTCACTCCGCGGCCGTAAAGCGTCCGCGATGTGGGATCACATTCCAAAAGCCGGACCGGGAATCGATACGATGACCCCATGGTTTTCCACGACGTGAGCGAGAAGACGCCGGGCATGCTGCTCGTGGCGCGGCTGCACGTCGACCTGTGCAGGCTCGCCAGCGCCATCTGTTGACGCTGCCCCTGCCGCCGTACGGCCGTGAGCCGCGGCGCCTCACACGCACCACCCCCGCTGTACTTGCGCTGCCGCGCGCCCCCGACTGACTACTCCCGACAGGAGCCCTGAGCCATGGCCATCGAGGTCCGCATCCCGACCATCCTCCGCCAGTACACCGACGGTCAGAAGGCGGTGGAGGGCAGCGGTGGCACCCTCGCCGACCTGTTCACCGACCTCGAGAGCCGGCACGCGGGGATCCACGCCCGCATCGTGGACGACGGCCAGCTGCGCCGCTTCGTCAACGTCTACCTGAACGACGAGGACGTCCGCTTCCTCGACGGCATCAACACCAAGCTCGCCGACGGCGACAACGTCACGATCCTGCCGGCCGTGGCCGGCGGTATGGCCTGATCCACATGCGCTACGACTCCCCGCTCGCCGCGGTGGGCAACACCCCTCTGGTGCGCCTGCCGCGGTTGTCGCCGTCCGAGGACGTCCGCATCTGGGCCAAGCTGGAGGACCGCAACCCCACCGGCTCGGTCAAGGACCGCCCGGCCCTGCACATGATCGAGCAGGCGGAGAAGGACGGCCGCCTCACCCCGGGCTGCACGATCCTGGAGCCGACCAGCGGCAACACCGGCATCTCCCTGGCGATGGCGGCGAAGCTCAAGGGCTACCGGATCGTGTGCGTGATGCCGGAGAACACCTCGCAGGAGCGCCGGGACCTGCTCGCCATGTGGGGCGCGGAGATCATCTCCAGCCCCGCCGCGGGCGGCTCCAACACCGCCGTACGGGTCGCCAAGGAACTGTCCGCCGAGCACCCCGACTGGGTGATGCTCTACCAGTACGGCAACCCGGACAACGCGGGCGCCCACTACGCCACGACCGGCCCGGAGATCCTCGCCGACCTCCCCTCGGTCACCCACTTCGTCGCCGGCCTCGGCACCACGGGCACCCTGATGGGCGTCGGCCGCTATCTGCGCGAGCACAAGCCGGGCGTGAAGATCGTCGCCGCGGAACCCCGCTACGACGACCTGGTCTACGGCCTGCGCAACCTCGACGAGGGCTTCGTACCCGAGCTGTACGACGCCTCCGTCCTGACCACCCGCTTCTCGGTCGGCTCGGCCGACGCGGTCACCCGCACCCGCGAGCTGCTCCAGCAGGAGGGCATCTTCGCCGGCGTCTCCACCGGTGCCGCCCTGCACGCGGCGATCGGCGTGGGCAACAAGGCGCTGAAGGCGGGCGAGAGCGCGGACATCGTGTTCGTCGTCGCCGACGGCGGCTGGAAGTACCTCTCGACCGGCGTCTACACCGCGACGACGACCGAAGAGGCCATCGAGACGCTCCAGGGTCAGCTCTGGGCGTGAGCCGGTCGGCACGACCGGCCGGCTCGGGGTCCGCGAGGCCCTGACGGGGCGAGTGACGGCGCCCTAGGCGAGGTGACGGACCTGGTCCCAGACGACCGGGTCCATCACCCCCACCCGCCGCCGGAAGTCCGACACCGGAACGTCCCGCAGCTCACCCGTCTCCAGGAAGCTCGTCCGCCCACGTGCGTCCCCGACCGAGCCCGGCGGCAGCGGAATGACGCCGTACCGCTCGTCGCGGTACTTGCTGGTGATCTTCGCGACCGTGACCCGCTTCCCGCGCACCGCGAGCACCAGACAGGGCCGGTCCTTGGCGCCCGGCCCGTCCTCGTAGGGCACGTTCGCCCACCAGATCTCCGCGGGCTCGGGACGAGCGGTGGTGCGCCCGCGCGTACGTCCTCCGGGCCGTCCCGGCGGCCGGGTACGCCGCCCCTCGGGCCGCCGTCTGCGCCCCCACCCGTCCACGAGCGTGGCGACGAGCGCGAGCAGTACCACCGCCGCGAGGGCGAGCCACCAGGACGTGTCCATACGCACGAAGGTACCGGCGCGCGCCCACCCCGCGCGCCGTCACTCCCGCCTCATACGCCCCGCATCCAGCCGAACGCGTGACACCACAGGTGAGTTCGCCCACAACAGCCCTTGGCGGAGGAGCGACCAAAGGTTTTGCGCCTTACGCTCGACAAACCGCACGACCCCCGACGCCCAAACTTCTCGATCTTCTCATTTTCCGCCAGCGGAGGTTTCTGTTTCATGAAGCTCACCGTCGTCGGCTGCTCGGGGTCGTTCCCGTCCGCGGAATCGGCCTGCTCGAGCTACCTCGTCGAGGCCGACGGCTTCCGGCTGCTTCTCGACATGGGCAACGGCGCCCTGGGCGAGCTGCAGCGCCACTGCGGTCTCTACGACCTCGACGCGATCTTCCTCAGCCATCTGCACGCCGACCACTGCATCGACATGTGCGCGTACTTCGTGGCGCGCTACTACCGGCACGACGGCGGCCGCTGCGCCCCGCTCCCGGTCTACGGACCCGAGGGCACGGAGCATCGCCTGACCACCGCCTACGCCGACACCCCCACCGCCTCGTCCATGAGCGAGGTCTTCGACTTCCACACGGTCAAGCCGTCCACCTTCGAGATCGGCCCGTTCACGGTGCACACGGAACGCGTGGCCCATCCCGTCGAGGCGTACGGCATCCGGATCGAACACGGTGGAAGGACCCTGACCTACTCCGGCGACACCGGCGTCAGCGCGGCCCTGGACGAACTGGCCCGCGACGCCGACCTGTTCCTGTGCGAGGCCGCCTTCACGCACGGCAAGGAGAACATCCCCGACCTGCACCTCAACGGCCGCGAGGCCGGTGAGTCGGCGGCCCGCGCAGGCGCCCGCCGCCTGGTCCTCACCCACATCCCGCCGTGGACCGACCCCCAGGTCAACCTGGCCGACGCGCGTGAGGTCTACGACGGTCCGGTGGAACTCGCGGCGCCGAGGCAGGCGTACGAGATCTAGGGCGCGACAGCCCTGGCCCGGTCGAGCACCGGCCCGTACGGGGTTCAGGCCCGTATGTGCCCGAAGGCCCCGGAACCTTCTCGGTTCCGGGGCCTTCGTCGTTTGGGAGCCGTACGGCTACTTCGCCTCGGCCTTCTGGAGTTCGGCGAGCTCCTCGTCGGACTCGCGGCCCGGCGTCGGCAGGTTGAACCTGATGATCGCGAAGCGGAAGACCACGTAGTAGACCGCGGCGAAGCACAGGCCCACCAGGGCCAGGCCCCACGGGTTGGTGGCGATGCCGAGGTTCAGGAAGAAGTCGACCGCGCCGGCCGAGAAGCCGAAGCCGTCCTTCATGCCGAGTGCCCAGGTCAGCGCCAGGGAGACACCGGTCAGCACCGCGTGGATGGCGTACAGGACCGGCGCGATGAACATGAAGGTGAACTCGATGGGCTCGGTCACGCCGGTGACGAACGAGGTCAGCGCGAGGGAGAACATCATGCCGCCGACGACCTTGCGGCGCTCGGGGCGGGCGCAGTGCACGATCGCCAGGCAGGCGGCCGGGAGGGCGAACATCATGATCGGGAAGAAGCCGGTCATGAACTGTCCGGCCGTCGGGTCACCGGCCAGGAAGCGGGCGATGTCGCCGCTCTTGCCCTCGTACTCGCCCGCCTGGAACCAGGGGAAGGAGTTCAGCAGGTGGTGCATGCCGATCGGGATCAGCGCACGGTTGGCGACACCGAAGATGCCGGCGCCGACCGCGCCCGAACCGACCAGCCACTCACCGAAGTTGTGCAGACCGGTGCCGAGGACGGGCCAGATGTAGCCGAAGACGATGCCGATGATCAGGCCCGCGAAGGCCGACAGGATCGGGACCAGCCGGCGGCCGCCGAAGAAGCCCGCCCAGTCGGGCAGCTTGGTGCGGTAGAAGCGCTGGTAGAGGAGGGCGACGACGATGCCCATGACCACGCCGCCGAGGACCTTGGCGTCCACCGCCTGCTCGACCATGACGATCTTGCCGTCGACTATGGCTTCCTTCTTGGGCAGGCTGCCGTCGGTGAACGTGCCCAGCACGTTCTTGAAGACCAGGTAGCCGACGACCGCCGCGAGCGCGGTCGAGCCGTCCGACTTCTTCGCGAAGCCGATCGCGATGCCCACCGCGAAGAGCAGCGCCATGTTGTCGAGGATGGCGTTGCCGCCGGCGGTCATGAAGCCCGCGATCTTCGTCAGGAAGGCGGGGTACTCCGGGTCGCCGAGCATGTCGGCGTTGCCGAAGCGGACCAACAGCGCGGCGGCGGGCAGCACAGCCACCGGCAGCATCAGGCTGCGGCCGATGCGCTGCAGGACAGCCATCGCGCCGGCGCCCTTCTTCTTGTCGGCCGCGGGAGCGGCGCTGGCCGTGGTCACAGGTTCCTCCAGAGGGCATGGCGCCGCCCGGGGAACAAGGCTGGGGACGGCGGCGTCTCATCGCCATGCGGAAACGCCGCATGGTCTACACCACTTAGTGGTGTAGACCTGTTGTAGCACGGTGAAGGCCGGATAAGGAACCCGCGATATCTGTGACGAAACGGCTACGCCTTCGTCGCGTCCTCGACCTCCTCGTCCGGCTCCCTACCCGGCGTCTTGAGATCGAACTTCGTGATCGCGAACCGGAAGATCGCGTAATAGACGACGGCGAAACACAGACCGATGGGAATGATCGCCCAGGGTCTCGTGGCCAGGTTCCAGTTGATGATGTAGTCGATCAGCCCGGCCGAGAAGCTGAACCCGTCATGGACCCCCAGCGCCCAGGTCACCGCCATCGACACACCCGTCAGCAGCGCGTGCACCGCGTACAGCAGGGGCGCGATGAAGAGGAACGAGTACTCGATCGGTTCCGTGATACCGGTGACGAAGGACGTCAGGGCCACGGAGGTCATCAGGCCGCCGACCTCCTTGCGGCGGCTCGGTTTGGCGCAGTGGGTCATGGCCAGGGCGGCGGCCGGCAGGGCGAACATCATGATCGGGAAGAAGCCCGAGGTGAACTGGCCGGCGTCCGGGTCGCCCGCGAGGAACATGTTGATGTCGCCGTGCACGACCTCGCCGTCGGGTGTGGTGTAGGTGCCGAACTGGAACCAGATGGGCACGTTCAGGAACTGGTGCAGGCCCACCACCAGCAGTGCGCGGTTCGCGATGCCGAACACTCCCGCGCCCCATGCGTCCAGGTCGCTCATCCAGTCGCTGAAGCTCTCCAGCGCGTCACCGATCGGCGGCCAGACCCACAGGCACAGCACCGCGAACACGATCGCCACGAACGCCATGATGATCGGGACGAGACGCCGCCCGTTGAAGAAGCCGAGCCAGTCCACCAGCTTCGTACGGTGATAGCGGGCCCAGAAGAACGCGGCCAGCAGGCCGATGACGATGCCGCCGAAGACGCCGGGATTCTGGTACTCGAAGACGGTCACCGTCCCGTCCTGCACCTGGCAGCCGACGTTCGGGACCGCCGTCGAGCCGCCCGGGCAGTCCTCCGGGAACTCGCGCAGCACGGTGTAGTAGACGAGGAACCCCACGACCGCCGCCAGCGCCGTCGAGCCGTCGGCCTTCTTCGCCATGCCGATGGCCACGCCCACGCAGAACAGCAGCGGCAGACCGAGCGAACCGTCGAGCAGCGCGCTGCCCGCACCGTCCATCACCTTCGAGACGTTGTCCCAGCCCAGCCCCTCGTCACCGAACACGTCCGGCTGTCCGAGCCGGTTGAGGATGCCTGCGGCGGGCAGGACGGCGATCGGGAGCTGAAGACTGCGGCCCATCTTCTGCAGACCTTGGAAGGCTTTGTGCCAGCGGGCGCGCGCGGGGCTGATGGCGGAGCTGTCGGCACTCATGGACGCCCCTCGGTAAGGTGGTGTAGACCAGTTGTCGGACGGTTCCGCTGTCGTGAACGCCATCCTTCGGCACGTACGGCACGACCGCTCGCAAAGATGGGCCAACTGTGGGTTACTGCGACAAAGCGGTTCGGATCAGGGAGAAGGAACATGGCCAGCAAGGCTGAGAAGATCGTCGCCGGGCTCGGCGGCATCGACAACATCGAGGAGATCGAGGGCTGCATCACCCGGCTCCGCACCGAGGTCAGCGACCCCTCGCTGGTGAACGAGACCGCCCTGAAAGCCGCCGGCGCCCACGGTGTCGTGAAGATGGGAACCGCCATCCAGGTCGTCATCGGCACCGACGCCGACCCGATCGCGGCGGAGATCGAAGACATGATGTGAAGCGCGGGCATCGTCCCGGGCTTCAGCCCCTGACGGACCCTCCGCTTCACCCCTGAGGGCCCCTTCCCACCACGGGAGGGGCCCTTCCGTATGTGGGGCTAGGCTCAACGCCATGGCAGCAACCTCTTCACTTCCTCGAATCGACGGCCGCACCCCCGGACAGCTCCGCCCCGTCACCATCGAACGCGCCTGGAGCAAGCACGCGGAAGGCTCCGTCCTCGTCTCCTTCGGCGACACGAAGGTCCTGTGCACCGCCTCCTTCACCGAAGGCGTCCCGCGCTGGCGCAAGGGCAGCGGCGAGGGCTGGGTCACCGCGGAGTACGCCATGCTGCCCCGCGCCACCAACACCCGCGGCGACCGCGAATCCGTCCGGGGCAAGATCGGCGGCCGTACGCACGAGATCAGCCGCCTCATCGGCCGCTCCCTGCGCGCGGTCATCGACTACAAGGCGCTCGGCGAGAACACCATCGTCCTCGACTGCGACGTCCTCCAGGCCGACGGCGGCACCCGCACCGCCGCCATCACCGGCGCCTACGTCGCCCTCGCGGACGCCATCTCCTGGGCCCAGGGCAAGAAGCTGATCAAGCCCGGCCGCAAGCCGCTCACCGGCACCGTCAGCGCCGTCTCGGTCGGCATCGTCGGCGGCGTGCCGCTGCTCGACCTTCGCTACGAGGAGGACGTGAAGGCCGACACCGACATGAACGTCGTCTGCACCGGCGACGGCCGCTTCGTCGAGGTCCAGGGCACCGCCGAGGCCGAGCCCTTCGCCCGGGAGGAGCTCAACTCCCTGCTGGACCTTGCGGTTTCGGGCTGCGGCGAGCTGGCGGACCTGCAGCGCAAGGCTCTTGATACGGTCCTCGAAAAGTAAAGGGCGCACCAAGAGCAGTTGCGGCTTCGGGCAACCGTGCCGCCATTCCTGGCGTCACTAGGGGTACGGGCGTACGGCACACCGCTGTGCGCCCGGCCAATGCACAACGGGGGCCTGCGAGGCCTGAGCAGGGAGGGAACGTCAAGCATGGCCACGAGCCGACGCCGCCGGAGCCGAATCGCCATAGCCGCCGCAGCCATTGCGGCAGTCGGGCTGACGACCGGGCTGACCACCGGCTGCGATGCCGTCAACAAGGCGCTGGACTGCGTCAGCACCGCCGACGCCATCGCCGACAGCGTGACGGAACTCCAGCAGGCCGTGGAGAGCGCCGCGAACGACCCGACGCAGCTCGAGGAGTCGCTGACCTCCATCGACAAGAACCTCGACAAGATCGGCGACAAGACGGACAACGCCGACGTCAACAAGGCCGTGGACGACCTCCAGGAGGCCGTCACCAACGTCCGCGACTCCGTGAAGAACGGCGACGAGACCCCGGACATCAGCCCGGTCACCGACGCGGCGGGTGAGCTGACCAAGGTCTGCACGCCGTAACGCCGCGCCGGCTGGGCGGTGCATCTCGTCCGCCGGGTTCTGCCGGTGGGCGGCTGCGGCCGACGGGGCGTCACCAAGCATGGCGCTCCCGGGATACTGGTCCCCATGACCCGCCTCATCCTCGCCACCCGTAACCCCGGAAAGATCACCGAACTCAGGGCGATCCTCGCCGACGCAGATCTGCCTCATGACCTCGTCGGCGCGGACACCTACCCGGAGATCCCCGACGTCAAGGAAACCGGCGTCACCTTCGTCGAGAACGCCCTGCTGAAGGCCCACGCCCTGGCACAGGCCACCGGGCTGCCGGCGGTCGCCGACGACTCGGGGCTGTGCGTCGACGTCCTGAACGGCGCCCCCGGCATCTTCTCGGCCCGCTGGGCCGGCCGGCACGGTGACGACAGGGCCAACCTGGAGCTGCTCCTCGCCCAGCTGGGCGACATCGACGACGTCCACCGCGGCGCCCACTTCGCCTGCGCGGCGGCGCTCGCCCTGCCGGACGGCACGGAGCGGGTCGTCGAGGGGCAGTTGCGGGGCGTCCTGCGGCAGACACCGGTCGGCACGCACGGCTTCGGCTACGACCCGATCCTCCAGCCGGACGGCGAGACCCGGACCTGCGCCGAGCTGAGCGCCGAGGAGAAGAACGCGATCAGCCACCGGGGGAAGGCGTTCCGGGCGCTGGTGCCGGTGGTTCGGGAGTTGTTGGGCTGAGACGTGGAGGGGCCGTCCTGACGGACGGCCCTCTGCTCGTGCGGCCGATGGGAGTCGAACCCACATGGGCAAATGCCCCGAGGCACCTAAAACCTCTGCTTATACCATTCAGCAACGGCCGCGTGTGCCTGCCCATGTTACCGGGAATGCGCGCGGCTTCGGTTCCCGCCTCTGCACCACGTGCTCGTGATCGCGTGGCAATTGGGGCACAGCAACCTCAGGTTCTCCCGCCGGTCGTCGCTCCATTCGCCGTTGATGTGATCGACCTCCAGCGTCATGGGCTTGCTGAGCCACTCGGGCCCGATACCGCACTCGGCGCACTCCTCGGGCACGCCTGCCTCAACGAGGGCGCGACGTAGCAGGTGGGTTCTGGTCCGGCGCTTGCCATCGTGTCGGACTAAAATGTCCTCCGCGCGCCTGACCGGATTCGTGGGTGGTTTCCCTCGCTGATGGGCCTGCCCCAGGAAGTGGTTCGTGTCGACGCCGGTTTCAGCGACCCATGTGCGGAACAGTGCGCGATGGCGATGCCCAGAGCGCGGAGCGCGTCAGCGACGGAGACCGTACCTTCGACTGTGCGGCGCAGCTCATCATCGGCTGGTTGGGGAGGCGTCTCATTGGCGCGGCTCCGGCGCGGCATGTGGGAGACATCGATTGCGAAGTGGTCGAAGCGGCGGAAGAGATGGCCGCGGAGGTTGCTGTACGGGCGGGTGCCGAAGAACGCGATTACCTCGTCGATGTCGGAACACTGGGCGGCGGCTTCGGCCAGCCGTTCGCGGGAGTACTGCACACCGTTGCTCACAGGGCGCCGTCCCGGATGCTCCGCTTGCCCCGGCCCCGGTAATTGTCTGTTGTCGAGTGGCAGTTGGGGCACAGGAACCGCAGATTCCCGATCCGGTTGTCCCGCCAGTTGCCGTCGATGTGGTCGACCTCCAGAGGAAGCGGATGACCTCGCCAGACCGCGTCCGCACCGCACAGGGCACAGCGCTCCGGGACGCCCACCATGGTCATCGCCCATTTGAGTCGATCGCTCGGGATGCGCCGGGCATCAACCGTCTGCTCGACGAGCAAGCCCTCCGGCGTTCGAGGGCGCCAGGGCTTGCCGCGCCGCGTCGGCACCTGGAAGTGAGAGGTGTCGATGGCGAATTCCTTGATGCGGCGGCTGATGTGAGTGTGATGTCCCCCCACCACCTCCAGCCCGAGATGCCGCAGTGCCTCGCACATGTTCGTCGAGGTCGACACCGCCGCCTGGAGAATCTCCCTGGTCCACCGCACTCCCTCCTGTTCGAAGTGCGAGATGTCCACCCCAAGCTTCTTGATCCGCTCCCGGAGGTATCGGCGTGTCGAACTCTGTGGATCCACCCCCAGCCTCTCGCAGGCCTCCGACAACGTCCGAGCCCCCCGAGCCGCCTCCTCCAACCGCTCCTTCGTGTACGCACTGGCCCCCATGGCGCGCCTCCGTCCTCGGCCACATGTTCATGGCTCGCACGGATCAACGAACCGTTTATCGGACGGTCACGGCAGGGCTGATATGGTGTGGATCACCAGGCAAGCCTTCCGGGCTCGGGCAACCGAGCGCCCCGGGAGGCTTTTTTCATGACCATTCACTCAGCGCAGCCCAGCAGGCGTAGGCCACCCTGCGACATCACGGTCCGTCGAGCCGCTCCCGCCGACCGCCCCGCCGTCGAACGGCTCTGGCTGATGTTCAGGCACGACATGTCGGAGTTCGGCGGGCATCTGCCCAATCCGGACGGGACGTTCCGCAGCGAGCGGCTGGAGGCTGCCTTCAGTGGCTCTGCCGACTGGGCGCCGTACCTGGTCAGCAGTGGCGAGAGTGCTGCCGGGTTTGCGTTCGTGCGGGGTCTCACCGGGCCCGCACGAGTGCTGAACAGCTTTTTCGTCGTGCGCGGAGTCCGGCGTACGGGAATCAGGCTGCAAGCCGTTCGGGAAGTCGTCGCCCTGCACCCGGGGCGTTGGGAGATCGCCTTTCAGGACGCCAACAGGGGCGCGGCCCTTTTCTGGAGGCGTGTTGCGGAGGAGATGGCGCCGGGAGTATGGAATGAGGAGCGCAGGCCAGTGTCCGGGCGGCCTGACCTGGCTCCTGACCTCTGGGTTTCGTTCAGATACCCAAGTCCTTGATGATCTTCGCCACGTGTCCCGTCGCCCGCACGTTGTACAGGGCCCGCTCGACCTTGCCCTCCTCGTCCACGACGATCGTGGAGCGGATGACGCCCATGTAGGTCTTGCCGTAGTTCTTCTTCTCGCCGTAGGCGCCGTAGGACTCGGTGACCGTCTTGTCGGGGTCGGCCAGCAGCGTCACCTTCAGGGACTCCTGCTCGCGGAACTTGGCGAGCTTCTCCGGCTTGTCGGGGGAGACCCCGATGACGTCGTAGCCGGCGCCGGCCAGCAGCTCCAGGTTGTCCGTGAAGTCACAGGCCTGCTTGGTGCAGCCGGGGGTCAGGGCGGCCGGGTAGAAGTAGACGATGACCTTGCGGCCCTTGTGGTCCGACAGGGACACCTCGGTGCCGTCGGCATCGGGCAGGGTGAAGGCGGGGGCCACGTCCCCCGGCTGGAGTCGCTCGCTCATCGAACCAGCGTAACCGGGGAGCCTGACAGTGCGGTCCGGCGTGGAACTGACAGACTGTCCGGAAACAGCATCAGCTTCACTTCGGAGGCCGTACGGTGGCGGACACGTCGGACACCAGAACCCCCGCGCAGATCGAGGCGGACATCAAGGCCCGCCGCGCTGTGCTGGCAGAGACGCTCGACGAGATCGGGGTGCGGGTGCACCCGAAGACGATCGTCGGCGACGCCAAGGCCAAGGTCGTCTCGAACATCGATCACACGCTCGGGCGGGCCTACGTCGAGGTCAACCGGGCCATGAGCGATGTGCGGGCCAAGTTCACCGACGAGGAGGGCGCGCCCCGGCTGGAGCGCATCGTGCCCGTCGCCCTCGTCGCCGTCGGTCTCGTCGGCCTGCTGGCCCTCGGCACCCGGCGTCGCAGGGGCTGAGCGGCGGCGGACCCGGCGGCGTACGCAGGCGGCAAAGGCAGGTAGGTTCAAAGGCGTGAGCGCCAACAGAAACGAGCACAGCACCCACCACGACAAGCTGCCCATCCGGATGCTGCACGACCGGGTACTCGTGCGGCAGGACACCAGCGAGGGCGAGCGGCGTTCCGGTGGCGGCATCCTGATCCCCGCCACCGCGGCCGTCGGCCGTCGGCTGGCCTGGGCCGAGGTCGTCGCGGTGGGGCAGAACGTACGGACCGTGGAGCCCGGCGACCGGGTCCTGTACGACCCGGAGGACCGTGCCGAGGTCGAGGTGCGCGGGGTCGCGTACGTGCTGATGCGCGAGCGTGATCTGCACGCCGTGGCCGCCGACCGGTTCGAGGGGTCGGAGGACTCGACGGGGCTGTACCTGTAACGCGGCTGTGCCTCTGATTCAACGGTGAGAGGGGCTGGTGACCGTCGTCACCAGCCCCTCTCGCTGTCTGTTTGCTAGCTTTGAAGGAGCCCGACGAGACGCGCCGTACCGGGATGTACGCAAAGACGACGCACCCCCGCTCAACGTCGTCACGTCTCGGAGGTGCCTGTCATGGCCTGGGTTCTGCTCGTCGTCGCCGGTCTGCTCGAGGTCGGCTGGTCGATCGGCATGAAGTACACCGACGGATTCACCCGGCTCGTTCCCAGCCTGTTCACCGGCGCCGGCATCGTCGCCAGCATGCTGTTGCTGTCCTACGCCGCGCGCTCCCTGCCCATCGGTACCGCCTACGGCGTGTGGGTGGGCATCGGGGCGGCCGGCGCGGCGGTGGTCGGCATGGTGGTGCTGGGGGAGCCGGTCACCGCCGCGCGGATCTTCTTCGTCTGTCTGCTGCTGGTCGCCGTGGTGGGGCTCAAGGCGACCAGCGGTCACTGACGGGGGCCGCCGGTGTTCCCGGACGTCCCTCCGCCTCCGCCGGTGTCGGTTCCGCCGCCAGTGGTGCCGCCGTCCGTCGTGCCGCCGTCGGTGGTGCCTCCGGTGTCCGTCCCGCCGGTCGTGCCGCCGTCCGTCGTGCCGCCGTCGGTGGTGCCGCCGGTGTCGGTCCCGCCGGTCGTGCCGCCGTCCGTGGTGCCGCCGTCGGTGGTGCCGCCGGTCGTGTCGCCCGTCGTGCCGCCGTCCGTCTCACCCGGCGTCTCACCGCCGGTCTGGCCCTCGGTGTCCTGGCCACCGGGGGTCGGCTCCCCGGTGGTGCCGCCGTCGTCCTGGCCGCCGATGCCCTCGTCGCCCCCGGTCGGGTCGGTCGTCGGGTACTGGGGCACGTCCGAGCCCTCCTGGAGCTCCAGGTCGAAGTCGCTGACCGGCTTCCCCTTCAGCGCGTCCTCGGTGTACTGGGCCCAGATCTCGGTGGGCGCCCCACCGCCGTTGATGCGGGCCAGGCCCATCGCGCCGTACAGCGACTTGTGCTTGGCCGTGACCGGGTCCTGACCCATGACGGCGACGACGGTGGCGAGGTCGGGGGTGTACCCGGCGAACCAGGCCGCGGTGTCCTCCTCCGCGGTACCGGTCTTGCCCGCCGCCGGTCGGCCGGCGGCCTGCGCGGCGGTGGCGGTGCCGTTGTCGACGACGCTCTGCAGGACGGACGTCGTGGTGTCGGCGGCCTCGCGGCTGACGACCTGGGAGGTCTCGCGCTCCGGCAGCTCGATGACGTCGGCGCCGTCCTTGGTGACCTTCTCGATCATGGTGTACGTGCCGTGCTTGCCGTGGTTGGCGAGCGTCGCGTAGGCCTCCGCCATGTCCAGCACGCTGGCGGTGGCCGTGCCGAGCGCGATCGACGGGTACGGCTGGAGGTCGGGGGTGCCCGCGGGCAGGCCCAGCTCGACCGCGGTGTCCTTCACCTTGTCGGGGCCCACGTCGACGGCCATCTGCGCGTACACCGAGTTGACGGACTTGTCGGTGGCCTCGCGGACGCTGATGTCGCCGTAGGACACGTCGTCCTCGTTCGCGGGGTCGTAGCTGCCCGTCCAGCCCTGCACCGGGCGCTTGTTGGTGCCGTCGTAGATCGTGTTGGGGGTGATCGGGCGGCCGTCCTGCGTCGTCGAGCCGTTCTCCACGGCCGAGGTGAACACGAACGGCTTGAAGGTGGAGCCGACCTGGAAGTCCCGGCGGGTGGCGTTCGGGGTGTACTGCTTGACGTAGTCGATGCCGTTGTACATCGCGACGACCTTGCCGGTCTTCGGGTCGACGGAGGCGCCGCCCGCGCGGACGTAGTTGTCGACCTTGTTGTTCTTCTTGTCGAGCTTCGACATCAGCTTGTCGTTGACGGCGTCGACGAAGGCGTCCTGCCGGTTCTTCTGGAGGGTGGTCGTGACGCGGTAGCCGCCCGCCTCCAGCTCCTCCGCGCTGACGATCTTGTTCTGGGTCAGATAGTCCTTGACGATCTGCACGATGTAGCCGCGCTGCCCGGACAGGCTCGTGGAGGCCGTCGCCTCCTTGGGCATCGGGAACTTGATGCCCGCCCGCTTCGACTCGCTGAGCCAGCCCTTGGTGACCATGCCGTCCAGGACGTAGTTCCAGCGGGCCAGGGCCGCGGACTTGTTCTCCGGGTGGGCGACGACGTCGTATTCGCTGGGCGCGTTGACCAGCGCGGCCAGATAGGCGGCGCGGCCCGGGTCGAGGTCCTTGGCGTCCATGCCGTAGTAGGCCTGGGCGGCGGCCTGGATGCCGTAGGCGTTGCGGCCGAAGAAGCTGGTGTTGAGGTAGCCCTCGAGGATCTCGTTCTTGGTCTTCTCGCGGTCCAGCTTGATCGAGATGAAGAACTCCTTCACCTTGCGGGTGACGGTCTGCTCCTGACGCAGGTAGTAGTTCTTCACGTACTGCTGGGTGATCGTGGAGCCGGACTGCTTGCCCTTGCCGGTCGCCGTGTTCCAGCCGGCGCGCAGCATCGCCTTGGGGTCGATCGCGGACTCGGTGTAGAAGTCGCGGTCCTCGGCGGCCAGGATCGCGTGCTGGGCGTCCTTCGACATCTGCGCCAGGGTGACGTTCTCCCGGTTGACCTGGCCGTCGCGGGCGATCACCGATCCGTCCGCGTACATGTACACGTTGGCCTGCTTGGTCGCGAGCGCGTTGGCCGGCGGGATCTTGACCAGGGAGTAGCCCAGGAAGAACAGCCCGAACAGCAGCATGGTGCCGATGACGAAGGTGCCGAGGACCGTCCGCCAGGTCGGGATGATCCGCCGCCAGCCCGTCCTCTTCGGCCGCTCGGGCTTCTCGTTCGGCTGCTGGGCCTGCCCCTGCGGCTGTGGCTGCGGCTCGTCGCTCATCTCGTGCACGGACTCCTGTTTCGCGTCGTACGTTCCCGTACGCCTCGTACGCCTAATGCGCCCCCATTGCTGAAGACTCTCGCACCGGGCGTTCCGTTCCCGGAAACCGGCGCGTGTCTGCGCAAAGTGAGCAGACTCTCCCGCCAGGTGGAGCCCGGAAATTGGCTGGCAGCCCCCGCCGCGGGCGCACTAGGCTCCTGCGCTTCGGTGCCGGGCGCGGGCGAGGAGGGCTGTGGATGTGGGATCGGGGCGGTTGTACTTAGCCGTCGCGGTGGGCGGGTTCAGAAGGTACGCGACCTATCGGGCGGCAACCGCGGCCGGGGTGTTCACCAACACGGTCTTCGGCGTGATCCTCGTCTACACCTATCTGGCGCTGTGGGACGAGAAGCCGCATCTCGGCGGCTACGACCAGACCCAGGCCGTCACCTATGTGTGGCTGGGCCAGTGCCTGTACGCGACGCTGGCCATCCAGGGCGGCGGCGCCGAGAAGGACCTGATGCAGCGCATCCGCACCGGTGAGATCGCCGTCGACCTGTATCGGCCGGCCGATCTCCAGCTGTGGTGGCTGGCGGGCGACGTGGGGCGGGCGCTGTTCCAGATGCTGGGGCGCGGCGTGGTCCCGTTCGTGTTCGGCGCGCTCTTCTTCCCGATGGCGCTGCCGACGGACGTCACCCGTTGGGCGGCCTTCACGGTCACACTCCTGCTCGCGACGCTCGTCAGCTTCGCGATCCGCTATCTGGCGGCCCTGAGCGTGTTCTGGCTGATGGACGGCATGGGCGTCAACCAGGCCCTGATGATCACGGGGATCTTCTTCTCGGGCATGGTGCTGCCGCTGAACGCCTTCCCTGGCGTCCTCGGCGAGATCGTGCGCGTGCTGCCCTGGGCGGCGCAGCTCCAGATGCCGGCGGACGTGCTGATGGGGGAGACCGATCCGCTGCGGGCGTACGCCTTCCAGGCGGCGTGGGCGGTGGTGCTGCTGGCGGCCGGGCGGCTGGTCCAGTCGGCGGCCACGCGGCGGGTGGTGGTGCAGGGTGGGTGAGATCTCCGGTGCCGTCAGGGTGTCCCGGGCCGGTGAGGGGCTGCGGGCCTACCGGCTGATCGCCGGGATGTGGATCCGGTCCGCCATGACCTACCGCGCCTCCTTCGTCGTCACGGTCGTCGGCAACCTGCTGGTGACCGGCCTGGACTTCGTGGCGATCCTGCTGATGTTCTCGCAGGTCGACTCGCTGGGCGGCTGGTCGCTGCCCGAGGTCGCCTTCCTGTACGGGCTGTCCGCGACGGCGTTCGGGATCGCCGACCTGACCTTCGGCTCGATGGACGTCCTCGGCGGCCGGATGCGCGACGGCTCGTTCGACACGCTGCTCGTGCGGCCAGTCCCGGTGCTGGCCCAGGTGGCCGCGGACCACTTCGCGCTGCGCCGCCTCGGCCGGATCACCCAGGGCGCGCTGGTGCTGGGCTGGGGGCTGCTGGCCGTCGACGTCGACTGGACCGCGGCGAAGGTGCTGCTGGTGCCGGTGATGGTGGTCTGCGGCGGGGTGATCTTCTGCGCCCTGTTCGTGGCGGGCGCGTCCTTCCAGTTCCTGGCGCAGGACGCCGCCGAGGTGCAGAACGCGTTCACGTACGGCGGCACCACGCTGTTGCAGTATCCGCCGACGGTGTTCGGGACGGACTTCGTGCGCGGGGTGACGTTCGTGCTGCCGCTCGCCTTCGTCAACTGGGTGCCGGCCTCCTATGTGCTGGAGCGCCCGTATCCGCTCGGCCTGCCCCAGTGGGCGGCCTTCGCATCGCCCTTGGTGGCGGCGGTGTGCTGTGCACTGGCCGGTCTGGCGTGGCGGGCCGGGCTGCGGTCGTATCGGAGTACGGGGAGTTAGGGGCAGCGGTGGATGACATGGACGGCATGAGTGCCATGGACGGCATGGCGGACGCGTTCATCGAACTCGAAGGCGTCGAGAAGGTCTTCGACGTGCGCAAGAAGACCGGTTTCCTGAAGCGGGAGCGGCGCCAGGTACGGGCCGTCGACTCGATCTCCTTCCGTGTGGCACGCGGCGAGATGGTGGGCTACATCGGGCCGAACGGCGCCGGCAAGTCGACGACGATCAAGATGCTGACCGGCATCCTGACCCCGAGCGGCGGCCGGCTCCGGGTCGCCGGCATCGACCCGTCCCGCGAGCGGATGCGGCTCGCGCACCGGATCGGGGTGGTGTTCGGGCAGCGTACGACGCTGTGGTGGGACCTGCCGCTGATCGACTCGTACAAGCTGATGCACCGTATGTACCGCATCCCGGACGGCCGTTACCGGGAGAACCTCGACCGGCTCGTCGAACTCCTCGGCCTGGGTGCGCTGTTGGACGTCCCGGTGCGCCAGCTCTCCCTCGGGCAGCGGATGCGGGGCGACATCGCGGCGGCGCTGCTGCACGATCCCGAGGTGGTGTACCTGGACGAGCCGACGATCGGACTCGACGTGATCTCGAAGGCGAAGGTCAGGGAGTTCCTGCGGGAGTTGAACGGGGAGCGCGGCACGACGGTGCTGCTGACCACGCACGATCTCCAGGACATCGAGCAGTTGTGCTCGCGGGTGATGGTCATCGACCACGGGCGGCTGATGTACGACGGTCCGCTCGCCGGGCTGCACGAGGTGGGGGAGAGCGAGCGCACGCTGGTCGTCGACCTGGAGCGGGAGCTGCCGCCGATCGAGGCGCCGCCCGCGCGGGTGGTGAAGGTGGAGGGGCCGCGGCAGTGGCTGGCGTTCCCGGCGGCCGAGTCGGCGGCGGTGCTGGTGGCGCGGATCGCGGCGGAGTATCCGCTGGTGGATCTGTCGGTGCGGGAGCCGGACATCGAGGCCGTGATCGCCAAGATGCTGCACTCGTTGGGTGACACCCCCAAGCCCCCGCCGGGACAGGCCGAGCGAGCGATCTCGTAGCCCACGGGCGGGGTTACTCGTAGGCTGCTGTACATGACCGACGACGTCCCGGAGCTCCGTGCCTCCGACGCAGACCGTGAACGAGTCGCCGAGGTCCTGCGGGACGCCGTTGCGGAGGGGCGTCTCGACATGGAGGAGTTCGGGGAGCGCCTGGACGCCGTGTACAAGGCTCGTACGTACGGAGAGCTGGCGCCGCTGACCCGGGACCTGCCCGTCGGCACGGTGGCCGCTCCCAAGGTCGACATGGTCAAGAAGCCCGAAGCGGGGCACGTGACTTGGGCGGACCGGATCGTCGGCGGCGAGGGGTCTTCCACGGCGGGTGTCGCCGTGATGTCGGGGTTCCAGCGCAAGGGGCGGTGGACCGTGCCCCGGCGGTTCAACGCGTTCGCGTTCTGGGGCGGCGGGGAGATCGATCTGCGCGACGCCAACTTCGCGGACCGGGAGGTCGTGATCAACTGCGTCGCGATCATGGGCGGGATGCAGGTGACCGTGCCGCCCGGGGTCGAGGTCGTGGTGCGCGGGATCGGGATCATGGGCGGGTTCGACCAACGGGAGGAGGGCGTACCGGGCGATCCGGGTGCCCCTCGCGTGATCGTGACCGGGTTCGCCTTCTGGGGCGGCGTCGGGGTGGAGCGGAAGCATACGCGGGCCCAGCGGCAGGCCCTTCGGGAGGAACGGCGGCGCGAGAAGCTGGAGCGGCGGGCCGAGCGACGGGAGCTGCGGGCTTCGGCCCGGGACGAGCGGCACGAGCAGTACGAGGCGCACCACGAGATGCTCGAGGAGCATCGGGAGATGTGGCGCAACGCCCATGACCGGCACGGGAAGCGGCGGACGCGGGAGCGGGACGACGACTGAGCGCCCGTCGGCTGCGTGACGCCCGGTGCCGGGGCGGCGGTGGGGATGCCCGCCCACGGCTCGTGCGGTGCCGCCCTTCTACGGGACGGGCGCTGCCTCCAGCGGCACGACTGCCCCCAGGGTGGGTTGGCCGGCGGCTGCGGCCCGCAGGCCCCGCCGAGCGGTGTGGCCTGCGACCGGCGTCGGGGCTGAGGCGGCGGTGGGATGCCCGCCCGCGACTTGCGGGTCCCGCCCTTCTGGGGGACGGGAGTTGCCTCCAGCGGCACGACCGCACGCAGGCTCCGGGGACATGTGGCCTCCAGGCTGGGGTCGCTGCTGCCGGGGCGGACGCTGCCGCCCTCGGCCGGCCTACAGCTTCGCCGGGGCCGCGCCCCTCAAGTCCTGCAGGTCGAAGGCCTCGCCCATCCGGTCGTAGCCCTTGTCGCTGGGGTGGAGGTGGTCGCCGGAGTCGTAGTCGGGGCGGAACTTGCGGGGGTTGTACGGGTCCCGCAGGGCCTCGTCGAAGTCGGCGACCGCGTCGAAGACCCGGCCGCTGCGGATCTCGGCGTTGATCTGCTGGCGCACGTTCTCGCGGGCGTCGGTGTAGCCGCGGTGGCCCTGGAAGGGCATCAGGGTGGCGCCGACGACCTTGATGCCGCGGGCGTGCGCCTGGCGGACCAGGGCGCGCAGGCCGTCGAGGATGCGGTCGGGGTCGGCGAGCCGGGGATTGCGCAGGATGTCGTTGACGCCGAGGTCGATGACGACGACCTTGACGTTCGTACGGGCGAGGACGTCGCGGCCGAAGCGGGTGAGGCCGGCCTCGTTGTTCGCGGGGCGCCCGGTGCCGCTGACGAGGATCTGGTTGCCGCTGATGCCCTGGTTGACGACGCTGTAGCGCGGCACGTCCTGACGGGCCGTGATCGCCGCGCGCAGCCGGCGCGAGAGGGCGTCCGTCCAGCGCCGGTTGGCGTTCTCGGTGGACGTGATGCCGTCGGTCAGCGAGTCGCCGAAGACCACGACGGTGCCGTGCGACTCGTTGCTGAGGACGTCCAGCGCGGTCAGGTAGCGCCAGGAACCGACCTGCCCGGTGTACGCCACGCCGGTCGCGTCCTCGGTGACGTCGCCCTCGGCGACGTAGCTGATCTGGCGTGCGTGCGGGTGGTAGGTGACCGGGCCGGACGGGGTGGGGGAGTAGGTGGTGACAAGGATGTCGGTGTCCGCGGGGACGGCGAGGCGCACGGCGTCGCTCAGCACCTGCTGCCCCGGCGGGATGACGACCGTGGTGTTGCCGCCGAAGGTCAGCCGGCGCATGGTGTCCACGATCGCCGCCGCGGTCCCGGTGCCGGCGGACACGGCGACCGACGCGTGCGTGATGGTCAGCGCGGACTGGCCGTAGAGGTTGGACAGCGTGATCCGGGCACTCGTACCGCCGACGCTGGTGTGCACGACGTTGCGCACCGAGCGGCCTGCCAGGCCCTCGACCTCGGTGCCGGGCTCGGAGCCGACCGGGGAGGTCGACCAGGCGCCGACCCAGATGCCGGTGGAGGCCGGGGCGGCGGGGCCCCGGGGGGCGCCTTCGTTGGTGGGGGTGCTCTTGCTGGTGGCGCTGCCGTCGTCGGAGGCGACTCCGACATATATGGCCGCGGAAAGCGTGACGATCAGGGTGACGATCGCGGCGAGCAAGGCATAACCGTTACGCCTGGTCATGCGGTGCGTGTCTCCTCGGGCGGATGGGAGCCCGAGGCTCCGATGTGATCACCTCATGATGCGTCATAAGGCGGAGGGGAGTTGCACGGACCCCCCATTGGGCCGCCGGCGTTCATCCGGAGTTCGTCATCGACCTCCCCCCACGAACAGACGCCGGGAACTCTTGTTTCGTTCCAGGAGTCGGTCAGGTAGGGACAATGAGTACGGGGGATCCTGGACGGGTGGAGCGGAATGGAACGTACGAATCCGGAAGAAACGGGAACGCGTGACGTAGGGCAGCATGCCCGGCCGGGCGCTGCCGGTAACCGGCGCGTCCCCGCATCGGCCGTACGTGCGATGACGACGTTCACCGCCGCCGACGAGGAGAAACAGCGCGGCGTACGGCGGATGAAGCTCACCGCGACCGGGCTGCTGCTGTTCGTGGCACTGGTGTACGTCCTCGCCAAGGTGGCGTCGCACCAGGGCGCCGGCGAGTGGGCGAACTATGTCGCGGCGGCAGCCGAGGCCGGCATGGTCGGCGCGCTCGCCGACTGGTTCGCGGTCACGGCCCTGTTCCGGTACCCGCTGGGCATCCCCATCCCGCACACCGCGATCATCCCCAACAAGAAGGACCAGCTCGGGGTCTCACTGGGCGAGTTCGTCGGGGAGAACTTCCTCTCCGAGGACGTCGTACGACAGCGCCTGCGCGCCGTCGGCATCGGCAGCCGGCTGGGGGCGTGGCTGGCGGACCCGGAGCACGCGGACCGCGTGACGGCCGAGCTGTCCGCGGCGCTCAGAGGCGCCCTGGCGGTCATGCGCGACGCGGACGTCCAGGCGGTCGTGGGGGAGGCCATCACCCGGCGGGCGGACGCCCAGGAGATCGCGCCCGGCATAGGGAAGATGCTGGACAAGATCGTCGCGGACGGCGGCCACAAGCGGGCCGTCGACCTGATCGTCGCGCGGGCCCAGCACTGGTTGATCCTGCACGACGAGGAGATCATGCACGCGGTCCAGGGCGGCGCCCCCGGCTGGACCCCGAAGTTCGTCGACAAGCGGGTCGGCGAGCGCGTCTACAAGGAGCTGCTCCGCTTCGTCACCGAGATGCGCGACATGCCCTCCCACCCGGCCCGCGGCGCCCTCGACCGCTTCCTCACCGACTTCGCCTCCGACCTCCAGTCCGACACGGACACCCGCGCGCGTGTCGAGCGGCTCAAGGGCGAGGTGCTGGGACGCGGCGAGGTCCAGGACCTGATCGCCTCGGCGTGGACCGCCGTCCGGTCGATGATCGTCTCGGCGGCCGAGGACGAACGCAGCGAGCTGCGCCTGCGCGTGCGTGCCTCGCTGCTGTCGCTGGGCGCGCGGATGGCGGTCGAGCCGCGGCTGCAGGCCAAGGTCGACGGCTGGGTGGAGGGCGCGGCGGTGTACGTCGTCACCACCTACCGCAAGGAGATCACCTCCCTGATCACGGACACCGTGGCGAGCTGGGACGCCGAGCACACGACGAAGAAGATCGAGGCGCACATCGGACGCGATCTGCAGTTCATCCGGATCAACGGCACGGTGGTCGGGTCGCTCGCCGGCTTGGTGATCTACACGGTGTCGCGGGCGCTGGGGGCGTAGGACCGCCCCCTCCAGGGCACTCGGCACGGGTTCCGCTCGATGAGGAGGGGGCCCATGACCACCGCAGAGGCCGAGACCGGCCGTACCGTCACGACCGACATCCCCGCCCGCCTGGACCGCCTCCCGTGGTCGCGCTGGCACTGGACGATCGTGATCGGTCTCGGCACCGTGTGGATCCTGGACGGGCTGGAGGTCACGGTCGTCGGCAACATCGCGCCACGCCTCTCCGAGCCCGGCAGCGGACTGCCGATCACCTCCGGCCAGGTCACCGGCCTGGCCGCCGCGCTGTATGTGGCCGGTGCCTGCCTGGGCGCCCTGTTCTGGGGCCGCCTGACCGACCGGTGGGGCCGCAAGAAGCTGTTCATGATCACGCTGGCGGTGTACCTGGCGGCGACGGCCCTGACCGCGATCTCCTTCCACACCTGGTGGTTCTTCCTGTTCCGCTTCCTGACGGGCTTCGGCATCGGCGGCGAGTACGCGGCGATCAACTCCGCGATCGACGAGCTGATCCCGGCGCAGTACCGCGGCCGCGTCGACCTGATGATCAACGGCAGCTTCTGGCTGGGCGCGGTCGGCGGCTCGCTGCTGTCGATCGTCGCGCTGGACACGGCGATCTTCCCTGCGGACGTCGGCTGGCGGCTGACGTTCGCGCTCGGCGCCGTCCTCGCCCTGGTGATCCTCCTGGTCCGGCGGCACGTCCCGGAGAGCCCACGCTGGCTGCTGATCCACGGCCGCGACGACGAGGCGGAACGGATCGTGTCCACCATCGAGGAACGGGTGGAGGCCGAGCGGGGCGAGCCGCTGCCGCGCGCCGAGGGCGAGCTCACCATCCGCCAGCGCCGCAGCGTGACGTTCATGGAGATCGGCCGCACGGTCTTCTCGAAGTACCGCAGGCGGGCGATCCTCGGGTTCTCCCTGTTCATCGGCCAGGCGTTCCTCTACAACGCCATCACCTTCGGCTTCGGCGCGATCCTGACCACGTTCTACGACGTCCCGAGCGGCAGCACCGGCTACTACTTCGCGGTCATCGCGCTCGGCAACTTCATGGGCCCGCTGCTGCTGGGCAGGCTGTTCGACACGGTCGGCCGCCGCATCATGATCTCGTCGACGTACCTGCTCTCGGGCATCCTGCTGTTCGGCACGGCCTGGCTGTTCGACCAGGGCACGCTCAGCGCGAGCACGCTGACGGCCTGCTGGTGCGCGGTCCTGTTCTTCGCGTCGGCCGGCGCGTCGAGCGCCTACCTCACGGTCTCCGAGGTCTTCCCGATGGAGACCCGCGCGATGTCCATCGCCTTCTTCTACGCCCTCGGCACCGCCGCCGGCGGTATCAGCGGCCCCCTGCTCTTCGCCGACCTCACCGCGACGGGCAAGGTCGGCGACACGGTCCTCGCCTTCCAGATCGGCGCGGCCCTGATGTGCCTGGCGGGCCTGGTGGCGGCCTTCCTCGCGGTCCGCGCGGAACGCCGGTCGCTGGAGGACATCGCCCGGCCGCTCACGGCGGTGACGAAGCCGGCCCGGGCGGAGGGTGAGGTGGGAACAGGGGCGTAGCCCTACCGGGATGCGCGCCGGACCCGCTCCCTGCGCCGCAGGAGCAACAGGCCGCCGGCGAGGGCGGTGACGCCGGTGGCGGCGGTCCAGCCGATGACGTCGTGGGAGCCGGTGGCGGCGAGATCGCCGGTGGCGGAGGAAGAGGCGGACGCGGAGGGCGATGCCGTGGCCGCCGTCCTCGGCCGGGCGTCCGACCCCGCTGTCGCCCCCGCCCCGGCTGCCGGGGTCGCCTCTCCTGTAGCAGCCGGACCGGCCGAACCGCCCGTGCCCGCCCCTGTCCCGGTGGCCTTGTCGCGCGTGAACGTCAGCGTGCCGAAGCCCAGTTGGTCGTACCCGCCGCTGTTGGGCCCGTAGTCCCCGCCGCCGCCCTCCGGCGAGGCCTTCGCGGCGATGCGGGTGAGGTACGACGCCGGCAGGCCCCGGCGCTTGGTGTAGTGGTTGGCGATCATCGCCCAGATGGGGCGGGTCATCGCCGGGTCCACGGGCGCGGCCTCGGTCACGGTCTCCGACCCCGACCAGCCGTTGATCGCACCCTTCCTGCGGGTGTTCGCGGTGAAGGGCACCTCCCCGCCCATCGCCCACTTGGCCACGTACTGGGCGCCCTTGAGGAAGCGGCTGTCGTCGTAGCCGTACAGGTCGATGCCCTGGTTCCAGGCCATCTCGCAGAAAGTGCCCATCAGCCCGACGCCGAGCAGGGCGTGCCCCTGGTCGCGGCCGGCCTCCAGCCACTCGGCGAGGCCGTCGTCGCGTACGACGGGAATGGCGTTGCGGATCGAGCCGAGCCCCTCGCCGTGCTTGAAGTACTCGACGGCGCGGGCGACTTGCGCCTTGTCGTCGCAGAGGATGCCGGTCGCCAGGACGCAGCACATGGCGGTGAGGTCCCAGTTGGTCCAGTAGTTGGAGACGACGGCGTCGTTGTGCTTGACCAGGAAGCTGTCGCTGAGCGGTGCGAAGACGGTGGTCAGCATCTCCTGGAACCGGCCGAGCTCGAAGTCGGGGTGGTCGCGGACGAGTTCGGCGGCGTTGGCGATCTGGTAGCCGTAGATCCCGGCCGCCAGGAAGCGGTCGGCGTTGCCGGCCAGCGTGGTCAGCTCGGCCGACCAGGCGTTGAGGATCGCCACGGCGGTGTCGAGATGGGCGCTGTCGCCGCTGACGTGGCCGCGCAGGGCGTTCTGGTAGGCGGCGTGGACGTCGTTGTAGAGGATCGCGTAGTTCTGGCCGGCGCCTCCCCGGACCACGGTCTCCTGCGGGTTGGCCGTCCAGCCGCGCTGCGCGTGCCGGTTGGCGGTCAGCTTGGCGAACCCGGCCGTGTGGGCGCCGGCGCCGGCCTTCACCTCGGCGGCCATCCGGTCCAGGTCGGCGCGGGTGTGCAGGAGGCCGGGGTGCGCGAACGAGGCGTCGGCCGCGGCTGCCGGGGGCGCGAGGGCGGTCGTACCGATACCGACGGCTCCCGCGGTCGCACCCGTGGCCTTGAGCATGCTCCGGCGGCTGATCTGTCGTGTCACGTGGCTCATTCCTCGCGTGCCTGGGGCTGGGGACGGTGAGGAGACGGGGAGACACTGCCGGGGATAACAGAAAACTCCGGCCACCGAACAGGAGCCGCATGCGATGACGATCCGCAGGATCATGCCCGACTTCCAGGTCGGGTCCGAGGAACAGATGGCGACCAGCCGGGACTTCTACGGCCTGCTCGGCTTCGAGGAGGTGATGCACATGGGCTGGGTGATGACCCTGGCGTCGCCCGCCAACCCCACCGCCCAGATCAGCTTCTTCACCGCGGAACGCACCGCTCCGGTCGTCCCCGACCTGAGCGTGGAGGTCGAGGACGTCGACGCCGTGTACGCCCAGGTGCTCGCGTCGGGCGCGGAGATCGTACGAGAACTGCGGGACGAGGAGTGGGGCGTACGGCGGTTCTTCGTACGGGACCCGAACGGGCGGGTGGTGAATGTGCTGAGCCATGGGGCCTAGCGGCGTGCGGCGCCCGGTGGCGGTGCGTCGGGGCGGCTCGGGTCAGCCCCGCCGGTCCGCCACCGCCCACGACGCCAGGGCCACCGCCCCCGCCACCCCGAACACGGCGGGCCAGGCGCCCACCTTCTTGGCCAGCGGGTGCGAACCGGCGAAGGCGGCGACGTACGCGGCGGTCAGTGCGCCCGCGGCCTTCCCGCCCGCCTGCTGCCGCCACTGCTGCGCGGCCGCGGCCCCGGCGACCGCCAGTACGGCCCCGCCGAGCTGCCGCTTCCTGGTCCAGCGGGCCACGCCGTAGCCGCCGACGAGTCCGCCTGCGGCAACCGCCGCGCTGGGGATCTTCGCCATGTCTGCCTCCCACCACTTCGGCCGGCAACTCCTGCCGGCCTCGATGGGCCGAGGCTAACCGGCCTTCCCCTTCCGCAGCCCGGCCCGGGCACGCAGCTCCGACACGTACCCCGCGCCGATGGCGCACCCCGCGGCGGTGAGGGCGAGGACCAGGACGCCCGGGTTGACGTAGCCGGGCACGTCGCCGTTGTCGTAACTCCCGCCGTCGCTGGTCTCGCAGACGAAGCCGAGAGGGACGTACGTGACCCTGTAGTCGACGATCTCGGCGCCCTGCTGATGCCGTTCCTCCCAGCCCGCCGTGCGGCAGGACCGAGGTGGCGACGAGTCGGTTCCGCCGTCCTCCGCCGTCATCACCGCGCCTGTGACGGCGAGCAGCCCCCAGGCGTACAGGACGCACGCACCGGCGCCCGCGAGGGCCGCGAGCCCGCGCAGCAAGCCGGGTGTGCCCGTGCGTTGTGCGCGCCGGTCGGCCAGGGTGCGGGCGCCGTGGCCGCAGAGCCCGACTGCGGTGATCACCGCTATGACGACGAACAGCAGGTACACCAGGAACACATGTCCTCCAGACACGGGTCTCGCGGGTCTCACGGGCTAGGTCGCGCCGGCGTCACAGATCCGGGATCACAGCACATCCGCCAGTCGGTCGACCTGGTCCGGGTCCAGGCCGTAGCAGTAGAGCATGACCTCGTCGGCGCCCAGGTCGGCGAAGGCGGTGAGCGCGGTGCGGATCTCGGCGGGCGTGGTGAGGAGGCCGGCGACCATACGGTCGGCCATGCCGGTGAAGGCGTAGTACGCGTGCATGCGGGCGCGGGCGTCGTCGAGCACGTCCGGTGGGCCGAGTGCGACGTTGACCTGAGCGACGAGGCGGGGCTCGCCGTCGCGGCCGTACTCCTTCCAGAACTCGCGGACGGTGTCGAAGAGGCCGCCCGCCCAGGAGGGCGGCGCGGCCGCGAGGAAGCCGTCGCCCCAGCGTGCGACGCGTTCCAGCGCGGCCGGTTGGAAGCCGCCGAACAGCATCTCCGGGCCGCCGGGGCGAGCGGGCGCCGGACCGATGGGGCCGACGCCGTCGCCGTACGGATCGCCCCACCACAGGCGGCGCATCGTGGCCATCTGCGCGTCCATGCGCCGGCCCCGCGTGCGCAGGTCGGTGCCCGCGGCCCGGTGGTCGTCGTCCCGGCCGCCGACGCCCAGGCCGAGGACGAGACGGCCCCCGGTCATCCGGTCCAGGGTGGCGGCCTGCTTGGCCAGCAGGGCGGTGTCGCGCAGCGGGGCGAGCAGGACCTCGGTCTGCACGCGGATGCGGGTGGTGGCACCGGCCAGGACGGCGAGGGCGACCAGCGGTTCGGGGTTGTCGTGGACGAGCCGGTCCAGCAGGCCGACCGTGCTGAAGGGACCGGCGTCCGCGCGCCGGGCCCAGGTGAGCAGGGCGGCCGGGTCGCCGATGGGCAGGCCGATGCCCACGTTCGTACCGACGTTCATGAAGGGCCTCCGAAAGAGGGGTCGACAAAGACGACTGCCGCCCCTTCTGCACCTCGGTGTGGCTCGCCGGCTCGGTGAGGTGGGCCGTTCCCGCTCTGCGGCTTGCTTCCCGGGGAACGTCTCTTCGAAGTGAACTCACTGTAGGACGGGCCGATTTCACGGGACAACCAATTACCGGCGCACAGCCGGGGGAGTGGGAGGGGCGCAGCCGGAGATGCCCGGGCCATGAGGCGCCGTATTCGGATGAGCCGAAGCCGAAGCCGAAGCCGGACCCGGACCCCCGGGCGGAGCCTGAGCCTGAGGCGGAGGCGCCTGGTACCCCGGCGGCGACTGCGGCACCTGACCAGCAGTCGGCTGTGACCCACGTCACCGCCACCCCCCGAAAAGAAAGCGGGTGCTGCCCCCGCGGTGCTGGCATGCTCATGCGTGACTACTGGGGGGTAACCACCGTCCGCGCACCGCGCGGCAACGGCCGTACGGGCACGCCTGGATGACCGGCGTGCCCGCTCCCCATGTGTCACCTCCTGAAGCGCACCCCCATACCCCGCTCCCGAGGAACACGCGTGCACAGACCCAAGCTCAAGAGGCATGCCTTACTGACGGCTGCCACCATCGCGGCCGTACTCGTCACGGGCTGCTCGTCCACCTCCCCGACCACCACCGACCCGGCGAACAGGGCGGCGGCCGAGACCCCCGACCCGGCCGCGGTCGAGGAACAACTCGCCGTCGTGTCGGCCCCGTCCGGTACGGCCACTCCCACCGCCGTCGCCGACGGAGGTGAAGGAGGCACGGCGAAGAAGTCGTCCCTCAAGGTCGCCTCGTACGACAGGAAGTCCGGACGGGCCGTCATCTCGTCGCCGTCCGTGGCGAAGCCGCCCGGCGCCCCGTCGGCCGGTACCGGCCCTTCACCCACCTCGTCCACGTCGCCCGCGAAGCCTTCGACCAGCCCCTCCGCCTCCGCCTCGGCCTCCACCTCCGCCCAACCCCCGGTGTCCGTCGGCGACTTCATCGCCAGCGCCCCCGCCCCCGGCGCCCCCGACGGCGTGCTGGCCGAGGTCACGCAGGTCGTGGGCGCCACGGAGGACGGCGACACTACGGTCGACACGGAACCGGCGAAGCTCAACTCCGTGCTCGGCGAGAGCAAGGCCAAGGGCACGGTCCCGGTGGACCCGTCGGCCATGGAGGTCGAGCCCCTCCTGAAGGGCGTGAAGGTCTCCTGGGCGAAGACCGGCGACCTCCACTTCGGCCCCGAGGGCGCGAAACTCCCGCTGGGCAGCCTCCGTATCGACGTGGGTGCCGCGGTGGCCACGGCCGAGGGCGCCCCGGCGTCGGCGGCCGCGTCCGTGGAGGGCTTCGTCCAGCTCGCGCCCGAGGTCGCGTTCTCGTACGACGGTTCCGGCGACGGCACGGGCGCCTCGCCCGGCGGTGCCTTCCTGGGCCTGTCCGGCGACTGGGCCTCGAAGTGGTCCCTGAAGGGCCGCGCGGCCGGCTCGACGAACGGGCAGCCGATCCGCATCCCCTTCGCCGAGCTCCACTCCGACCCGGTGATCCAGGTCGGCCCGATCCCCGTGGTCGTCAACCTGGACCTCACCTGCTACATCCAGGTGAACGCGGACGGCCGCGTCACGGTCGACGTCGAACAGGACATCAAGGGCGACTTCCGCGTCGGCGGCACCTTCTCCTGGACCAAGGGCTGGACCCCGGTCAGCGAGTCCGAGATGACCGGCGAGCCCCTCAAGGCCAAGGTCACCGCGGCCGGCGACGTCAAGGCCGCGCTCGGCGCCGAGGCCACCGTGGGCCTCTACGGCACCGTAGGCGTCACCGCGGACCTGGCCCCGTACGTCCGCGCCCACGCCGAGGCATCGGCCGAGGGCTCCTCCGACGGCACGGGTTCGGTAGCCGGCTCCTACGCCCTCTACGGCGGCGTGGACCTCACCGGCTCCCTCCAGCTGCAACTGACCATCTTCGGCACGCCCGTCTTCCAGAAGAAGATCCCGCTGGGCGCCCTGAACCGTGAGTGGCTCCTGACGGAGGGCAAGGGCGAGGCGACAACCGGCCCGCCGTCGGGGGCGACCGGCTGACGTCACCTCACGCGGGGCCGCGCCGACCGTCACCCATGTCGGCGCGGCCCACGCTCGCCTCGCGGCCGTACGGCGTCAGTCGTCCGAGCCGGAGTTCGAGCCGGACCTCGACCCACGTCCGGAACGGCCCAACACCCGCACCACCTCGCCCAGTCCCAGGGTCACGGCGGCCACCCCACGCACCCAGCGCGGGCCGCCCCGAGACGCCCACACGACACACACGCACCCCGCGACGGCGAGCAGGAGAACGCCGACCAAGACGAGCACGATCATGCTCATCCCCCTTCTTCCTCTGTGGTCCGCGCAATCCTCCCAGCCGACGCCCAGCCCAGGCCCGGCGGCCCAGGTGCGCCGGTGCTTCAGGACTGTTGAGGCGTACGAGGTGTCTGAGGCATCTGGGGTGTCTGGGGCATACGCCAGTACTGCCGCCGCTTCTCGTCCCGTACGACCACGCCGAGCCGCAGCAGCTCCCCGCGCAGCTCCCGGGCGTCGTCGGCGCCCTCGTCCTTCTCCCGCGCGTCCGCCCGAGCCCTGAACAGCGCGTCCGCCCCTTCGGGCAGCCCGGGCATCCCCGGAACCCAGCGCCGGAACTCCTCCCGGTGCGGATCCTCATCGGCCCACCGGTAACCGTGCTCGGCGAAGGCGTCGGCGACCCGTTGCCAGGACAGCCCGCACTCCTCCCGAGCGATCTCCATTCCGTCCGCCCCGAGCAGCACGAGCTGCTTACCGTCCCGCGCCGCCAGGGCGATCTCATCCCGCCCGAACTCCTGCGAAGAGTCCCTGACCCTGAGGACGACACGACCGGCGGAGACACTCACCGCCAACGACTCATGCACGGCGATGAACCCCACCACCAGCCCCACCAGCGCCCCCACCCCGACGCCACCCACGGTCAGCCACGGCTCGGGAACCGAGGTCACCAGCTCGGCCGGCCCCTGCAACGGCGCCCAGTCCCACGTCACGAGCCACTTCGCCAGCAGGGTGACCAACCACCCGATACCGGCCCCGCACCCCACGCAGAAGAGCGTGAGAAGCCAGGCCGACTCGGCGATCTCGACGGCATCTGGCTCAGCTCCGCCAACCGACGGACGGCCCTTCTTCGAAAGATCCCCCGTACCCCTCATATCCCCCACACCTACGCTTCTGCTCGCTCCGACGAGGCCCAGCCCGACCGCGGCGCTGCCCGGTGCCGTGCTGTGCTGTGCTGTGCTGTGCTGTGCCGAGTCTGAAGGCAGCCGCAGGCTGTGTCATCGGCCGTTGGTCGACGGACCTGCAACTTTGGTAGCGAGACAGGCCTCAGCGCCCGGACGGAGGCCGCCCGGGCGCCGAGACTCGCATCAGCGAGCTACGTAACACGATCCCTGTCGATCAGTGGTGTCCGCAGCTGGAGCCGACGTGGTTGTGCTGCGCGCCCGGAGAGCCCTCGCCATTGAGCAAGTTGCCCAATGCGCCGTTGGCGAGTCCGATGTTGTTGAGCAGGTTGATGTTCTGGTCGTGAGACTTACAACCATGACCGTCGTAGGCAGGCTGAGCGGAGGCGGTGCCGGTGGCTATGAGGCTGAGGGTCCCGACCATCGCGGCCGCAACGGCGGCCTTCTGAAGCTTGCGCATTTTTCCTCCTTGGGTCGAGAGCGCACACCTAAAGATCCACATTGCGCTCATTTGGGAGGCTAATCCGATATGCGCCTGGGCGCTCATCGGGGATGCCAAACGGACCACGCGGCCTGAGTGTCAATCAGCCGGGTGCGGTCGCCTGGACGCTGACGCTCGTTCAGGCGCCGCCTGCCTCCTTCGACGGCCTTCCGGGTCGGCCCGGGCCCCTCTGGGCCTCACGAAGCCCAGCGAGAGACGTCCTGAGCGTCGCCGCCGCCTCCTGGGCCGTTCTGGGAGGCAAGGCCGGCCTTGCCGATTACGCACTGGGCGCAGTCCCGGTTTCGAGCAGGGCGTTGTGCAGTCAGGGCAGAGAACGGCGCGCGGGAAGGGTGAGTTGGCCGAAATCATGGAGGCCCACCCTGGTGGGGGTCAGCTCATACGGGCCAGGCCCGGTCATGGCTCTCCCCTCCAGGCCCTCTTCTCGACGGCCGACACCGCCCCCGGTCCAGACAGGGCAATCCTGCCGGTCAGCAGGATGTCGTGGTTGGCGAACAGGGCGTCGAGTTCGAAGCGGCGGCGGACATACGCCGTCCATGTCTCGTCGGGCAGGTTGGCGTACGTATTGACCATGCGGGCACGGCCGGCCTGCGTGAGAATCCACCGTGCCTGGTCTTCGCTGAGGGTACGCCCACCCAGGTCACGGGCCAGCCGCCACAACTCCTCCCCTTCGCTCTGCGCGTCGATGACCGCGACAAGTCCGATGTCCCCCAGACCTCGCCGATCGCTGGACTGGGTGGTGTAGGCGACGGTGAGGTTTTCGAGGGGGAAGACGGTCACGCGGCTGGTTGCGGTCAGTTCGGTGAGGGGCACGGTGTGAGTCCGTTCCTACACGGGACGGGCGGGTTGGAGCGGTTGGAGCCGAAGAACACCAACCCGCCCTGCCGACAACGTGGTTGGAGAAAACGCTGCTCAGCAGCAGGGTCCATCACCGCAGCAAGCGGGCGGATTGCAGTCGGCGGCTGTGCCCCAGAGTCGCTCGTCCACCTCGAAGCCGGCCGCCCTGACCTTTCCCACGACATCGACCATCAGGCCGCGCGTACGGACCTTGGAGTTCGGCTGGTGGTGCAGGAAGTAGCCGAACTGTTTCTCGCACCAAGTCGCGTACCAGCCCGTGTGCAGGATCAGTGTGTGCCAGCCCGGGTCGACCAGCTCGGACGGCGCCATGGCTGCGCCCTCGCCTGTGGAGCCCATGACGTAGACCAGTGCGAGGGCCTGGTCGACGACGCGATCGGCCACGCAGCGTTCGAGGCCGTATTCGTCAGCGCAGAAGGCGGCGAGCATGTCGAACTCGGTGTCGGTGACCAGGGAGCGTCCGTTGCGAGGTTCGGTGGCGACGGTCATGCTCATCGGGTGGTGCCCCTTTCGGGCTTGAACCGCTGATGGTGGAGTCGGAGCGGAGGCTTGGCGGCCTTGATCTGGCGTGGAGCACAGATGCCCCTCAAAACCGGGTGACCTTCGTGGGTGAGCTTTGGCGTGTCAGTTCAGAGACGCGCACCGATTGCGATTCGATCGCTGCGGGCGAGTCGCACGACTGCCTGAAGGACGATCTTCAGGCGACGCTCGTCGAGATGCTCTACTGCGGCCAGGTGACTTTGGCGCACCCCGGCCATCGAGAGCACCAAGCCAAGGAACGCACGATCTCCTTCATCGAGGCCGAGCGTGTAGAAGCGTGCCGCCAAGCTCTGCCATCGGCACGTCATGACGTCGTCGCTTTTCGTTACGAGCGCCGCACGGACGTTGTCGAGGGAAAGGAGTCTCTCTTCCTCTACGAGGGCCTGTACTGCGGTGCGTCGACAAAGGCCGGTCGCAGAGGCTACGAGGAGTTCGCCGAGCGACGGGGCATTGCGTTCGTCGGCTGTTGCAGCGGTACTCATCTGAATGTCTCCGCAGGGAACAGGAGAGCCGCGGCGCTGAGGTTCCGAGTGCTGGGACTGGAGCTGGCTTGCAGGGTGGACCGGGCGGTGGACTTTGTGGCCATGACCAGGACGTTAGGCGTCACCATTGCGGGCTTGCGCTGCGATTGCGTCTGATTGCGCCCGATGCCGCTGTGCTTGCGGCTGGTTGCCTATTCGAGGTCCAAAGACACCCTCGCCCGACCGATCAGACGGCGCGCTGGCGCCCCGTACTCTGCGGATTCGCCGAGCCAGTTCCACGCTCGCTCGTACAGCTGGATGTCGTCTTCGCCGGTGAGCCACAGCTCTTCGCTGATCGTCTCGACGATGACCAACCTACGGTCGTAGATCCAGAAGGCGTGCGGGGCCGTACGGCGTAGCTGAGAGCCGAACGGAAGAATGCCGATCTCAATCCGGCGCTGGCCTACCAGGTTGTACAGCCGGTCCAGTTGCTCAGCCATCACGTCCACGGGGCATGAACGGTGATACAGGGCTGCCTCGCACAGCAGGAAACGAAACGTCTTCTCGGGGTCGTACAGCGACTCCTGGCGGCGCATCCGGGCCTCGACAGCGGCATCGGTCGCGGCCGGGATCCCCCGGAACTCTGCGTTGGATTCGAAGATGACGCGGGCGTACTCCGGTGTCTGAAACAGCCCGGGAACGCGGGACACCTCAAGCCCGCGGATTGTCTTCGTGGCTTCGGACTGGCGCACGGCGATCTCTTGCCGCCCGCGATGCCCGCCAGCGAGCTGACGCCGCCAGGACCGGTGCCGCTGCTTCATCTCCAGCCCGGCCCGGAGGCCTTGGAGCTCTGCCTCGGCCTCCGGGCGACCGCATGCCTGAGCCCAAGCGGTCAGGTCCGCCGTGGACGGAGTCTGCTTGCCGTTCTGGAGCCTCGATACTTTCGACGGCTGGCAAACGAGCTTGGCGGCAAGGTCCTTGCCGTCCAGACCAGCTTCGGCGCGCAGCTCACGGAGCCGCGCGCCGAGGGCTTCTCTCGCCGTCTGGTAGTCCGTACTCACACGGTGGAACGTACCCGCTTAGCGAACTCTTCGGTATGTTCCGCATGGTGCCAGGCCGCGTCCCGGACTTGGCAGGCGGCGAGGACCTCAGCTGGATCCCGGATCACGTACACCCCCAGCGTGGTGTCTTCGTCGTCGAACGCGAAGCGGGCGAGAATCCTGGCGTCGAAGAGCCAGAAGTCGTAGTCCGGCAAACGCAATTCCCGAGCCCGGGTGCGGGTCAAGCAGCGGATGTCCTCGCCTGCTGCGATGTTGCTGGCTGCACTGGCCAGGAGGAACTCCTGCCCCCGCGTAGGCGGTTCATCGACCAGCCGAACGCGCTCGACGCGCTTGCCCTGCGCGGACTGCGCGCGGACATTCTCGCGCCAGGCGTTGTCGGGATCGCGGGCGATGTCCTCTCCTACGAGGAACCGCTGCCATTTTGGGCCGTTGCGATCGGAGGCGTACCCACGGCGGGTCTCCAGGCGCCAAGCCGTGTGCCTGAAGTCACGGAAGAGGCGGGAGACCGAGGCGAACGGCTGGAGTTCAGGGGCGTCGCTCCTGGGCGCGTAGCGGCTCAGCAGACTGCGGGGCACCCGGACGAATGTCTCGGACTCCTTTACGTCCCGTAACTGCGAGAGGTGTTCCGGGTTGGTCTCCCGTTCGCCTTGGACGAGGATCTCGTCCGTGCCCTCGATGTCATAGAGGGTGGGGCAGTCGCCGTCGTCGCTGGTGGTGCCGAGGAACCTGAGCGTCATGTCGCCCTCCGCTGAGACTGGTTGGAGTTCCAGGGTGCGAGGCGCGGAGACCCGCGCACTCAAGAATTGCAGCAGATTGCGCATTCTGTGGCGCGGGTGAGGATTGCGTGCACGCGGAACTGGTGACAAGTCCACTGTCGGCCAATGCCCAACTGGGCCACAGATGCCCTCTTCAGTACTTCCCCAACATCCCTATGAACGCCCGCCAAGCCTGTCCCTGGACCAACAAGAGGGGCCCGCAGCCGTGCTTGGAGTCGCGCACGAGAATGGTTTCGTCGACGCGGGCACACTCCACGCATTCAGTCCCGCTGCCACCGCTGTAAGAGGACTTGAACCATTGGTAGGGCGAGGGCGCCGTCATCACAGCTCCTTGCTTATACGGTGGATGATCTCTGCCGAGGACTCAAGGTCGAGTGCCTGTGCGCTGAGGTACTCGAACGCCAACCTATAACGCTCCAGTTCTCCTTGCTTCTCCATGAAGAGGCCACCTCCAAGCAAGTCGACGTACACGACGTCCAGCTCAGAAGCAGGACCGCGTAGGACAACAAAGCTGCCAACGGCAGCTGCGTGTGCTCCAGCTGAGAAGGGCAGCACTTGCACGGTGATGTGAGGTAGCTGCGACATGGTGAGCAGATGGCGCAGTTGATCCTGCATGACTTCGCGGCCGCCCACCCTGCGTCGGAGCGCTGCTTCATCGATCACGCACCAGATGTGCGGTGGCTCATCGCGATCGAGGAGCTCTTGCCGTTTCATGCGGATGTCCACCATGTGCTGGACTTCTCGTTCTGGGCACTGCACTTCCGAGGCTCGATGAACCGCCTCGGCGTAGGCGCGAGTCTGAAGCAGTCCGGGTACGTACATGCAGGCGTAGTGATCTTCGCGTACAACCTCGTCCTCAAGGGTGAGCATGAGGTTCATGGACTCGGGGATGGGGTCGGCGAGTGATCGCCACCAACCTTGGATCTTGGCGTCCTTCGCGAGATCTACCAGCGCGAGACGTTCCTCGTCGGAGGCGCCGTATTCGCGGCAAAGGGCATCGACAGCCGGCCACTTGACCGTGCCCTCCTTCGTCTCGTAGCGGCTGAGTGTCGCCTTTGAGATGCCGACTCGCGCCCCGGCATCCTCAAGGGTCAAACCCTTGAGTTCGCGGAGGCGTCGAAGGTCGGCGCCGAGCTGACGCCTACGGGTGGTCGGTCCGACTGCCATGTTCAGGATCCTTCGTGTCGATTCGTCAGATCCTGAAGCCTTCTCGCGAGCGACTGCAAGGTAGTGCGCGCCGGGGGCGCGCGTCGTATGTCTACGCTCCTGCCGGGTTCATCTGAGAGTTCCATTTTGAGAGTTCCAATGCAACCCTTTGCGTGCGCCCGATTACACATGGCAACTCGGGGCACTAGGGTCCGTCTTCAAAGATCATCGGAGGGTGGATCATGGTGGGGTGATACGACGCCATGAACTCACCGACCAGGAGTGGGAGTTACTCGCTCT